>NZ_CP003915.1:0-316034 GCF_000521505.1 Advenella mimigardefordensis DPN7
AAACGTTTAGTTACTGTGGAAACTTTGAAATAGCCGGGCTGCCTGTGGATAACTTTGTCCGATTCAGGGTAAAATAGGACGTTTTCAGATTGACGTCAATATGCAAGAGTTTTGGCAATCCTGCGTGCATTCTCTGGCCCAGGAACTCCCTCCCGAACAGATGAAGGCATGGGTGCATCCCCTGTCTTTTCTCAGTTTTGATGAAGAACTGGGCGAAGTTCGTGTATCCGCGCCAAACGCCATCAAACAGAACTGGGCACGCACCAACTATACCCAGCGTATCCAGGAACTGGCCAGCAACTGGTTCAACCGGCCCGGCATCCGGGTCATCTTTCAGGTTGCCCGGCGCGACCAGCACCATGTTTCGCAGGTTCATGGCCCGGCTGTGGCCCCCCCTGCCGGTATGCCTGCCGTTGCGCCGGCCGGTGCGCCTGCGCCTCGTGAATATACGAACGGGTCCGTTCAGCCCAATGGCCATGGTGCCAGCGCGGCGCTGCATACGGCAGCGCGGGCCACTGCGGTCGTTGAACCCGCAGTAACAGGCAAAGAGCCGACAGTGGTTATCGAAACGGTCGGCCAGGCGCCGGAAGATCACGTATACAAACGTTCGCACATGAATGCGAACCTGACCTTCGAAAGTCTGGTTATTGGTAAATCCAACCAGCTGGCCAATGCCGCCTCCGCACAAATCGTGGAAAATCCGGGTGTCTCTTCGTACAACCCGTTCTTTCTGTATGGCAGCACAGGTCTGGGCAAGACCCACCTGATGCACGCCATCGGCAATGCGCTATTTAAGGCCGGCAAGGTCAGCCGTGTGCGCTATATCCATGCCGATCAGTACTATTCCGACATGGTCAAATCGTTCCAGACCAACACATTTGATGACCTGAAACGGTATTATCATTCGCTGGACCTGTTGCTGATCGATGACATCCAGTTTTTCCGCAAGAAAGAGCGCACGCAGGAAGAGTTCTTCCTGTTGTATGAAACCATGGTGCAGCGTGGTCGGCAGATCGTGATCACGTCCGATACCTATCCGCGCGAACTGCAGGATATCAACAGCCGGCTCACGTCGCGCTTCGATTCGGGCCTCACGGTACAGATCGAACCGCCTGAGCTGGAAATGCGCGTGGCCATTCTGTTGCGCAAAGCCGAAGAAAAAACGTCCATCGTCCTGAAGGAAGAGGCGGCATTCTTCATAGCGAAGCATTTGCGTAGTAATGTAAGGGAGCTGGAAGGGGCGCTGTCCCGGGTGTCTGCTTACGCGGGTTTTCATGGCGTAAAAATAATCACCGTTGAATTCTGCAAGGAAGCACTCAAGGATTTGCTGTCGGTATCTATCGGGCAAATTACCATTGAAAACATTCAGAAGACGGTGGCCGATTTTTACAAGCTGAAAGTCCAGGAAATGTACTCGAAACGTCGGCCGGCTAATATCGCCATGGCCCGGCAGATCGCCATGTACCTGGCCAAGGAATTAACGCAGAAAAGCCTGCCGGAAATTGGAGATTCGTTCGGCGGCAGAGATCACACAACGGTGCTGCATGCAGTTCGCAAGATTACAGAACAGCGTGCCAAGAACGCCGAGTTGAATCACCAGTTACACGTATTGGAACAAACCTTAAAAGGATAATCATGCAACTGTTACAAGCGAATCGCGATGCGCTGCTCAAACCGCTGCAAACGGTCGCCGGGATTGTAGAGCGCCGGCATACGATGCCGATCCTGGCAAATATTCTATTGCGTAAAGAGGGGAATAAAATTGCGTTTGTGGCAACGGACCTAGAGGTTCAGATCACCACGCATGCCGACTTCGGCGTGGGTGACGATGTGGAGTCTACAACGGTTGCCGCACGTAAATTGCTGGACTTTGTGCGCGCACTGCCTGCGGCCAACGAAGTCAAACTCAAGCTGCAGGACAGCAAACTCGGCATCCAGTCAGGCAGAAGCCGCCTGGAGCTGCAAACCCTGAGCGGTTCCGAATATCCAACCGTGTCGGTACCAGAGAGCTGGAACGTGTCGTTCACCATGCCGCAAAAGGCATTGCGCAAGCTGTTTGGCATGGTGCATTTTTCCATGGCCCAACAGGACATCCGTTATTACCTGAATGGTACGCTCATGGTATTTGAGCCAGGCATGGTGCGTGCCGTGGCCACAGATGGACACCGCCTGGCGCATGCCGCTGAAGAGATCGAAGGCATTCAGTCTTCCAGCGAAGTCATCCTGCCGCGCAAAACCGTTCTTGAAGTGCAGCGCCTGCTGGACGACAGCGACGAACCCGTCAATATTGACGTGTCCGCCAGTCAGATCCGCTTTACTTTCGGCGACATTGAATTGATTTCCAAACTTGTCGAAGGCAAGTTCCCCGATTTCAAGCGTGTTATTCCCAGCGATTACACCCGTCATTTCAACGTGAATCGGGAAGCGTTGCAAAGCAGTCTGCACATTGCATCCATTCTCATGACAGACAAGCTCAAAGGCATCAAGCTGAACCTGGAAAACAATCTGCTGCAAATGAAATATATCAATGCAGATCAGGAAAATGCCCAGGACGAAATCGAAATTGATTACAGCTTTGAGCCGCTCAGCGTTGGCTTTAATGTGACCTACTTGCAGGACGTGCTTTCCATGGCCAAAACCGAAGAGGTGATCTGGTCGGTCAAGCCCGATGTCAACGCCTCTGCACTGATCACACTGCCAGATGAAAAGCACTTCAAATACGTGGTCATGCCAATGCGTATCTAAGAACCGTGACAGCCGGCCCGATCTTTGCCCTGCAAGGGGGTGGCCGGTTATTGTTCACAGCGGGGTGCCTGTGGCGAGATGCACCGGTGAATTGTTTTTAATTTCAAGTGAAATATTGCCGCTGCGCTAAAACAGTCGCTTCCGCCAAAGCAGTTAATTAATCGAAGAGTTACCAACACTATGTCAGAAAATACCCAGCCAGTTCAGCAAAACGAATACGGCGCCGATTCCATCAGAATGCTCAAAGGCCTGGAGGCCGTACGCAAGCGTCCCGGCATGTACATTGGCGATACATCGGACGGTACCGGTCTGCACCACATGATTTTCGAAGTGGTAGACAACGCGATCGACGAAGCGCTGGCGGGCTATTGCGATGATATCGTGGTAACCATTCACACCGACAATTCCATTTCGGTTACCGATAACGGTCGTGGTATTCCAACTGACATACACAAGGGCGATGAGTTCCACCGCAGTGCGGCTGAAATCGTGATGACCGAACTGCATGCCGGCGGTAAGTTCGACCAGAACTCGTACAAAGTGTCTGGCGGTCTGCACGGCGTTGGGGTGTCCTGCGTAAACGCGCTGTCCGAGTGGCTGCGCCTGACCATTCGTCGCAACGGACAGATCCACCAAATGGAGTTCCGTCGCGGCGAACGCGTTGAACCTCTGAAAGTGACCGGCACAACCGATAAAACAGGTACCGAAGTGCGCTACCTGGCCGATACGCAGATCTTCGAGAACATGGAATACCATTACGAGATCCTGTCCAAGCGTCTGCGCGAACTGTCGTTCCTGAACAATGGCGTGAAAGTGCGTCTGGTGGATGAACGTCAGGGTAAGGAAGAGAACTTCGCCTTTTCCGGTGGTGTAAAAGGATTTGTCGAATACATCAACCGCACAAAAACGGTCCTGCATCCGAACGTGTTTGCCGTCTCTACTGAATCCAATGGCGATGGCCCGGCCATTACCGTTGATGTGGCCATGCAATGGAATGACAGTTATGGTGAAAGCGTATTGTGCTTTACCAATAATATTCCGCAGCGCGACGGCGGTACCCATCTGACCGGTCTGCGTGCCGCGATGACACGTGTCATTAACAAGTACATTACCGATAACGAACTGGCCAAGAAAGCCAAGGTAGATACCACCGGCGATGATATGCGCGAAGGCTTGAGCTGCGTACTGTCGGTCAAAGTGCCCGAACCCAAGTTCAGTTCGCAGACTAAGGACAAGCTGGTCTCCAGCGAGGTACGTCCTGCAGTGGAAGAGGCCGTGGCCCGTACACTGGAAACCTGGCTACTGGAAAACCCCAGCGATGCCAAAGCCATCTGCGCCAAAATCGTTGATGCCGCAAGAGCCCGCGAAGCGGCGCGTCGTGCACGGGAAATGACCCGTCGCAAAAGCGTGCTTGAAGGTGCTGGCCTGCCCGGCAAACTGGCCGACTGCCAGGAAAAAGATCCCGCCAAATCTGAAATCTATATTGTGGAGGGTGACTCTGCGGGTGGTTCGGCCAAACAGGGTCGTGACCGCAAGTTCCAGGCCATTCTGCCATTGCGCGGTAAAGTGCTGAACGTGGAAAAAGCGCGTTTTGACAAACTGATTGCCAGTGAACAAATCACAACCTTGATTACCGCATTGGGCACCAGCATCGGGCCGGATTTCAATATCGAAAAACTGCGCTATCACCGCATCATTATCATGACCGATGCCGACGTTGACGGCGCACACATTCGTACCCTGCTGCTCACATTGCTGTATCGCCAGATGCCGGAATTGGTTGAGCGTGGCTATGTTTATATTGCACAACCACCGCTATACAAGGTCAAGGTGGGTCGTGACGAAAGATACCTGAAGGACCAGGCCGAAGAAGCGCAGTTCATGATGCAGGTGGCCCTGAAAGACGCGGGTCTGGAAACTCATGAAGGTGCGCAACCCATTACCGACGATGCTCTGGCTGAACTGGCTCGCCAGTATGTGATTTCTGACAGCGTGATTCTTCGTCTGTCCAAAATCATGGATGTAGAAGCCTTGTCCGCCATTGCGGAAGGCGTTGTGATCAATCTGGAAGACGATGCGTCTGCCAAAGCCTCTGCCGAACAGATGCAGGCCGCATTGCAGGATCCGCTGCATCCACAGGCAGTGACGGTTACTGCTGAATATGATCAGGAAACCGAGAAACATCGTTTGGTGTTGCGTCGTATGCATCATGGCAATATCAAGGTCACTGTCTTCGACAGTCGCTTTGTGGATGGCACCGATTACGGCATCATGGCTCGCGCCGCGCATACCTTCAACGGCCTGGTCGGCAAAGGCGCACGCGTGTATCGTGGCGAAGGCGACAAGCGCAAGGAACAGTACGTGAGCGACTTCCGCGAAGCCATTCAATGGTTGCGTAGCGAAGCCGATCGCGTGGTGAGCAAACAGCGCTATAAAGGTCTGGGTGAGATGAATCCTGATCAGCTATGGGAAACCACCATGGATCCCAACGTGCGTCGTTTGCTGCGCGTACAGATCGAGGATGCGATTGCTGCCGATGAAATGTTTACTACGCTGATGGGCGACCAGGTGGAACCAAGGCGTGAATTTATTGAGCGTAATGCGTTGATGGCGGGGAATCTGGACGTTTAATTTTGTCGATTCTCATAATTAGTGAAAAAGTCGCACAATTAATGAAAATGCATTCTCACAATTAGTGAAAAAATCGGTAGCGACGATATAGATAGGTAAACAGGCTCTCGTTCTTTCGACGGAGCCTGTTTTCTTTTGGGCGGTGATTTGAGATGTTTATCGCGGACAAAAAACGGGGTGGTGCCGAAGTGATTCCAGTTGGGGGAGTACAGCTTCACCTGCCTTGGATAATTGGTCTGTCAAGGGAGTAGAATTCCAAACTAACGGTGGTGCTACTCAGTGGTTTAGTTCAGATAAGAGTGCTTGGAGCAAAAAATAATGGAAATACATATTCCTCAGACTGCCATCGAATATGTTGATAGGGCGTTAATAATGGCTAATAGACGTTATGAAGCTAATAGAAGCAAGCAAGAATTAGAATCAATTAGCTCTCTGGAGGTTATGTATGACTCGATCGTTCAGCAATTAACATTTGTCCGAAGAATTTTAACAGGAGAGGAAAAAGATAAGGCTCGGTTATGGGAGCTTACATTTGGTACGTACTCAGCAAAAGAGTTTGATGCTAGTGATCCTGTGTTTTTCGATAGATTAGGAGATGCTTTCTTTATCGCTTCTCAAATCAGACAAGGGTTGAAGGTGCGACTACCTCATGAAGTCGATCCTAATTACGAGACAAGGGAAAGAGAACTTCGAGCTAAGTATCCGCAAGAATTTAAGCCATAGCTGCAATAGCTCACCAAAGACAGGGCGGTATGATGCCTTGAATAAAGGGCAAATTTTATGAGTGGGCTACCCAGAGATTTAAGACACTAGCCAGCCTCACGCCGCGGCCTTCTCGAAGTTCGCAGGACTGATGCCACCCAGATGCCTGAGGCTGCGGTTAGTGTTTGGCCGTTCAAGCGCTCTGCTACTCTTAGCTCAGTAGACTGGGGATGTTTAGTCCGGGATAGCTATAGAAAGTGGTAATAGATTTTTTATTATTAAAAATCAATTGGTTATGGACTAATTTTGTTCTAATAAATATTTTCATTAATTGTGAGACAAATTCCGGAAATTTTCACTAATTATGAGAATTCGAAAATAGGTATTCTCACAATTAATGAAAAAAGCCTTTAAAATCAATGCCTCGATTTTCACTTATTCTGAGACCCGACATTAGGTTGTGCCGAATTTCACAATAAGTGCAATCGTCAAACAATTGGCGAGTTTATTCGGACACTAGAGCAATTAGTAAAAACAATAGGCAAATTTCTTAGAAATATTTGCCTATTGTTTTGTTATATTTAACGTTTGCAAGTCTATTTGAGGCGAAAGCTATCAGGTGGCTGACGCACGTGCTCATCAATATAAGCCGTATCGTAATTCGAATAGCGAATTTGCGTTGGATTATGTCCCCACTTTTTTTTCATCAACGTAGTCATATGACTATTGCTTGAGAACCCGTTGATCCTAGAGATCTCTTTCAATGATGCGCCGGAAGTCAGAATCATCCCTTTCGCCGTCTGTAAACGAGCAGTAAGAACGAATTCGTGAGGAGACTGGCCCAGAGATTGCCGAAATGCTCGCGTAAAGTGGCTTGGGGATAACTGGGCAACGCCAGCAAGTCTGTCGATTGTGAGTTTTTCGGAAAGATGGGCATGAATGTATTCGACTATCCGCTTTCTAGTCGTTGGTGTCAGTCCGCCAGTAATTTTTGTCTTTTGTGGTTGATTGGCTCCGAAATAACTGTACGTGCGAAGAACATGTATTCCAAAAAGCGTAAGCAAAGACTCAATGCTCTCTTCATGGAATAAAGACGCGGTTAGTAATTCATTACGTATTTCGGATGCAAGAGCTAGCGCCTTTTTATCAACTACGCCGAGTCTGGGTAAATGAAACTCAGGGATATTCTCTCCCCACTCATGATGTGTCAAGCGGTGCAAACGGCGTTCAGTTAATGCAATTAACATACTGTGCTTGGGATGCCGCCATTGGGAAAAAAGCTCTGAATGTTCAGGTACTATTTCGATGGAACCTGCCGGCGCTACATCGATAGTCCGGCGATCGCTATTGATAGCGATGGTTCGCTGTGGCTGAGCGGCCAGCATAATCAAGAAAAAATAGGCTTTGGTCGTAAAGTGGATGGTTGTCGGCGCGACATGCGAATTTGTTACTGCTGCGCCGTCGCCTTCAAATTTTCGTCCCCAACTATCGGGCACTGAATCCAGGATGCCTTCGCTACTCAATGACCATCTCCCTTATTGCCACCGATAAAAATTCGTTTTCGTAGAGACATTAAGCCTTTCGCCAAGAAAACCATGCGTTTTTTGCAAAATAGTCTCCCTGCGAATTTAAATTTCAGCAATACATATGTAAGTTATAGCAGATTTATGCAAGTAACAGCGGGATTTTGATATCAGTTTAAACGTAATTTTGCGCCGAATGATTATACTTTTGAATAACTAGTTTAGAAATATATTGAAATAAAGAATTCATGTTCTCTCCCTGTATCCATACAGGGAGTTTCTAAAATTAACGACAAATTGTAGGATGATCATGCGACGTAAGAATTGGCAATTAGCTACTTGCTTTGGATTGCTAGCGCCTGGCCTGGGTTTTGCTCAAAGTGCGGGTGCACCACCTAATTTCATCCCTGATGCCGAGTACAGGGCAAACTGGGGTGTGTCAATGATCAACGCGCAGCCTGCTTATCTCAAAGGGTATACGGGCAAGGGCGTCATTGTTGCCGTAGTTGATACGGGTTTGGATGTTGATCATGCTGAATTCAAGAATAGGATTTCCAGCGCCTTAAGAAACTTCGGCAAGGACAAGCCTCCCAATGATGTCAGCCACGGTATAGATGAAAGCGATGGTGAGATTGCGGGCCACGGAACCCATGTTTCGGGCATTATTGGTGCCGCACGCGATGGAAAAGGCATGCAGGGAGTCGCTTATGAATCGACGATTTTGCCGCTTCGAGCCGTGGGGGTAACTGGCAGTGATCCAAACGTTGATATTACAAATATTGCCATTAAGCATGCTATTGACGCTGGCGCAAAGGTTTTAAATGGCAGCTATGGTGAGCCTGATCCCCCTCTGCGAGAGGAAAAGACTGATAAAGATGGTAATTTGCTGAAGGACGAAAACGGTAGCTCAATTCCGAACGACAAATACGCTAAGCTGAATTATCAAGGCATTTTTAATAATCCTCAGAGCTTTGAGGACACGGCAAATACATTACGAGAAGCGGCACGCGCTGATATGGTACTGGTCTTTGCCGCTGGAAACGATGCTGTGTTTCAGCCAGATGGATATTCTGCAATTCCGAGCGGCCCCGCAATGCTGCCGTTAATCAATCCGGAGAATACTAAGGCTGGAGTACTCTACAACTTCATTGATACCTCCAGGGATGACTACGATCCAAACAATCCGGACACTTACTATGGTTTTGACAGCAAAACCACGGAGTATGCCGAGAATTTGGATTTCTCTGATTTGAAGGGGGCCATCCTTGCCGTTGTGGCCGTCGATAAAGACGGAACGATTGCCAGTTATAGCAATCGTTGTGGAGCAGCAGCAGCTTGGTGTCTGGCAGCGCCTGGCGGCGATTTGCAGGATGGTTCCCACAGTGCTCCGTATTCCACGTGGCCGACATCTACCGGAAAACCTTACAAAGAAGAGGATGGGACTTCTGCCGCCGCACCGCACGTGGCGGGCGCCGCAGCGGTGGTACGCTCCGCCTTTCCTTATTTTGATGCTCGCCAGACGATCGAGACCATCCTCACCACCACTACGAAATCCGGATTATTTGAAGATGCCGCGAAGTATGGTCAAGGGCTCCTGAATCTAGGGAATGCAATCAATGGCCCTGGAGAATTCCGCTATCAAGGCGTTTTCGATGTTGATACGCAAGGCTATGACTCGGTCTGGACCAATGCGATTAAAGGCGTTGGCGACCTCACCAAGAGAGGAAACGGCATCCTGGCGCTGACGGGCAAAAACACCTACACCGGAGGCACTACGGTGCTTGGAGGCACCTTGGGCGTTGAAGGTCGCGTTGAAGGCAATGTGAGCGTATCCGATCGCGGTGTGCTTGCCGGGACAGGGTCGGTAGGGAACGTAACGCTCTCTCAAGGCGGTATGGTTTCTCCTGGAAGCACGCTGGACGCAGCCCAAGTCGTTAACGCATTGACAGTAACTGGCGAGTTTATTCAAGGAGCCGCATCCAGTTACTTGGCTCAATTGGCAGCCGATGGAAAATCGGACCTGATAGATGTTAATGGTCGTGCAACGATCGATGGTAGCGCATCCGTTATTATTCAGCCGGAAACAAGCAGTACGATCCGATTAAATCATCGCTATACCCTGATAAGTGCAACAGGCGGCGTATATGGAACCTATGGCACCGTAGTCAAGCCGGATACGCCCTTTGTTGATATGAATCTGATCTACGATTCTCGTAATATGTTCCTTGATCTGGCACGTAGCTCCGTTGCCTTTGCAGACATTGCGGATAGTCATAATCAGCGTGCTACGGGTGGTGCAGTCGAGAAACTTGGCGCAAATAATGCAATTTACAACAGCATGCTTTTTCTGTCCGATTGGCAGGCAAGAAATGCATTCGATCAATTATCAGGTGAAATCCATGCATCTATTCGGGCAGGTTTGGTTGAGGATAGTCATTTCGTTCGCGATGCGGCCAATGATCGACTGAGAGCCGCTTTCCGCAGCACTGGCTCCGCAAGCGTCTCTGGATTGCGCTATGGTACAGGGGCACAATCCGCGGCTCCAGCCGCGCCCGGCGAAATCACGTTTTGGGGGAAAGGCTTTGGTGCTTGGGCACAATTTAAGGCCGATGGTAACGCCGGGCGTTTTAGAAAGAGCACCGGCGGGTTCATCCTTGGTGGTGACCGATTTGTCGGTCAAAATTGGCGTCTCGGTGTGCTAACTGGATATAGTCATACCTCCTTTCATGCTAATGGACGTGCTTCATCAGGGTCCAGTGATAATTTTCACTTGGGTCTTTACGCGGGTACGCAACGCAATGCCTGGAATTTCCGGTCGGGTCTTGGATACACTTGGCATCGAATCAAAACCAACAGAAGCGTTGCCTTTTCCGATTTTTCTGACAAGCTATCTGCTCGTTATAACGCGGGTACATTCCAGGCGTTTGGCGAGCTGGGTTACCGGGTCGACACTGCTGTTGCAGCGCTGGAGCCTTTTGCCAACTTGAGCTACGTACACTTTAAGGCCAAGCATTTCTCTGAAGATGGCGGGCTTGCGTCTTTATCAGGAAAATCCCAGTCTAACGGTAACATATTCACGACCGTTGGCTTAAGGGCGACATCGACTTTCGAGTTAGGCGCAACAGAGGCGGATGTCCATGGTGGCATCGGCTGGAGGCACGCCTTCAATCGCGTGAATCCTAAAACCGATCTTTCGTTTAACAATCAAGCGTCATTTAGCGTCAAGGGGACACCGATAGCGAAAAATGCAGTCGTTTTGGAAGCCGGTTTAACTGTGAAAATGGGTAAAGCATCATCAATTGGTATTGCTTACCAAGGCCAGTTTGGGTCTGGCGTGAGAGAGCATGGCCTTGAAGCGAATGTAGCCGTGCGGTTCTAAGTCATTGGCATCGTTACTAACGAAACGACATGAATTAGTATTGAAATTTTAAGGATACACAATGAATATTCGAATTAACAAGATGAATGGTCGAATTCTTCTGGCTGTCGCGATGAGCGTACCATTCATTCAGGGGTGTACGACTGCCGAAGATGAGGCCGTCAATCAGATGTCAACGACTCAGCAAGTTAAGTTGATAGAAGCAGGCGAAGATAAACAATTCAATGAATGGTTTAACAAAATTTTGGCTCAGATCAAGGCTGATCCGACTTATAAGCGCATGCCCGTCGACACTAAAAAACAAGAGCTGGACTTATACGTGTGGCTCCACGAGGCATATAGCAAAAAAATCACAAAGCAAGAGCTGACACAGAGATTGAATACCGCTTATCCTAATCATACTTACGAAGTTTCTTTTATCGTCTCTCGCGTGCCATAGTGATTTACGAGTTTCTATCGTCGCGTTGTGCGGATAAAACCAGGCTAATGCACCGATAATGAGCCTTTCATATGGGCGCATTATTTTGCATGCACCTATTATTTTGTATGAAGCGCTATGTAGACGGCCTCAATCTCTGGCAATCGTTATTGTCGAAACCGCCTTGCTTTGTTAATTGACTCTCAGCCAATTTAGGACTTCTTCATGAAAACATTTTTCTTATTTGCGCTCTTGGCATTATCCACGCAGTCAGCCTACGCACTAAACTGCAATAATGCCACCACGCAAGCTGATATAAACCAATGCGCGAATGCCGATTATAAACATGCAGATGCTCAGTTGAACAAGGCATACAGGGAGGTCTATAGCAGAGCGGATGCTACTCTGGTGCCACAATTGAAAACAGCACAAAATGCTTGGATAAAGTTTCGCGATGCCGATTGTTCGTTTCAGACTTCCTCCGCAAGAGGCGGCTCTATGTACGCTTCCGTTCTTGCTGGCTGTCTTGAGGTGAAAACGTTAGCACGGACTAAAGAACTTAGCGCTCTATTGCATTGTAAGGAAGGTGATACAACATGCGTTTTCTCCGGCAATTGAATGCAGGATTCTATGAGCTCAACGTAATGAGGGAGTAAATTTATCGGAGCTGTACGAGATAGACTACAGATATTGCAATCAAACTCAGGTTCGTGTGTTTTCTAGATTCGATAGGATGCTGGTGCTAGAAATGGCAATACGAGGCGCAGCAACGCATCACCAGTATAAGCACATGTATTCCGCGCATCCATCCAATCATCTAGAAACGGTTGCCCAACGGCCCCGTGCGCAAACTGATCCATTTGCAGCTTTAAATCACACAGTGCCTTTACCGCGTGATCCATTGCCTCGGGTAATTCTTGTTGGATCACAAACCTATCATTTACCCCGTCTGGGGAGGGTTGAATAGGCTGGGTAATCGTCATGCTGTGTATTACTACGCCGGTTGGTCGAATATGCATTTTGGTTCCATTGCGGCAAGAATGGGACTTCCTCTACAAAATGCACTACGTGGCGCTGGTCAGGCGCAAGGCTTGGACAACATCGGGGGGAGTGGGGGCCAAAATACAGAGACGGGTGACGATGAAGCCGATGCGCAGGCGATTACCGCTGGGTATAATCTTGGTTTACGTAAACAGCTAGTAACACGTGACGATGTACTCAATATATTAAATGCTCCCCCTGGTTGGATAGGAAGAGGATTATGAAACTTCGTTGGTTTAAATTTAGCATTCTAGCTGTAATTCTGCTCATCTTGCTTGTTTGGATTGCCCTGATATTCATTGCTAACAGGCTAGCTCAACGCGATTTTGCAGCGACACCGTGTTGGTTCATTCAAGAGGATCAGCCGCACAATATACCAAAACTGGTGCCTGGGCCGCAGGGCTTCTACATACCAAACCCTTTACGCCAACTCAACCGCCGTTTTGTGGGGTTAGGTCTTGATGAGCCGAGTATATATGCTCCACACTTCGCTGTTGCCGCATTGGATGCTGATGGCCGTGCGGCCCTTTGGGGATGGAGTTATCGGAAGATGGATTTGTGGTCTATAAGCGAAAGAGCGCAAAGTCGGCGAATAGGTCGTTTGGTTGACTTCATAAGTGAAGAAAAAATCCGTGCAGCTTGTCCCGGCTTGAAGCAACCGCTGCAAACGGATCGAATACGCGGGGCAAGGGATAAATGAATATTTGGAGAGTCATATGCCATCAGCAGCTCGTATAGGCGATAACGCATCAGGTCATGATGGAGCGCCAGAGACGCCGGGCACAGAGGCATCTCCACATGTCTTCATTGAGGCCATCCCTGCTATGCGTCAGGGAGATGCCTTCGGTGGAATGCACGGCCATGCGTCGGGTGCATCTGGGTATAAATCAGAAACCCGAGCATTCTACCCTGCGCCAAATGCGCAAGCGTGGTCAGATTCCCAATGCCTACCGGCAGCAGTCCATACGACGCAGGCCGTGCATATGCTCTCAACGCAAAGTTGTATATATAAATAAAGAGATTACACAAGCGAAGCTGAGCAGTACGGCACGAACGTCTCTGCGGACTTTATCAGCTCAGTCACTGACCAGGTCATAGAGCAAATGCAGGCCTGGCAGGTGCTGGCGCTTGAACCGATAAATCCGGTCGTGTTCTTCGATGCGCGTCTTTAACGCGTTCAGGACGCGAGGCTAGCAGGACATACTGATTGCGGTGACCTGTTAATCAACCTTCCGATGCCTGCTCTTCTCTCTCTTCGCGCAACGCTCTATATTTTACGCCCCACCCTTCGGGCACCATTACTACTACAGGAACAGTTCTATTTAAATGAATGACGTCTTTTTTCGCCCTCACATCCACTCTTCTTTTCCAGGCATCGCCGCACTCGCCCTGTTCTCCATATAATTTGTTATTAGTGTCCAACTCCCAATACATCAGCCCTCTACCCGGTACTAGGTTGGGATTGAATTGCCCACCTATTTTATTTTTTCGGCAATTTACCTCAATATTCTTGAACGCCCACACCTCGATTTTTTGCACATCTTTTTCTATTATTTTTTGACTATTTATTATGTATCTAATATACCCTTCTTTGGCTTCTGGGTATTGCCTTAATATGTCATCCCCCTGTTTTACCTCATCGGCATAAGCCGCCTTGGCAGGTAACAACAATACCATTGCTATCAGCGACAATGCACAAGCAACTCTAATCATTTCATTCCTCTTTCATAAATAAAATGCACCCGAGCCACAATAATGGCCGGGCGCATTATTTCCCCTGAAACATCAATGCACTGTTTCATCCTTGATTTTTTTACCGCCACTTTCCCTTATCGCATCTGCAGTCCCCTGTATATATGCTTTTATGGCGCTAACATCATCTTGCGACAGCTTGTCAGTAAAATCCGGCATCCCTAAGCTATAGAATGGCCCTTTGAATACAAAAATGCCCAGATTCTCCACTATATTTTTATCCACGTACGCAAGATTTGGCAACGCTCCGCCTTTTGTCGCTCCTGGGGCTCCGTGACAAGTTGCACAGGAACTCGTATAGAGCTTCTCTCCATATTCTATTTTCGACGGGTCATAATCAACGCCTTCAACTAATTTTCCTGTCCCTTCCTGCAAACTTCCGGGAGAAACGGCTTTACCGCCCAGCTTAAACGTATATACAGTGCCGGATCCACGCTGTTCAGCCACCTTTCTGGGCAATCCATATGCACCACCCCAGCCTACTGGTATTGAGATATATTGCTCTCCATCAATTTCATATGTTGCAGCTCCAGCTCCTGCCCCACCATTCAAATCAAACTTCCATAATTTATCGCCGGTCTCTGCATCATATGCTATAAATTTCCCATCAGCCGTTCCTTGGAATACCAAGTCCCCACCGGTAGACAACACACCTCCATTCCAAGGGGCATCATATCTAACCCTCCAACGCGATTTTTTTGACACCGGATCCCATGCCACTAGCTCACCAAACTCGCTAACAGCGCTGCTACTCCCCATTGTTTTTGCTTCGTTCCTGCCAATAATCGAGCCTCTCACCCCGGGTTTCGGATCTTCAAAGCGCCAATCCATTTGATCCTTATATGTTACTGATATTTGTTGAGCCGGTATATAAACAAGCCCCGTATCTTTGCTGTATGACATAGGCTGCCAATTATGTGCGCCCAACGGTCCTGGTATCTGCAAATATTCATTTTTTGTGTCTCTTGCTGCCGCAAATTCTATTGGCCTTCCACTCTCGTCGTACCCTTTCGCCCAAGTGACGTCCATATAATTTTTAGCGGATATAAACTTCCCTGTCTCTCTATCTATCACATAGAAGAATCCATTCTTCGGAGCATGCAATAATACTTTTCTTAAATTGCCATCTATTTTTATATCAGCCATAATTATTGGCTGCACCGACGTATAGTCCCAGTTATCGCCTGGCGTCTCTTGATAATGCCACTTATATTCACCGCTGTTAGGGTCTATAGCAACGATAGACGCTAGATATAGATTGTCGCCACCTGCTGGGCTCCGAAGTGCTGCCGCCCATGGATTTCCATTTCCTGTGCCAATATATAACGTATCAAGCTCTGGGTCATATACCATAGAGTCCCAGACAGTTCCGCCTCCACCGTTCTTCCACCACTCCCCAGCAGGGTCCCAGGTCTTGGCAGCCTTCTTCATCGCCTCATTCTCAAAGGGCTCTTTTGGGTTTCCAGGAACGGTGTACCATCTCCATTCCTTTTTTCCGGTATCTACATTGTAAGATGTAATATACCCACGTCCAGAATACTCCGCTCCTCCGTTACCTATAACTACGTGACTTCCCGCTATTCTTGGCGCACCAGTTATCGTATAGAACCCCTGTTCTCCATCGAATGTATCTTTCTCCCAGACGACCTTCCCGGTAGATGCATTCAGAGCGATTAGCCTCCCATCAAATGCAGCTACATAAACCTTATCTCCAGATAAAGCAACGCCTCTATTTACCGCATCACAACAGGCTTTGACACCCCATTTCCCCTTATCCACCTCTGGATCATATTTCCATATGCTTTCTCCAGATTTAGCATCAATGGCATGAACGACCCCCCAGTTAGAGGTTACATACATTATGCCATTCGCGACTACTGGGGTTGATTCTATTCCTCGGCTACTTTTTAAATCATAAGACCAGGCTAGACCCAATTCTTTAATGTTAGATTTATTTATCTGATTCAATGGACTATAGTGCGTCTCATGATAATCCATTCCAGTTGTTAGCCATTCCGCACCTTTTGCTGAATTTTCTATTATTCTATTCTCTGTGACTGGCTTATATTTAGGTCCGCTGTTTTCCGCATGAGCGCCGGTAATTGTCATACCGAACACCATAGATGACATAATAGCTACAGCTGTTCGCGAATTCATTTTATCTCCTCAGTTAAAAATACCATTTATAAATCTTCTAATTTAGCCTTGACGCGCTCGGGCGTGAACGGGATCTGGCGCGGGCCGGTGGCGTCAAAGACGGCGTCGCTGATGACAGCAGCGGTGGGGTTGGTGGAGGGCTCGCCACCACCAGTGAACTTGTGTTCGGGGTTGTTGTTGACGAGCATCATCTCTATGTCGTCGGGGATTTCGGAGAAGTGCAGGCTGGTGGGGTGGCCCGGCAGCTTGCCGTCCCGCTCGCGCTTCTTGTCATGGGCCGGGCGCTCGTCCCAGCCGTACTTCTGCACTGCGGCCTTGAGCACAGCTATGGCGTGCTCGTCCTCCATGTGCTGCGGGTGAAAGGGCGGTTGATCCTTGCCCGCAGCGGCCGCCAGCTCGTCGGCACAGGCCTCCATGACAAAGGTGGTCTCATGCTTGCTGGGCGAGCGCAGCCTGGCAGAAACCTGACCATCAGCTTCCAGCGCGTCCTCCAGTTCATGGACGCTAGTCGTGCCCATGACCATCGACAGGCGCTCGAACGGGAAGGCCAGCTCCTCGGCGACAATCTGCGCCAGCGCGTTGAGTGAGCCGTTGCCCTGCTCTATGTTGCCGGTGAACAAGGTGGCAGTGTTGTCCGGGTGGATGGCCAGCCAGGCATCGAGTCGGGCGGCGTCCACTGACTGTGACTCGGGTACGTCCAGCGTGGTGATCTCGTGGCCCTCTGCCTGCGACAACGGGGTCACGCAGGGCATATGGCCTTGCCATCCAGGTGCACCGTGCAGGCGCCGCACTGGCCCAGGCCGCAGATAAACTTGGGGTCGTACAGTTCCAGCCCATCGCGCAGGACGTAGAGCAGCATGGTGTTGGCCTCAACGTCGATACCCTGCGTGCTGCCGTTAACTTTCAGTTTCAATTCACTTGTCATTTTTCTGAACTTTCACTAATTCTCCAGGCTGGATAACAATTAAATCCGCAAAACTATAAGTTTTAAAATCAATTGAATTCACGAGAAGCAAAAACTAATTACACACAAGATCGCCTCAAGGTTCCTTACAGTCGTCCCTCTATTCATGTTGCCGCACGCTATGGAGGGTAGGATACGCAAGCTATACGAGCGCACATACACAGTCCTTTTCATCGTGTCGTTTAGATTAAACACGTGAATTAGATGACATGTCAAGGAACTCAGCTACGCTACGCATAGCCTCCTTATGCACAGAGAATATTTGTACAACTTCCGGAAATTTTCACTAATGATGAGAATTCGAAAATAGGCATTTTCACAATTAATGAAAAAAGCTTTAAAATCAATCCCTTGATTTTCACTAATTGTGAGTCCCGACAAAGTTGTCTGTAGGTAAAGTCATAGCCTGAGATTTTGTGGGCCATAAGTTGAGAAACGCTTGGTGTCGATTTCACATTAAGTGCAAATGGGTCGCAATTAATACAGTATCCAGAATTTGCAATTGATCGTTGTATTAAAGGCAAGCTTATACAGGCTTGCCTTTATTTTTTGAGACTAGTAATAATGCGGGATCAGGTATTTGGCAGAATAGAATTTTATAGTCAGTACAGACGGTCGGACTGTATTTTTAGTCTGAAAACAGATAGTTAAAAGGACGATTCAGTATGAAGAAAAAACATGTCGGAATTATTTTTGGAGGAAAATCAGCTGAGCATGAGGTTTCCCTTCAATCGGCGAAAAATATACTTGAAGCCATTGATAAAACAAAGTTCGACGTAACGCTCATTGGCATTGATAAAAATGGCGGCTGGCACCTTAATGAAGCGTCGAGTTTTTTATTAAACGCAGAAAATCCGGAGCTTATCGCTCTGAATAGGTCTGGCAGACGTGTAGCACTTTTCCCCGGACAGCATCTAAATCAATTGGTCGAATCAGACGGTGCCCAAAAGTTTTCACAACTGGATGTTATTTTTCCAGTTGTTCACGGCACTCTTGGCGAAGATGGTTCTCTACAGGGCCTTATGCGTATAGCTAACCTTCCGTTTGTCGGTTCCAGTGTGCTCAGTTCTGCAATATGTATGGATAAGGACGTATCCAAACGTTTGCTTTATGCAGCTGGGCTTAATGTTGCTCCCTTTATAAGCGTGAAAAAACACAACAGAAAGAATTTAAGCTTCGAGTCTGTATGTGAGCAGCTTGGGTTGCCATTATTTATTAAGCCGGCTAATCTGGGTTCGTCGGTGGGAGTGAGTAAGGTTATGACGCAGGAGGAGTTTGAGGCAGCTCTATCCACGGCCTTCGCTTTTGACAATAAGGTTTTGATAGAGCAGGCCATTGATGGCAGAGAGATCGAATGTGCCGTGCTCGGTAATGAGAGACCGGAAGCCAGCCTGTGCGGTGAAATAGTAACCAGCGAGAGCTTTTATTCTTACAACACCAAGTATATAGAGTCAGAAGGTGCAAAAATAGTAGTCCCCGCTCAGCTTAGCGAGGGGACTAGTAATCATATACGTAGTACCGCCCGGAAAGCGTTTGAAGTTCTGGAATGCTCAGGGATGGCAAGGGTCGATTTCTTTTTAACCAGGGACGAAAAATTAATTGTAAATGAAATTAATACGTTACCTGGGTTCACCAACATAAGTATGTATCCCAAGCTATGGGAAGCCACCGGCTTAAGCTATAGCGATTTGATTACACGCCTCATTGAACTGGCAATTGAGCGCCATCACCTTGAAAGTCAACTGCAAAGCTCTGTATCCAGGGATTGATATGCAGATATTTCATGGAAGTCAATATCGCCGTATAGCAATAAACAGCGTGATTTTGTGAGGGCTGGAATGTGCATTAAATGTGAGACAAATCCCGAAAATCTTCACTAATTATGAGCCCTCACAAAGTTTGCGGGCCTTCGTAATTGTTGAGCGTTTAGGATCATTACTAATCAGTGATGCGTGTCGATAAAAATTGCTCAGGCCAGCTCTAGCGTGAAGCGAGGATGGCTGGCGAAGACCTGACAGATTTGCTCGAAATACGTCGGGCCGTCACCCGCCTCCAGGGCATGCAGAACACCCAGCCAGTGCTGATGGTTGAAGGTTTCAGGGCGGGCTAATTTATCGAGGTAGTGGGCACGCGTCGCGGCGATACCGAGTTTTGTGCGACTGTGTTCGGCATTGAGCCAGAGCAGCTTCACCGGCGCGTTGCCTTGCGCTGCGCCATATCCGCCGTAGAGCATATCGTCCAGGGCATCAAGGCTAACACCTAGTTTCCAGTCTTCCTTCGCCATGAAGACGCGGTTGATCTCAGCGTAGAAACTTTCTATGCTCTGGATGCGGGTTCCGTCAATCGTCAATGTGCGTTCGGGGAAGTTATTTTGAGTCATACGTCGGCGGCTATAAATTGATGCCAGGTTGTTGATTGAAGTGGCGCTATGCTCGCGGATTTCTCCGCGCGCTTTTAAGAAGTATGCGTTTGCCCGCATTGATAATCAGTTCGTCGGCAACATCGATGTAATAACCATCTCTTACATTGACGCTTTTGTTTTTCTGAAGCAACTGCGAATGATTGTTGCCAATACTTTCTGTTTTGTTCTTCTCGATGCTGATCTGCATAGTACCAGAACCATGGGGGGCCGGAGCCTTCCTTACCCAATCCGTATGGTACGCCACCTATATAGACTCTCATATCGGATTATCCTTTATGACATGTTGCGGCTCATTGGCAAAGGTTGATGCGCCATGTTGAACGAGTTTGCGCCCGGACAGTTTACGCAAGGCAACATAGAAAACCGGAGTCAGAAACAGGCCGAACAGGGTGACGCCCAACATCCCCGCGAACACCGTGACGCCGGTCGCTGCACGAATTTCTGCGCCGGCGCCGTGGGAGAACAGCAGCGGAACGGTGCCGGCGATGAAGGCAATGGAGGTCATGATAATCGGGCGCAGACGCAGGTGGCAGGCTTCCAGCGCCGCTTCGATGATGCCGCTGCCCTGCATTTCCAGTTCGCGGGCGAACTCTACGATCAGGATCGCGTTCTTGCATGCCAGGCCCATCAGCACCACCAGGCCGACCTGTACGAATACATTGTTGTCGCCACCGGTCAGCCACACGCCGAACAGCGCGGATAACAGACACATTGGCACGATCAGGATCACGGCCAGCGGGAGCGTCCAGCTCTCGTATAACGCGGCCAGCACCAGGAACACCAGCAGCACGGCTAGCGGGAACACCACTAATGCCGCCTTGCCTTGCGTCGCCTGCTGGTAGCTCAGGTCCGTCCATTCGAATTGCATCCCAGGCGGTAGTATCCTCTGCGCCAATTCGGTAATTTTGCCCATCGCTTCATTCGAAGACAGCACGTGCGGATCAGCGCCGCCGGCCAGGTCGGCGGCCGGATAGCCATTGAAGCGCATCACCGGATCGGGGCCGAAGGTTTGTTTGATCTTCACGACGCTGCCGATCGGCACCATCTCGCCGCGGTCATTGCGGGTGCGCAGGTTGGCGATGTCTTCAACGTCGTCGCGGAACTCGGCGTCAGCCTGTGCGATCACCTGCCAGGTGCGTCCGAACTGGTTAAAGTCATTGACGTAGGCCGACCCGAGATAGGTCTGCAAGGTGTCGAATACACTGGTCAATGGCACACCCTGAGCCTTGGCCTTGACCCGGTCCACTTCTGCGTCAAACTGCGGCACGTTGGCCCGATAGCTGCTGGCCGGATAGGTCATGCCGGGCGTTTGCGAAATCGCGCCTTGCAGCGCCCCCATCACATTTTGCAGTGCGCCGTATCCCATCCCTGCACGATCTTCAACGTACAGGGAATAGCCCGCACCATTGCCAAGCCCCAGGATCGGCGGCGGCAGGATTGAGAACGTGATGCCTTCCTTCAATGCAGAAATCTTCTGGTTGATTTCAGCATTGATTTGCGCGGCACTGCGTTTGCGTTCAGAAAACGGCTTCAGGACAGGGAAAGTCACACCTGTGTTCGGTGAATTCGTGTTCTGCAATGGGTTGAAGCCCGGAAATGTCACCGTATGCGTTACGCCCTCGGTGTGCATGGCGATGTCAACCACCTTTTTGAGCAGCGCGTCGGTGCGTTCGAGCGAGGCGCCTGGTGGCAGGATGACCCCGGTAACAAGATAGCCCTTGTCCTGGTCGGGCACGAAGCCGCCGGGCACCGCCTTGAACATCACACCAGTACCGAGCAAGAGCACTACATACACCAGGAATACCGCGCCACGCTTGCCCAGCACGCGAGACACGGCGCCCTGATAATTCGCTGCACTTTTCTGGAAGAACCGGTTGAACGGACGGAATAGCCAGCCGAACAAGCGATCGATCATACGCGATGGGGCATCTTTGGGCGCATCGTGCGGCTTGAGCAATCGCGCAGCCAGGGCGGGAGACAGGGTCAGAGAATTGACCGCCGAAATCAATGTAGAAATGGCGATGGTGGTGGCGAACTGCTTGTAGAATTCGCCGGTCACCCCGGAGAGGAACGCCATGGGCACGAATACGGCGCACAGCACCAGTGCAATGGCGACGATGGGACCGGATACCTCCGTCATCGCCTGATGCGCGGCGGCCATCGGGGTCAGCCCTTTCTCGATGTTGCGCTCAACGTTCTCGACCACGACGATGGCGTCGTCGACCACGATGCCGATCGCCAGCACCAGTCCGAACAGGCTCAGGGTGTTGATCGTGAAGCCCAACAGGTACAGCCCCGCGAAGGTGCCAACGACCGACACCGGCACCGCGACCAGCGGAATGATAGACGCGCGCCAGGTCTGCAGGAACAGGATAACCACCAGCACGACCAGCAGCACCGCCTCCAGTAGCGTGCTGACGACTGCCTTGATCGAGTCGCGCACAAAAATGGTGGTGTCGTACACCGACGCATAGCTGACGCCGGGTGGGAAGCCCTTCTGGATCTCATCCATCGTGGCGATCACCTGGTTTCGGATGTCCAGCACATTGGCGCCGGGCGTCTGGAATATGCCCAGCGCCACGGTGTTCTTGCCGTCCAGTTGGGAGCGCAAGCTGTAGTCGTTTGCGCCAAGCTCCAGACGGGCTACGTCGCGAAGGCGCACAATCTCGCCGTCGCGACCGCTCTTGAGCACAATATCGCCGAATTCCTCGACGGTGCTCAATCGTCCCTTCGCATTAATCAGGCTTAGAAATTGACTATTGGGCATCGGTTCGGCGCCAATCTGGCCAGCTGACACCTGCACGTTCTGCTCGCGCATTGCCGTGACCACGTCGCTTGCGGTCAGGTTGCGGGCGGCGATCTTTCCAGGATCGAGCCAGGCGCGCATGGCATAGTCGCCGCCGCCAAACACCCCAACGTCGCCGACACCCGGGATCCGCGCAAGCGCGTCCTTGACATGCAAGCGCGCGTAATTGCGCAGATACTGAGAATCATAGCGGCCGTCCGGCGAGACCAGATTAACAACCATCATGAACGTGGGTGACTGCTTTTGTACGGTCACGCCCTGGCGGCGCACGTCTTCGGGCAGACGCGCCTGCGCCTGGGCAACGCGGTTTTGAACACGCACGGTGGCATCGTCAGCGTTCGTGCCAGGGCGAAACGTCACGGTCATCTGCAGCACGCCATCGGAGCCGGCGACCGATTTGAAGTACATCATGCCTTCAACACCGCTGATCGCTTCTTCCAGGGGGGCGGACACGGTTTCGGCAATGACCTTGGGATTGGCGCCCGGATACACGGTGCGCACCACGACAGACGGAGGCACGACGTCAGGGTATTCGTTCGTCGGCAGAATCGGGATCGCAATCAGGCCGGCGGCGAAAATCACGATAGACAGGACCGCAGCGAAGATCGGGCGGTCGATGAAAAACTTTGAAAAATCCATAGCGCCGGGTTCCTCAGTTATTCGCGACGTTGACTGCGATCGGCTGCAATGGCACGGTTTTCGCAGCAACCTGAAGGCCGGGCATGTACACTTTATCCACGCCGTCGACGATCACCTTATCACCAGGGGCGAGGCCGCTTTCGACAATGCGCAGGCCATTGGTTTTGCGGCCAAGCTTGACGTCGCGGCGCTGCGCCTTGCCCTTGTCGTCAACAATCCACACATACTTGCGATCCTGGTCGGTCAACACCGCCTTGTCGTCGATCAGCAGGGCATCGAATTGCCCGCTACCGAGCAGGCGCACGCGTGCAAACAGGCCGGGCGTCAACGCCCCGTCTTTGTTGTCCAGTACGGCACGCATACGAATGGTGCCGGTATTGCTGTCGATCTGGTTGTCAAGAAAGTCGACAGTACCGTGATGCGGGAATCCATCTTCGTCGGACAAGCCGACCTGTACGGGCAACTTGCCGTCCAGATCGCTGCCTCGTCGACCGTTGCGTGCCATTTCTGCGTAGCGCAGGAACGCATTCTCATCGGCGTTGAAATACACGTATACCTTGTCCTGTGAGACCAGTGTGGTCAGTACACTGGCAGCATCATCAGCGCTGACCAGATTGCCTGCCGTCACTTCGGCCCTGCCTGCAATCCCCGAAATCGGTGCGCGCACTTGTGTCCACTCAACGTTCAGAAGCGCAGCACTCACGGCGGCCTCTGCCGCCTGCGCATCCGTTTGTGCGACTGCGGCGGCAGTGCGTCGTTGTTCGTACATCTCGGTAGACACGGCACGCTGAGCGACCAGCATCTTCGCCCGTTTGGCTTCGCTGGCGCTCTGGCTGGCATGCGCCCGGGCGCGCGCCAGTTGGGCTTTGGCCTGTGCCAGGACGGTACGGTAGCGACTTGCATCAATGAGGAACAGGACATCGCCCTGTTGCACCTGGCTGCCTTCGGTGTAGGCGACACGCTCAATGTAGCCGGAGACGCGCGGGCGCAGTTTAACGGTTTCGACAGCATTAATACGGCCGTTGTAGTCGTCCCATAGTCGGACGTTTTGCAGCGCTACCTGGACCACGCTGACGGAGGGGGGTGGCATGGATGCTGTTTGGGGTTGTTCATTGCAACCAGTCAGCATCACGAGTGTCATGGCACTGACAATCCAGGCGGCCCATATTGGTCGTTTGCGATAAGACATAATGGAGGGATACATTGAAGGTACTACTGTTGAAAAGGAAAGGAAAAAATTAAAACAGGAGCGCTGGATCACAACTGCAATTTCGTGTGTCGTTTGGCGCTGAGTGCAGAATTCGTTGCGGTCGGGGCTGGTTAAATGTCAATTGATGACAATATAGTCTTAACCACAAATTTGATAAATAGTGACGAATACGATAGACTGTTGTCCATAAATACAATAATTGCTGCACATTTAATCAAGCCGTTCCAGGGGAGCGGTGCACCTCAGTCTGTTGGTTTACCTAACGTTAAAAGTCACCTGCTATGACGACAAACACATTAATAGATCTACCAGAAATGAGATTATTCGCTGCGGTTGTAACCGATGGCTCCTTTACGGCGGCCGCGGACCGACTCGGCACGGATAAGGCGCGCGTCAGCCGCATCGTTCGACGTATGGAAGAAAAACTCGGCGCGCAGCTTCTTACCCGATCGACACGTCATCTGAGCGTCACCGAGGTCGGGCGCGACTACTTCGAACGCGCCATGTGCATCCTGACTGCCGCCGAGGCAGCTCAGGCTTCGGTAGCGCAACAGTCGCGAGAGCCGAAAGGATTGATCAAAATCACGGCAGGCGCTGAATTCGGGACGATGGTCGTGGACGAATGGATTGCGGCGTTTCTGCGGCAGTCACCGAAGGTGACAGTGGAGGCCGAATACACCAGCCGCCTGGTCGACATCATTCATGAAGGGTTTGATATCGCGATTCGCGTAGGTACGCTTGATGATTCAGGGCTCTCTGCGCGCAAGCTCGGCGATATGGTGTTCGGGCTGTATGCCGCTCCTGATTATTTGAATAGCGCACCGCCGCTATCGACCGTTAGTGATCTGAAGCATCACGATCTGATCATGATAAAAGCGCGTGGCCGCTCGAACTGGAACCTTGTCAATGGATCAGACACAGAGAGGATCACGGCGTCTCCGCGCTGTGCGGTCAATAGTACGATCTCTGCGAGAAACCTCGCGTTTGCAGGACTTGGGATCGCGCAGTTGCCGCGCTTCATGGCTGAACCCTATCTGACCGAAGGCACGTTGCAGAGGGTGCTTCCTGATTGGGCCGATGCTCCCGCTCCTGTTCACGCCGTATTCGCGTCGAGCCGGTATATGGATCCCAAAGTGCGCAGTTTTATTGATCTTATTCTGAGTACCTTTAAGTGCGGTGACTGTAGTTCACAGCGAATGAGGGATCAACCGGTACAGATTGCAGCTTAGCGACGTGCCACTGCAGCCATCGAATGAGCCGATTTGCCGCGCAATGGGCAGGACGTCGCGTTTTGGTTGAAGCGAATCAGGAAAAAATCTGTCACGCTACAGATCGGCAAACAGGCTCCGGCTTTCTCCAGAGCCTGTTTTTATTGGGCGCCGGTTTTCACCGATGGTCGACGATCTTCGCCCGGAAAATGTACGCCGACGCCCGGTATCACTTATATTTGCGCCAGCCCACCGTCAACAAAGACTTCGCTGCCAGTCATAAAGCTGCTCTCGTCTGACGCCAGGAATGAGGCGACAGCGGCGATTTCATCTGGATCTCCAATGCGTCCAAGCGGCGTATCCTGAGCGAAATCAGCCAGCAAACTCTCTTTTTTACCCGAGCTCTCCAGTACATTAAACAGCCCAGGCGTTGCTGTGGAGCCAGGGGAGAGCACATTTACGCGGATCCCCGTTCCCTGCAGGTCCAGCGCCCAGCTTCTGGCAAAGTTACGAATGGCCGCTTTCGACGCGCTGTATACGCTAAATGCCGGCGTGCCCATTGAGCCGGTTGTCGAACCGGTCAGAATAACTGAACCGCCGTGTGTCATGAGCGGAAGCGCTTTTTGCACGGTAAACAGCGTCCCTTTTACATTAACGTTAAACGTATTCTCATACGATGCCTCGGTAATTGTCCCCAGCGGCTGAAGCTCACCCAAGCCCGCATTAGCGAAAAGGATGTCGATTTTCCCTTTCACTTGCCGGATGTGAGAAAAAATACGTTCCAGATCAATCAGATTTGATACGTCGCCCTGAATCGCAAGCGCCTCATGACCTATCAGTGCAAGGGCTTCATCAAGCTGTTTCTGGCGGCGCCCTATGATAACCACCTGCGCGCCTTCCTGGGCAAAGCGCCTGGCCGTAGCCAGACCGATACCGCTATTGCCGCCGGTAATGACCGCGATTTTTCCCGCTAGTTTACTCATCACTCACTCCTGAACAGTAGAAGGTGATAGCATAAACAAAGTTAAACATTTGGTATAGTATGCACCTTTTGGTAAGTACCTGGCGAATGAGAATTTATGCTGAATCAACATTTCAACTGTGGTCTGGAAGCATCGTTGGCGATACTAAGCGGAAAATGGAAACCGCTGGTGCTGTTTCACCTTGCCCATGAAGTACATCGTTACGGGCAGCTGAAGCGCGCCGTGGGAAAAGTAAGCGACAAGGTATTGATTCAACAGCTGAAAGAGCTTCAGCAGGATGGTGTGGTCGAACGCACCGACTACGGCGAAATTCCGCCCAGGGTCGAGTACTCCTTAACCGACTTCGGCCGCTCGCTGGCTCGCGCGTTGGCGCCACTCTGTCAGTGGGGAGAGCAGCATACGGAACAGATTGGAAATATCGTGCGCAACCGGGAGAAGTAGCAGAGCGGCAGAGCGAGTCGCCCCGGGATCGAAAGAATGACTCGTTTCCGGACTCTGATGCGGGTGGCGTGCACGCCGCTATCAGGTACGGCGGCTGGGCAAAGAAGAAAGTCTGTCAACCGTGAGTGATCGACTGGGATTTGCGAACAGCGGACATCTGGCCCGGTTGCTCCGGGAAGTGGGGTCAGAAAAAGAAGTGGTGCAGATTTTCCAGCGGGCTTTTCGATGGTACATCGCGACGGCTGAAAACTGAGTCAATGCTCGTAAGCGTACTATTTACTTCTCACCAGATCCGGGCAGACACCATAAGGGATCCGACGCCATCAGGTTGCTGACCCAGTCTGCAATGGTGCGCACGCGAGCGGAAAGATGCCGGTTGTAGGGATAGACAATCGACATCGGCATGCTGGCCATGCTCCAGTCGGAAAAAATCTCCACAAGCTCGCCAGTATGAAACTGACGATTGACTTCAGCCCGGGGCAGAAATGCCACACCCAGGCCGACTGCTGCGGCTGCGGCTGTTGCCGTGCCGTTGTTAAAGTACATGGCAGGTGGGTGGTCCAGCGTAAAACGCTCGTCCCCGCGAGTCAGTGTCGGCACAAACCGCCTGCCGGTTCCGGGAAACTTGAAACCCAAATGCCTGTGTTGCAATAAATCGGATGGGTGATTAACAGGCGCAGACGATGTCAAATAGGCTGGTGAGGCGCAGAAACAAAATCGCATCTGTCCTATCTTGCGGGAGACAACGTCCTGGTCTGAGACGATGCCACCCCTGATCGCGCAGTCGACGCCTTCTTGCGCTAAATCCACCACACGTTCACCACAGCCAATATCAAGATGCATATCGGGAAAGCGGGCGGTAAACTTGGGCAGTGCCGGAATAATGAGATGAATGCCAACTGGTGAAGGCATTTCAATCGATACGCGGCCACGAACAACGCGATGATTCATTGCTACGGAGGCTTCCAGCTCATCAACATCATCAATCACCGCGCGGGCACGCGTGTAATACGCCGTACCTTCTGTGGTTGGCGAAACCTTGCGGGTGCTGCGATACAGCAGCTTGATCCCTAACAGCTTTTCCAGCGACTGTACCTGGCCCGAGACGGTTGTTGTCGCCAGACCCAGAGACTCGGCCGCTCCTTTAAAGCTGCCGACTTCGACAATTTTGCAGAATGCACGCATTGCTTCTAATCGATCAAGCGCCATGATTGTCCTGTTTCTCGTACAAACAAAACGATTTTACATGGTTTATCCGAAAGTACATATGTAATACAGTAGAGCGGTCACATCATTTATAGAAAAAGCAAGGAATTATGTATGTCCAATCGAATCAACTATTACGCAGCCGCTCCACAAGCCATGAAAGCCATGATGGGGCTGGAGAAAGCGATTTCGCAATCGGTCTTACCCGCAACACTACGTGAACTGGTTCGAATTCGCGCATCGCAGATAAACGGATGTGCCTACTGCATTGATATGCATACCAGCGATGCGCTGAAGGCAGGTGAGCCCCCTCGGCGGCTGATGGCCATCAGCGCCTGGCGGGAAACGCCGTTCTTCGACGCGCGTGAACGCGCGGCTCTTTTGTGGACCGAAACCCTGACGCGTGTTGCCGACAACGGTGCCCCCAACGATGTTTATCAAGAGGTGGCTGCGCAATTTTCTGAACAAGAGCTCTCGGAGCTGACTTTTGTTATTGCAACGATCAATGCATGGAATCGCTTCGGCGTTGGTTTTGCAATGCAGCCTAAATAAATAACCAAATCGGAGTAACCAAGAGATGACTATTCCTCGTACAATTGCCACGCTTGGCCTATTTGCAATCCTGTCCTGCACGGCTCCCGCCTTTGCGCATGGGGGCGATGAAACGGTGACGCCCAATTTTGAACAAACGATCCCTAACCTGCCAGGCAAGTCTTTAATCGCCGTTGAAGTTGATTATCCACCGGGCGGCGCATCGGTGCCGCATGTTCACGCCAAGTCCGGTTTTATTTATGCTTACGTTGTATCGGGTTCGATCGAATCAAAGGTGAACGAGGGTAAGACCAAGGTCTACAAGGCGGGAGAAAGCTGGTCTGAACCGCCGGGGGCACGACATTCGATCAGTCGTAATACCAGCGAAACGGAACCGGCAAAATTGCTGGCTGTCTTTGTTGTTGATACCGACGACAAAGCACTGACAACGCCGATAAAGTAAGCCACGAAACGCTAATGAGCGGCTTGGGTCCAGGAGCGCGTACTCCCTAACCAGTTTCGGCTACTCGCTGGCCCGCGCATTAGCGCCACTCTGCCAATGGGGAGAGCAGCGTACGGAACAGATTGCAAATATCGTGCACAACCGGGAGCGGCCGCAGAGCGACTACTCGTAAGCGGGGGTATTGCTGGCATCACTGAAAAGAAACAGGACGGATGCAACGGGTATGATTTTGGGTATCGACACGAAGCATAATCAACGCCTTTTCATGTTTATATCATCGGCCAGTATGCTGATTCCGTTTTCAATATCTTCTTTAGTGTTGAAATAATGTATCGATATTCGGGTGATAAACTTCGCTCCTCTATCGGATAAAACCAAACGATTACTTTCACCGAACACGGATCCCAATTCCAGCCCCTTTTTTCGCAACCGGTCGATATCGTCCATGCCCGATATTTCCGGGCAACTGAATGTCCATATGCCACTTGTATTGTCGTGCTTCTCGAACAGGGCCGGCAGCCGATGACGCCTGAAAGACTCTTTTAGGTGAAGCCCCAGCACGTCAATTGCACTCTTTATCTTGTCAGCTTCCAGGTCAGCAAGCAGCTCCACAGACTGCTTCAAACCTGCACGCACAGCAGGATTGAACTCATAAGACTCGAACTTTCTGGCATCTTGCGACGTATCAAACTGCAAATCAGAGCCCCAGTGCAGCCCACCTTGGGCGCTGACCCGAAAGGGATTGGACATCTGCGATAGCGCTCGATCCGACACATACAGGACGGCAATACCCTTGGGGCCTCTTAGCCATTTTCTTGCTGGAAAAACCAGTACATCAGCTCCCAGAGATAAGGGATGCACCGGGATCTGCCCGGCAGCCTGCGCAGCATCAACAAATACCAATGTCCGGGGATTCAGCTTGTCTTTCAATTCAGCAATGGGATTGATCACGCCACAGGAGCTGGGGATCAGGGGAACCGCCACGACATCGGCACCATTGGCAGTAGTAGCGAGTTCGACCGGGTCAAAGCTTCCCGCTGCATTATTGTCCGCAAGCCTCAGGCTTACCAATCCGCGTTGCTGCAAAGACATGGCGGAAAGAATATTCATGCCCCATTCATTTCTGACGGCCACCACCGACACAGATCGACGATCAGTTGTTAACGCTTCAAGCGCAAATGCCCACGCCGATGTCGTGGTGTCAGCGAATGCAATATTATGAGGTTGCCCGCCCAACAGGTGAGCTAGACTTTGGCGCAGGGTCTCCATTTCGGGCGTCATTATCCGGATTGCCCGGTTAACGCCCTGGGCAAGTTCCAGATCCAGTGCCGCATGCATGGACGCAATGACTTCGCCTGCTGCCAAGCTGGCGCTGGCGTGATTCAGGTATATTAAATTCTGCACCGACGGCGTATTATGGCGCAACGATTCAAGCCGCTTCCCGCTCAAGCCTGTCATGACTGGCTTCTCTCCACGCAATCCATAGTGACCTTCTCTAAAGTCGCAATAGCGATGTTATAAATAATGTGCTCCCATGACCGTCGAACTGCACGGCTGAAAGGGAATTGTATTACTTACGCCTGATGCCAGGGTGAGTACGATAGAAAGGTTTGCCTATTTTTTTCTTCAATATAATGTGCTTATATGTCACTGCCATTGTTTTACCATTAGTGGTTTTCTGTTGGAGAAATAATGAATAAAGTCTATATTCAACGTGTGGCCTATGGGGATTCTCAGGAGTTAATTGAATTCAATTTAGAAAATAAAAACTACCATCGCCCCTGGGTTTCACCCTTTACAGATCAGGCAGGATTTCAAAGCTGGTTTTCGCGTTGCCTTACGGCTGCCGTTGTTAGCCTTGTAGTAAGAGAAGAGACATCACGAAAAGTAGCTGGGATTATAAATATCAACGAAATAGTAGCGGGGGCGTTACAAAGTGGCTTTCTAGGATTCTATGGGTCGTCAAAAATGGCAGGTCAGGGTTTGATGACTGAAGGTTTGAAACTGGCAATTAAATATGCCTTTGAGCAATTAGGTCTACATCGCTTAGAGGCCAATATTCAACCTGATAATAAGGCGTCCATTGGATTGGTGCGCAGGGCCGGTTTTCAGAAGGAAGGGTTTTCTCCCAAATACCTGTTTATAGATGGCGCCTGGAGAGACCATGAGCGGTGGGCGATCATTGCGGAGAAGTAATTTACGTCGCTCTGCGGTCGCTCGACGATTCTGGCCCGATTAGGCAGGGGCGCCACTGGATATACGTAACGATCGACAACCGTGCCCTTCACTCGCTAAGGCATAAACAAATGCATTAAATATTGTTTGATCTGAAGAAACACGATGTTTTAATGAACGTCACGTTCGCTTCTTTATTTAATCAGTCGAGAACATTACGCCGCCCGTTTTTCAAACACACTTGTGATAATTGAAGACGGGCATTGCCTATCGCGCATACAGGTTCTCGCCACGAAAACACAACATCATTCATAAATGTACAGATACATACTGCGCCTTGCTGTGCTCCTTGCCGCCCTGACTACCCCCCTCTCGTACGCCGACACGGCGATACCGGCGAATACGAAATTGGTCATTGCCGATCAGAACGAAGCGCTCCAAACGTTACTCAAGGCATCGGGAGAACAGGCCAGATTGTCATCCGAAGTCAGCTATGCGAATTTTCTCGGGGGCCCGGCGATCCTGGAAGCCTTTCGGGCTGGTGCACTCGATCTGGCTGTTGTGGGCAACACGCCGCCGATACAGGCGCATGCAGCCGGTGAAAAACTGCCGATCATCGCGGTACGGACAAATTCGGGACCGGACTATCAGTTGGCGGTACGGCCCGGACTGGTGCTCAATAGTCTGAAGGAGCTCAAAGGTCGCAAGATCGCTTATGCAGAGGGCACCGGACGTCAGCCATTTATGTTGTCAGCTCTTAAGCTTGCAGGATTGACCAAAAAAGACGTAACGCTGGTTCCGCTGCGTGCGGGCGATTTCCCAGCGGCCATCCGAGCAGGGCAAGTCGATGTGGCAGCACTCAACGAGCCACATTTCAGCCGCTACCTGCGCGATTTTTCGGCTGAAAAGGCCAGCGCTCTGCCCGAGTCAGCCCATGCAGGTCTGCCCACTAACACATCCTATCTGTATGCCAGCGAGACAGCGCTCAAGGATCCGGCTCGTTATGCGGCGATCCGACAGTTCGTCGCAAGCTGGATAAAGGCGAATGACTGGTCCGTCAAGCATCCGGAGCAATGGGTGCAGGCCTATTACGTGAAAAATCAGAACCTGACGCAGGCTGATGGGCTGGCAATCATCAAGGCCGAGGGCACGACGAACTATCCGCTGCTGTCTGAGTCCATCGGTCCACAGCAGCAACTGATCGATCTGATCTATGACGCTGGCGATCTGCCCGACAAACTTGATGCCCGCGAAGAATTCGATTTACGTTTCGATGACATCATTCGCGATGCAGTGTCCGGTCTCGACGCAGAAAAAAATTGAGGTTATCGACATGAGCACACCATTCGCACACACTGCTGACAAGCAAAGCCCTGTTGCCCGTTGGGTTGATTCAGAAAGCCGCAGTAACGACAGGGCCTCTGTCAGCGTAACGCGATCCCTGCTACCACGCAAACTGGGCACCTGGGGGCTACTTAGTGGCCCCCTCGTCCTGTTGCTGGTGTGGGAACTTGCTTCGCAATCGGGACTATTGAGTCCGCGACAGCTGGCTGCGCCCAGCGCTGCAATAGTTACCGGACTGCGCCTGCTGGCCGATGGGTCACTGGCCGATCATTTCTGGGCGTCCGCCCAGCGGGCGTATATCGGGCTCTTCTCCGGAGTATTGATCGGACTGGCGCTGGCACTCATATCCGGACTCAGTCGCGTAGGAGAAGCCAGCTTCGACGGGGTGGTGCAGATCAAGCGCGCGGTGCCAACCCTGGCCCTGATTCCGCTTGCAATAATGTGGCTGGGCATTGGCGAGGCAATGAAAATCACGCTGATTGCAACCAGTGTGATGGTACCCATCTACATCAACACTCATGCGGCGCTCAAGGGTATTGATATTCGCTACGTAGAGCTCGCTCAGACCTGCGCACTGAGCCGATGGGAATTCATTAGCCGCGTGGCGCTACCAGGCGCACTACCCGGCTTTTTCACCGGCTTGCGACTGGCCGTGACAACCTGCTGGACAGCGCTGGTCGTGCTGGAGCAAATCAACACGACCGAGGGTATCGGCTATGTTATGAACCGGGCGCGAGACTATGGTCAGACTGACGTTATCGTCGTTGGATTACTGATCTATGCTCTCTTGGGGCTGGGGTCGGACACGCTGGTCCGCCTGTGGGAACGCAAGGCCCTGAGCTATCGCAGGGCAATCGGATCATGAATAACGCAACAGTCAAAGTCGAGAATCTGTCCCGCCGCTTTGGCACGCGTGCGGTGCTGGATCGCCTCACCTTCGAGATTCAACCCGGCGAGTTCGTTGCGTTGATCGGTAAAAGTGGCTCGGGTAAAAGCACCCTGCTCAGGGCGCTGGCCCGGTTGGATTCTGATGTGGCAGGCGATGGCCACATCGAAGTTCCTGCCAGTCTTTCCGTGTTATTTCAGGACTCACGCTTATTGCCATGGCATAACGTGTTAAGCAATGTGACGCTCGGCTTGCACGATGCCGATGCGTTGAATCGGGCACGCCAAGCGCTGACAAGTGTTGGATTAGGTGGGCGCGAAGATGCATGGCCAAATTCGTTATCTGGCGGCGAGCAGCAGCGGGCCGCACTGGCTCGTTCGCTGGTTCGGCGGCCCAGGTTGCTGCTCGCCGACGAACCATTTGGTGCACTCGATGCATTGACTCGATTACGTATGCAATCGCTGTTGCTCAATCTGGTGCAGATTCATCGCCCGGCGGTCGTGCTGGTCACGCACGATGTTGAAGAAGCGTTGCTGTTAGCCGATCGCGTACTGCTGATGGACGATGGCCATATTACGTTGGACCGACAGATTGCAATAACCCATCCCCGGCGCAAGAATCGTCAGGCATTCGACGACTTGCGCGACGAACTGCTGGCGGCGCTGGGCGTTACCGAACTGGCCTGAGCGCCGTCTTCTATCTCAAAAAATCGCCATGACTCAAAAAAGCATCCACCTCAATCTATTCGTACACGGTCGCGGTCACCATGAGGCGGGCTGGCGTCACCCGCGTGCCACGCGGCTTGCACTCACAGATATTCGCTACTACGAGTCGCTGGCAAAAAAAGCTGAAGATGGCAAGTTTGATTCGATATTCTTTGCCGACGCATTGGCACTGAATGAGGGCATAGGCCATGTCGCTGGTGGTGCACTTGAACCATTAACCACGGTGGCTGCCATGGCGGCTGCCACCCGGCATATCGGTTTTATTGCCACTGCATCGACGACTTATTACGAACCATTCAATCTCGCGCGCCTGTTCGCTTCTCTCGACCATATTACGAATGGCCGGGTCGGTTGGAATATCGTCACATCCTGGGTCAGGGGGGCCAATCAGAATTTTGGCATTGATACACAGCCGCTACACGAGGATCGCTACGACCGCGCCTATGATTTCGTTGAGGCTGTACTCAAACTATGGGACAGCTGGGCTGAAGATGCTGTCGCCGACGATCCACAGCAGGCGGTTTATGCACGTACTGATCGCATTGCGGCAATCAATCACGCAGGCCGGCACGTTAAGGTTGCCGGGCCGCTGAATATTGCCCGAGGCCCACAAGGACGACCTGTGCTGGTCCAGGCCGGGTCATCGCCAACGGGTATCCGGTTTGCCGCCAGACACGCCGAGGCGGTGTTTACCGCTCATCTGGAAAAGAGCACCGCCGCCGCGTTCTACACCGAACTCAAGGCGGCGGCCAGACAGGCCGGTCGCTCGTCCGATCAGGTTGTCGTGCTGCCAGGCATCAGTCCTGTCATCGGTTCAACGGATGAAGAGGCCTTGCGAACGTGGAACGAACTGAACGAGCTGACCGATCCGCAGGTTGGCCTTACTCGTCTCTCAGACCGATTCGGCGGCTTTGATTTTTCCCATCTCGATCTTGACCGGGTGTTGACGCTCAATGATTTCCCTGATCCGACCACCGTTCAGGCAGCGAAGAGCAGGGCCGTGGTCATTACCGGCCTCGTGGCACGCGAGCGTCTGACCTTGCGTCAGTTGTTGCACAGGCTGGCCGGTGCGCGGGGACACTTTACCCTGGCAGGGACCCCACAACGCATCGCAGACACGATCGAAGACTGGGTCCGCAGCGGTGCTGCCGACGGCTTTAACGTGATGCCACCGGTACTTCCCGGCCATCTGGACGATTTTGTGGAGCACGTTGTACCCCTCTTGCAAAAAAAGGGACTGTTTCGCCGCGAGTACGAGTCATCCACCCTGCGCGGGCATTACGGATTAGACGCGGTACCCAGTCGTTGGACAGAAAACGAGAGGCAAGAGGTGGCGATTGCAGTCTGACGCTTTCAGCTGATTTATCAGAACGTCAAATCGAAAGACTTCTACGAAGAGAACGGCACGGATATCGAGTTCAGAAACCATACCCGATAGCAGACAACACTTTGCATCAGGTTCGCCCGCGCAACATATCTACCGGTACGGACTCTGTGATAACGCCCAATATTGAAGCAGAACGGGCTGCACAATAACCGAGGTGACGGTGTTCGTATGAATGGTGTGCTTGCCGAGACAAATAGCGGACATAATATCAGGCAGGCAAAAGTGGACGTGGAAGGCGAAATTAACAAGAGCCTGTCTGTCAAAGCAGAGGCCTTCCATAATCAGGGTAGCTCGAAGTATCGGGAAACAGGAGATAGTCAGGCTATCCGGTACCGATATTAATATCGGTAATTTGCGCGTATTTCATGTGGCAAATCGTGTCTCGTACTGCGATACACGATTGCGCTTCCCGAAACAAATCCATATTATCCCAAGCTAAGAAAGACAGGGCGTATCGCCCTGTCAAAAAATTACGAGGGAGATATGAAGAGAATCGTTTCGGGTGCGCTGCTGTTTGCGCTCAGTATGGCTGTTCATGCCAGTGATAACACGGTCGATTATCCAGCCAAGCCGGTGCGCATTGTGGTCGGCTTTACACCGGGTGGGCCCACCGATGTCGTTGGCCGTGCATTCGCCAATTTCGTTGGCAAACATACCGGAAAAGACCTTATTGTAGAAAACAAGCCGGGGGCGAATTCAACCATTGCTACACGCTATGTTAGCCAGGCCAAGCCAGATGGCTATACTCTGCTAGGTGCAGCGACCAACCATACAATGATTCCGATCCTGTACGGTGACAAGGTGCAATTTGATGCGGTTAAGTCGTTCACACCCATTTGCACCATTGCCAAAAGCCCGACGGTTCTGGTGGTTGGCCCCTCTGTCAAAGCGGGTACGTTTGCCGAGCTGCTTGAGCAGATCAAAAAAGAGCCAGGCAAGTTTACGGCCGCAAATTCTGGCGTTGGCAGTTCGGTACATTTCGCCACTGCCTTATTCGAGAAAATTGCCAATATTAAAGTCAATCATGTGCCCTTCAATGGCTCGTCTGCAAGTGTGAATGCGCTGATGGGAAGCCAGGTAGATATGTCATTTGCAACATTGGGCTCCGTTCTTCCACAAGTGGGATCCGGGCGTCTGCGAATTCTGGCCGTAGCAGCCGGCACGCGCCTCAAGTCACTGCCTGATGTGCCGACTTTCGAAGAACAGGGGATCAAGGGGTACGCCGCCGATGCCTGGTATGGATTCATGGCACCGGCGGGAACGCCGGACAGCACAATAAAAATACTTGAGGGATACGTGAAAGATTACGAGGCGAACTCAGACGCGCAAAAAGTGCTGGCTACCCAGGGATTGGAGCCTGATGCTACCTGCGGCGCGGATTTTGCCGCGCAGATCAAAAGAGAAGTGGCAACCTACGGCGAACTGGCGAAGCAGATCGAGTTGGCTCAGTGACTGGTGGCCAATGCTCTTATTCGGAGGCGCGGCCGGTATTCATATGCCGGCCAGCCCTACGATCATCCCTGGGGTAAGTCGAGGGAATAAATACGTTTGGCGGTATTAAAAAACAGATCCTGGATCTCGTCGGAAGAGCAGCCGTTACAGATTCTCTTGAATGCATTCCACATGATGCTGTAGGAATACATCCCTTTATCTACCGGAAAATTGCTTTCGAACATGCAGCGGCTGGTTCCAAACAGCGCGATGAGCGTTTCGGTATAGGGACGCCAGTCCTGCGCGAGTTGTTCAGATGAAGGGGGCACTTCACATTCGAAATAGTGGTATCCCATCACCTTCAATCCAAATCCACCAAGTTTAATCGTAATATTTGGCAGTGCTGCCAGCTGTTGTATCGATTTTTTCCACTCGTCAAAAACCTCTTTCCGGGCTTCCCTATAGGGCCCGACGCCCACGGGACCACCTAAATGATCCAGTACGATGTGCAACTGTGGGCAGGCTTTTGCCAGTTCAAACACTTCGGAAAGCTGAGTGTGGTACGCCCAGATATCCAGACAAAGGTCGTACTCAGCAAGCGTACGCACGCCATCCAGAAATCCAGGATCGCTCAATAAGCCGCGTGGTGGCTGAATGGGATTGCTTCTGACCTCAGGGCTGTCGTGCCAGGCCGTGGAGTTTCTGATCCCTTTCAACCTTGCACCTGCAACTTGCTTCATCTGACCAATGACGTCGTGAAGCTGTTGGCCTATAGTGAGATCGGCGCCTGCCACAATACCTGCGCATCCATTGCGATTGTCATAGAGGCCGCTTTCAAAACAAGCAGCTACGCCATTGGCAAACTCGACTTCTCCGACAGGCTTGAAGATATCGGGACCATGTTGTCGATACATACTGCGGGATTGAACAAAGACGGTTGCCACGATATTGTGCCCCGAGCTCATATCGGCAACCAGTTCATGCAGCATGTACCGGGATTGCGGCCGGTCCCACAAATGATGATGAGAGTCGATAATGGGAAGGTCTGGCCATATAGCCTCCTCCTGTCGCATGGATAGCCATTCCGGACGAATCGCAATATGTGGAGACGTGAATGATTTGCCTGTATTCATAAGTAAGTCAGTTGGTACTCATAGGGAGGCCCGGTCAGTCCTCCCATTCGTGGTTCAGTCTTGATGACACAAGTATTTATTTTTTAATATTACTTTTACTCACTACGTCTGCCCATTTTGCGAACTCTGCATCAAGAAATTTCCTGAATTCGCTTTGGCTGGATGTCTTTACCTGCACCCCTAAGGAAGCGAATTTTTCCTGAACTTCGGGTTCTTTCATGACTGCATGGATGGTTTTTTCCAGTTTGTCCGCAATAGTCTGAGGTGTATCTTTGGGTACGAAAACACCGTTCCATTCAAAAATTTCATAGCCGGGTAGTCCGGATTCGGCAACCGTTGGCACGTCTGGCAACAGCTCATTGCGTTTAGCCGACGTGATAGCCAGTACTTTCAGTTGATCGCTCTTTACCATGGGAAGTGTAGACGAAATATTGGGAAACATCATATCAACCTGTGCGCCCACTGTCGCCATGATCGCAGGTCCACCGCTTTTGAATGGGACATGCAACATGTCGATTTTCCAGTTCTGCCTGAATAGTTCACCTGCCATAAACTGCAAGGTGCCGGTGCCGCCGGATGCAAATGTCAGGCTTCCCGGTGCCGCCTTTGCCTTTTCAACTACATCCTGTACGCTGTTGAGTTCGGAGCTTTTCGGTACGACCAGTATACCTGGCGTTACTGAAACCATGGTCAATGGCTTCAGGTCAGCGCTGGGGTCAAAGTTGAGCTTGTTGACTGCCGGATTGATTGTGAGCGGTGTTGCATCATAAAGCAATGTGTAGCCATCGGCTTTGGCGCGTGCCACGTAGGTTTGGCCGATAATGCCACTGGCACCGGATCTGTTTTCAACCACCACAGTCTGGTCAAGTTTTTTGCCTAAATGCTGCGCAATAACGCGTGCCAGTGCATCAGCTGTACCGCCCGGTGCATATGGCACAACCAGGCTGATAGGCCGGTCAGGATAAGCGGCATGTCCGGCGACAGGAGCCAGCGTTGCGGCAAATAGAGCGTTAACTATCAATTTTTTCATAATCTGTTCTCCAATATTAATATCGTTAATTTTTAATGTTTGTCTGCTTAATGACACTGCCCCATTTTTCAAAGTCAGCCTTACGTGTCTTATCCAGATCGTCAGGTGTTCCGCCAGCCAGAGTAATGCCCAGCTTGTCTGCAAGCGTTTTCACCGTCGGGGTGGTCAACATCTCTGCAATGTCAGCATTGATTTTCTGGACAGTATCGTCAGGTGTATCTACCGGCACAAAAACGGCCTGCCATTGTTCGACGGCAAAGTCATCGAATCCTTCCTGTTGCATTGTGGGCACATTCGGCAGTGCTTTAAGTCGATCGGTTGAGGTGACGGCGAGTGCGCGCAAGGTGCCACTTTGAATATGTGGCAGCGCTGCAGCGATTGGGGCAAACATGAACTGAACCTGCTGTCCCAGGGTATCCTGCAAGGCAGGTGAATCACCCTTATAAGGCACATGAACAAAGCGCACACCCGTTTTGATCTGGAGCAGCTCGCCCTGCATTTGCAGAATGGTTCCTGTTCCGCCAGAGGCATAGGCCAGTTTGCCCGGCTCTGCCTTGGCTGCATCAATCAGTTCCTTCACGTTCTGGTATGGCTGTTTTGCACCCACGACCAGCACATGCGGTATCGTTCCAATGGTGATAACCGGTTTGAAAGAAGCAATCGGATCATAGGGCAGCTTTGCCATCAGGTGAGGCGCAATCGCTTGTGGTCCGATAGAGGTGCCAAGCAGAGTCAATCCGTCAGGCTTCGCTCGTGCGACACGCGCCGCGCCGATGGTGCCGGTAGCACCCGGTCGATTTTCTACGATGACGCGCGCATTTAATTTTTTGTCCAGTTCCTGGGCAATACTGCGGGCCAGCACGTCTGTGCTGCCACCCGGAGGATAAGGCACGATCCAGGTCACCGGCTTACCATCCGGCCAGCTCGAGGCCGCCTGTACCGAATTGATAGAAAATAATAGTGCGCTCAGGAAAAAAATTCGTCTTGTGATTGTTGTCATCTTTGAAGTACCGTTCATTGTTTTTCCAATCATTGGTTAATTTGTAAAGCCATATAACGATGCAGGATTCGTGACCAGAACCCGGTGAAGTGTTTCCTCATTCCGAGTCCATTGCACCAGGCATTGCATCTGTTCTCCGTCATGCGGCATCGGCTGTAAGCCTGCCTGCGCGGTGGCGTGCGGCCAGTCGCTTCCCCACAGCACCTGCTCACTTGCTGCATTGAGGTAACTTCGAGCCAGCCCGTCCAGCGCAGGGTCCGACGTGGTTTGTGACTCACTCACGATGTATCCGCCGGACAGCTTTACCCAGGCCTTCCTGTCGCTCAGTAGCCTGAGAACTATGTTGTGAGCGGGGTGATTGAATGCCTGAGTCGGATGAATTCGCGCAAAATGGTCAAAGACCACGGGAACGGGTAAATGTTGAAAAACGGATTCGTTCTCTGCAAGCAGATCCGGTGACATCAGAACTTGTATATGCCAGTTGAGTTTCTCTATTCTTTCGGCCAGAGGTACAAGACTGTGGATGCTACCGACAGCGCCCAGGGAGAGGTTGAGCCGAATGCCACGTACGCCAGCGGCATTCATCGCCTGAAGATCTGCATCGCTTTCGTTACCGTCTATCACGGCAACTGCCCGGCCGGTATTGCCTAACTTCTGCAGTCCATCTAACATGCTGCGGTTGTCCGTACCGTAAGTAGATGGCGTAACCAGAACAACATGCGTTGTTCCAGTGAGGGCCTGGACAGCACGGTACTGATCAATCGTGGCGTTGGCAGGAAAAAGTGTCGCGCCGGCAGCTGCCGGATAGCGATCGTCATAAACATGAATATGACAATCGCAAGCATTCTGAGGGATAGCGTTGATCATTTTCGGTCTTAGTAAATAGGTGAATTTACCTAGTCTCACAGTGCTTGCGATCAAATCAAGCGATCATCGGGAATCAGACGAACCCGATGCCACATGAAATAATCGCTCGCGGCAAAAGAACTCTGTTCGGGTACTAAGACCTATTCAATTTTTGTGCCGGAATCTTTAATGATGGTTGCCCAGCGATCGATCTCCTCTTTGATTAAAGCGGAGAATTGCTCAGGAGAGCCGCCAAGTACTTGCGCTCCTTGTTCGCGCAACTTGACTTTAAGGTCATCTGACGCAAGGGATTTATTTATTTCTGCATTGAGTTTTTCAACAATAGGTTTAGGTATTCCGGCAGGGCCTACAAAGCCAAACCATGTGGTTGACTCAAAACCCTTGTATCCCGATTCAGCGACAGTAGGTACATCAGGCATATCAGCTACGCGTTCTTTCGATGTGACCGCAATCGCGCGTAACTTTCCGTTCTTAATGGAGCCAAGCAGGGTTGGCACAGATGAAGCATACAAATCCACACGTCCGCCAATCAGGTCTGTAACGGCTTGTGCGGCGCCTTTGTAGGGAATATGAGTAAATTTTATATCTGCCGTTTTTTGCAGAAGCTCACTGGTAAGATGCGCGACGGTGCCGTTACCTGGCGAGGCAAAATTCAACTTGCCGGGTTGCGCTTTGGCGGTTTTTACCACGTCTTCCCAGGTCTTCATGGGCGAGTCGCTTGCGACAACTAATACCAGGGGTGCACTCGCCACTAAGCTGATGGCTGTTAAGCCTTTTACCGAATCGTAGGGTAAGTTTGAATAAAGGGTAGGGTTCACTGACAGGTTGCTGGTCTGGCCCAGGGCCAGTGTATAGCCATCCGGACGGGCCTTGGCTGCTGCGTCTACGCCAAGATTGCCTCCCGAACCTGGCTTGTTCTCAACAACAAAATCCCATCCCAGCGTTGTCGATACTTTGTTTGCAACGTCTCTGGCAATGATATCAGTGCCCCCTCCTGGCGGAAAAGGAACAACGAGTCGAATGGGCTTGTTTGGATAATTATCTTGCGCAAAGGCAGTAGCAGATATAGTCACTGCGAAGAGCACTACAGCGCGTTTAAATGTTGTCATGTTGTCTCCGTATAACCTGAGTCAGGTAGTAAGTTCAAATAATGAATATGTCAGTTGTAAAAGTAGTGCGGCTCCATCGGATTGGACATACTCTGGTGATAGAACATTCTTAAAATTAATGCTTACTTCAATTAGTGTGTTGCCCGGTTCGATCTGAAAGAGGATTGTTGCGTGTTAAAGTCGATGCATGTATGCGCCAGGGATATCCATTTGCATGGTTAAAATGTCCCCGGTCGTAGAATCGGTGGCGTAGAGCATTTTTTTATCGGTGCCGCCAAATGCAATATTCGTAATCGAATGACCCGCTATGCCACGTAACACCTGGACGGGTTCAGCTCGCTGGTTAAGTATCCAAACATAGGCCAGGCCCGGATTGGCCACGAGAAGGCGCCCGTCCTGGTCCATTGCCAACCCGTCCGGGCCGCTTGCGCCATAAGAAGTAAAAAACTGTCCCGCTTTTGATATGCTGCTGTCTGCCTGTATCGGCATACGCCACACACAGTTGCCTCTGGTCGCAGCAACGAAAAGTACTTTTTCATCGGGGCTAAGAACAATGCCATTTGGACTTGGCACATTTGACAGTAAAAGATCTAACTGGCCATTTTTTCGTAGCCGGTACACTCTTCCTGTTGGATCATGCAGTCCAGTCTGCCCCTGGTCTGTAAAATAAATATCTCCCAGAGAACTAATGGTGAGATCGTTAAGCCCCCTGAAGCTCTCTGTATTTCGGCGACAAAAATAGGGTTTGACCTCGCCCTTCCTGGTATCCACTTCCATTAGCCCGTTCTTATAGTCCGTAACCAGCAAGCGATTTGTTGAAATGAACTTCATTCCATTAGGTTCACCATCCCACTGAACCACCAAATCCCAATTGCCTCTTGGATCGACGCGAAAGATACGGCCAAATGGTATATCTGTGACATACAAATTACCCTCATCATCAAAGGCCGGGCCTTCCAGAAAGCAATCAATTTCACGACCGCCCTGGTTAGCATCAGCCCAGACGGTACGAGTTTTACTTCGAAACTTTTCGGGCACGGTTGAAAAGATTTCGAATGTTCGAACTTCAGGTTGATTTATATAGAACATAGTTTTTGAACGTAGATACCAATTAATGAAGCAAGAGAAAGATCAAACCCTGGTAAACCATCACGCAGATACGGTGGCGAGAACGTTTTTTGCCGCAGCAACACCCATATTGATGTAGGCATCACCAGTGACCCCGCCAATATGTGGACTTAGAATCAGGTTCTTGTGATGTTGAAAAATATGCGGAACTTTAAAGGGCTCGATAGCAAAGCTGTCCAGTCCGGCCATGGCGACCTGACCAGAATTGATCGCAGTGAGTAGCGCCTGCTCATCGATGAGCCCGCCACGTGCAGTGTTGACCAGGATGAGACCCTTCTTGCATTTAGCCAGGGAGTCTTCATTGATGATGTTTTTATTCTCTGGGGTAAGAGGGCAGTGCAGTGAAATCACATCGCATTCTTTCCACAACGTGTCCAGCTCTGTTAACTCAACATAGTCTGGTACATTCTTAGCGTAAGGATCAAATCCCAATACGCGCATTTCAAGCGCATCAGCCATTCTTGCAAACCGCTGTCCAATGGCTCCCAGGCCAATCAGACCGATTGTGCGTCCGCGCAATTCCAGACTTTTATGTGTCGCTTTATCCCAAAACCCTTCGTGCATGCGTTCGTTGAGTTCTACGGTAGACTTGGCGCAGGCAAGCAATAGCGCCAGTGCCTGTTCGGCAACAGCCGCTGCATTTGCACCGATTGCCGCGGTGACCGCAATCCCGCGTTCGTTGGCCGCGCTTTTATCGATCGTGTCTGTGCCGCTACCGTGTTTGGATATCACCTTCAGCGCAGGTGCGGCATCCATGATCTCGGGGGTTACACTGCCGTATCTGACGATAATGCCTGTCGGGTTGTGCTGCTTAGCCAGGGCCACAACTTCGTCATGCTGTGGCGTCTTCCCGGCGTACACTATTTCATACTCGTTCAGCAATGCAATGGCCTGAGGGGCCAGATCAGCTGCTGTTACCAGGATAACGGGTTTGTTACTCACAGTTCTTCACCCTCTTTCAGTACACCAGCAGTAATAAGCGATTTTGTCAGCCAGGGTGCACTCAATTTGCCTTCTTTAATTCCGGCAATACGACGCGCTTCAGCGTCGACTTTTTCCTGAGCTTTTTCGAGTAACGTTTCGATTTTTTCACGTTCAACACACAACACGCCGTCACCGTCAGCTGTAATGAAATCGCCGGGATAGACGGTTACGCCGCCACATGAGATGGGGTGACCCACGCGCCCGCCCACTTCTTTAGTCGGGCCGTTAGGGTTGGTTCCAACGGAAAAAACGGGATAATCCATTTCTTCGATATCCAGGGAATCGCGTACGGCGGCGTCAAGTACAACGCCAGCCAGACCACGTTCCCGTGCCGCGTGCATCATAATGGTGCCCATCAGGGCGCAGGTTTGATCACCCTTGCCGTCAACGACAAGGACGTCACCGGGTTTAGCCAGCGCTAATGCTGCGTGAATCATCAAGTTGTCGCCAGGGCGAACTTCGACTGTAAAAGCAGGGCCCGCCAGTTTCATATTCGGACGCAGCGCTTTGATTCTTCCGTGCAACGCACCACGGCGTCCATTTACATCTGAAAAAATAGCAGGCTGAAAAACCGCTGCTTTAGCAACAACGTCAGTAGAAACGCGTTCGAAGTCTTTGTTTATATTAGATTTACTCATTTAACTATCTCCAGGAAACCCTTGTTTATGTAGTGATGCATATGCCAATTGTGTTTCGACCCCCTGCCAGAGAAAACCTCTGCGATTTGACTGGTGGGAAGCCTTTGATTAATGGCCTGGCTCAAAATTATGCTGAAAAGGATTGTGGATCAACGTTTCGAAGGATACAATGGCGTATCACCTGTCGATACAGAGACTATCTAATGAAACATCAATCTCCTGAAGCCACACCCCCATCCCCAACAGTGACTGACGATTCAAGTGAAGGGGGAGTGATTGCAGTGCGCCGCGCACTTGCAGTGCTTGGTGCTTTTGGCATGGACGAGGGAAGTCTTTCTCTTGCGGAGTTAAGTCGCAGGACGGAACTGCATCGTTCAACCGTGCTCAGACTGGCCAGAACACTGGCGGCTGATAGTTATCTGGTTCAGAAGGAAGATGGAACCTGGAGACTTGGTCGGGCGGCTGGCTGGCTGGGCGCATGCTACCAGGCAACATTTAACGTGCAGGAAGTGATTGAGCCGGTACTGCGGGAACTTACTATGAAAACGAAAGAAAGCGCTACTTTCTACGTAAGAGAAGGGGCGCAGCGTGTTTGTGTGGTTCGTGTTGAAGGCCCGCAGGCCGTGCGTCATCACGTTCGAATGGGTACGATCCTGCCGTTGGACAGAGGAGGCCCAGGCCTCGTTATTCTTGCGTTTTCAGGTGAGCAGGGCGAGCCCTATGAAACAATAAGAAAGCAAGGGTATGTGATTTCTCTGGGGGAACGGGATGCGGAAGTGTCGAGTATCTCGGCCCCGGTTTACGGATTACAGTGGAAATTACTTGGCGCGGTATGCATTTCCGGACCGATCTCCCGACTCACTGAGCCGGTTTTGGAGGGCTATGTTTCTGATATGCTGACTGCGGCAAAACAGTTGTCATATGCGGTTGCGGGGAGTCAGCGAGCGTCAGTCAGTTCCAATCTGGTTTCCTCATGGCATCCTTAATCACTGAATCACTGGACAGCATTGTCCCTGAGTTGCGCCACCGCGACGAGCAGCATTAATACCGGGTTTTTCTACGGTTCAATCCCAAAGAGCGTCGCCGCGTTGTTGTACAGCACATCTTCAATCACTGACTCCTTCAAGCCCAGCTTGGCGACGTCGTCGATACTTTGCCCGATGGGGCGAAAGGGATATGACGATCCGAATAACAACTGGCCGGACATAAAGCTGTTGGCCGCCTGAATATAAACATCGCTGCCTGCCTGAAAGAGATACATATCCGGCACCAGTTTGATATTTTCATAGCGAAAGGCCAGCCCGATTGCCTGATGTACATTGGGCCAGTAGCCATGGTAAATAACAATAGGTAATTGCGGAAAGGCCTGGGCGACTTTGGCTACGGCAGCCGGGTCGTTGAAGCGCGGGTCGGGTGTTGTTGGCCCACTCATCAGAAATATCGGTACCTGCAATTGGCCGGCCAGTTCATAGATTGGCCAGTAAATGGGGTCATCAGGATGACGGGCCGGTTCGCAGAAGCCCGGCTCCAGATCCAGGCCTGCCAATCCCAGTTCCCGTATGGCGAAGGTTGCCGCGTCAATGGCACCCTGTTCACCCTGTATGGATGGATCTACTGCGGCAATGCCGATCAGCTCAGGGTGATTGCGTACGATCTCATGAATTTTTTCGTTAGGCAGATGCTGGGATGGTGTGTGCCGACCCACCACGACTGCATGCGCCAGGCCTGCGTTGTGCACTTCTTCCAGAAATCCTTCCTGGGTGAGAGACTGTTCGAAATGGGCATCGTTGCCAATGGTGCCCACCCGGCGATTGAGCCAACGGGCGGTACCATGTTCGGCAGAGCCAGGCGTAGCGCCGAAAAAATCATGTAAAAAAGCCGGACGGCAGCGCATATCAATGACTTTCAATTCAAATCCTTGGTGATGATTTCAGTGTTCTTCTACGGCAGTGGCAACGTCTGGCGCCGCCTGATCAGTGCCTACCTGCTGCGGATGGCGCCATTGCGCGGCGAAGTGTGAGTCAGACAATCTTGCGCCTCGGCCAAATAACTTGTGACGCAAGGGGCCTGGTTCATAAGCTGTTTTGTAGCGACCTCTGGCCTGCAATTCCGGGATGACAAGATCGACAAAGTCTTCGTAGGTTTCGGGTACAACGATACGTGACAGATTGAATCCATCAATATCACCCTCGTCGATCCAGCGCTCCAGCTGGTCGGTCACCTCGCCGGGATCGCCAACAAGCGTGGGGTAGCGGCTGCCCAGCTTGTGCTGGTTAAGCAAATCGCGCCGCGTCCAGCCCTGCTGGCTGGCGGTCTGAGAGGCAGACTGCATTGCATTGGATTGACCGTAGCTGATTGGCTCGTCCAGACCAAAACGCGAAAAATCGATACCGGTGCTTGAGGAAAAATGTGCAACCCCCGCCTGCGGACTGGCGTAGCGCAGATATTCTTCATACTTTTCACGGGCCTGTTGCTGAGTGTGTCCGACCACAACCGCAATACCGACGAAAATTTTGACATCATCAGGCTGTCTGCCCGCGTTAACGAAGTCCTGGCGCAATTTGGCGGATGCCGCTCTGGCCGTTGCCGGATCGGCTGCTGCAATGAATACACATTCTGCATGACGGCTGGCAAACTGCCTGCCACGCCCGGAACTGCCGGCCTGATACAGCACAGGTGTGCGCTGCGGCGATGGCTCCGAACTGTGATAGCCGTGGGCGCGATAGTACGGGCCGTTATGGGCAATGGCATGGACTTTGTTGGGGTCTGTATAGATGCGACCGTTGCGATCCCTGATAATGGCCTGATCTTCCCAACTGCCTTCCCATAATTTATAACAAAGCTGCAGAAAGTCATCGGCCCGGTCATAGCGTTTATCGTGCTCGTCCAGCCCATCCCGCCCCATCGCCCGGGCGCCGCTATCCAGATAACCGGTTACCACATTCCAGCCCAGACGGCCGCGTGTCAGGTGATCCAGACTGCTGACCTTACGGGCAAAGCTGTACGGTGTCTCGGTGTGGATATTCGCAGTCACGCCAAATCCCAGATGTTGTGTGACTGCTGCCATCGCTGACACCAGCGTCCAGGGATCGTTTACCGGCAACTGAATGGCTTCTTTCAGGGTCAGGTCCACATTGCCTTCGAATACGTCGTAGTAGCCAATGATATCTGCAATAAACAACCCGTCAAAGAGCCCGCGTTCCAGCACACTTGCAATATGCGTCCAGTATTCAATTGTGTTATACCTGTCCGACTGGTCTCGGGGGTGGGTCCACATGCCATGGTGAATATGGCCGATGCTATTCATATTGAAGGCATTCAACAGTATCTTCTTGCGGGTCATGGCTTATCTATCCTGTTGGACAACGAACGGGCACGCAGTGTCATAGCGCACCATGGCGCGGCGGCAGTTTACCGTTAAGCACATAGTTACCAATCGCGTGATATTTCCAGCGGACCGGATCGTGCAGGGTGTGGGTGCGCACGTTGCGCCAGTACCGGTCCAGGGCGTGTCCGCCCAGCGTTGCCGAGGTGCCGGCCAGTTCAAAGAGAGTATTGGCAGCAAGCAATCCTGCCGTGGTGCAAAGCGCTTTTGCCTGAGCAACCGCGACCGAGGCAGCCGCGACCGAGGCTTCGTTGGTGTCCTGTCTGGCGCTATCAACCGCTTGCGCGGCGCGATTCAGTAATGCCTGTGCTGCTCGCAGCCGTACATGGACATTGCCGATTTCCTTGAGCGTTAGCGGATCATCTGCAGCGCGTGATACGCCCGAATCAATCCACGGCCGGGAATGATTGCGGATATACGGCAACATGGCGTTGAACGCGCCCTGGCCTATGCCCAGATCAATGGCGGCGTGGAGCAGCTGGGCGTGCGGGCCAATGGTTGAGGGCTGATCAAAATGCAGTTGAAAGGGCACAATCCATTCCGGTTGCACCTGGACGTGATCAAAGGCGACCGAACCGCTGCCAGTCACGCGCTGGCCGAAGCCGTCCCAGTCATCGGTAATGGTGACGCCGGTCGCATTGGCGGGGATAAACACCAGATACGTGGTGTCGCTCAATGCCTCCTGCACTGAGACCAGCGTCGGTATCCAGTGGGCGAATAAGGCGCCGGTGCAATAGAACTTGCGTCCCGTCACATAAATGCCGGAGTCGGTTCTTTCCAGATGAGTGCGGCGTTTGAAATCCTTGTGTCCGATTTCCGCCAGGGCGTTACCAAAGCGCTCACCATCCAGAACGCGACGATAGAAATATTGCTTCTGTGATTCCGTACCCGCAATGCGCAGCACCTCCAGGGCATAGAAATGATTCTGGGGAATATGTCCGAGAGAGCCATCTGCGGCCGAGATGATCGCAAATATGCGTGCGACCGTTGCTGCACGAATACCGGCGCCGCCATATTCTCTGGGTATGCTTGCCGCCCACAATCCGCTCTGACTGAACTGATTGACTTCCTCCCAGGGCAGGATACGGTTGCGATCTCGCTGAACGGCATTTTTGGCAAAGGATAGCGCCAGTGCGTCGGCCGTGGCGATGGCATGGGCATCATCGTCAATACGGTCGGCCCTATGGGAAAATCGTCCTGGAAACGAATCGGTTGCTTCGCGCTCAATGTCCGTGATATCGGTATCCAATACGTCTTTTAAATTTGCATTTGTCATAAATCTTTTGGCTTATGTGGCCTGGTTCTAGTTCCACTGATGCCGTCTCGGCAGGGTACCGTTAAGCAGAAAATCTCCCAGGGAATGGTATTTCCAGCGTACGGGATCGTGCAACGTGTGCACCCGGGCGTTGCGCCAGTGGCGGTCCAGATTATGTTTTTCTCGGGTCGATGCCGAGCCGGCCAGCGCCAGTAATTGTTCGCTGGCATTGATGGCCGCTTCGCCCGTCAGGATTTTGGCCTGTGCCACGGCAATCGATGCCTGTGCGCTGGACTCGTCGGTAACAGGCGCTTGCGCGATGTTGTCCAATGCGGCTGCGCTTTCTTCCAGCACAGCAACGGCAGCATCCACTTCAATCTGCAGTTTGCCTGCTTCCTGAATAATGTAAGGATCCTCGCTCGCCTGGCTGACACCCGCATCGACCCAGGGTCGACTATGGTCGCGCACGAACGCCAGTCCGTCATGCAAGGCGCTGCGCGCAATCCCGGCGTCAATAGCGGCATGGATCAGTTGTGAAACAGGGCCGGCTAAATTAGGTAGCGTTGGTACATCGGTCATGTCGACAATGTCTGCTTCGTCTATCGGCACATTCTCAAGGATTACGCTGCCGCTCGCCGTGGTGCGCTGACCGAAGGCATCCCAGTCATCCACAACGGTGACGCCGGGCGCATCGCGCCTGACCCACACCTGTACTGCGTTGCCCGATTCGTGCAAGGCACGCAATGGTATCCAGTGAGCGAAGAGGGCACCGGTGGAATAAAAGCGGGTACCGTTCAGTCGTAGCCCTTCTTCGGTGCGTACGATATGCGTGGTGGGCTGTGTAATGAGACCTGCTCTGGTCTTGCGCTCGGGACCGGCATTGCCGATTCGGTGGCCGTTCAGTACATCAGCAAACCAGCGGGCCTGCTGTTGTGGCGTGCCGGTTTCCCGGAGCAGTTGCAGAACGGCAAAGTGGTTCTGCGGAATTTGTCCCAGCGAGGGATCCGCTTCACTGATAATGGCAAAGACCCTGGCAAGCGTAAGATAGGAGACATCGGCACCGCCAAAGCGCGCCGGCACGGTGATGCCGCCCAGGCCGCTGGCCGTAAACGCCTCTATTTCCTGCCACGGCAGGATACGCTCCCGATCCCGTTCTGCGGCGCTGGCTGCATAGTTCTGCGCCAGCTCCTGCGCTGTCTGAATTGCATCCTGATCATTGCGGATCAGGGCTGGTTGGGTCGCGGGAAGCGGACAGTGCTGCTCCGTTGTTGTATCTGTATGATCGTTACCCATAGCCTGTCCTTAGCGGTTTTTGAGCCAGCGAATGTAGAGATCACCACTGCGCTGTACAACGGTAACCAGTACGATAAGAATGGCAATCACAATCAGCATTACCTGCGTGTCAAAGCGCTGGTAACCATACCGTATGGCGAGATCACCCAGCCCGCCTGCTCCTACCGCGCCGGCCATGGCCGAGGCGCTGATGAGTGTTACCAGCGTGATGGTGACACCGCCGATGATCCCGGGCAGTGCTTCCGGCAGCAGGACATGGCGCACGATATCCCATTTTCTGCAGCCCATGGCCTGGGCCGCTTCGATCAGGCCGGGATCCACCTCACGCAGGCTCACTTCGGCGATACGGGCAAAGAACGGCGTGGCGCTGATGGCCAGCGGCACAATGGCCGCCCATACGCCAATAGAGGTGCCGGCAACGACGCGCGTAAAGGGAATGAGCGCGACCATCAGAACGATAAATGGTGTGGCGCGAAATCCATTGATTACGCTTCCCAGTATCTGGTTGATACGCGGGGATTGCAGGAATCCACCAGGCGAGGTAATGATCAGCAGCACCGCCAATGGAATGCCGACAAGAAAAGCGATGGCGCCCGACACGCCGACCATGATCAGGGTATCGGCAAAAGCCTGCCAGTAGCGATCAACCGAGAGGGACATAACCGATGGTCTCCACATGATGTGCAATGACAGGTTGCTCTATGCTGGCGCTCGCGGTCGAGATGACCGTTGCATGGCCGGGAATGGCGATGAGCAGGCGGCCCTGGGCGTGGCCCTGAATTCGGTCTACACCGCCATGCACCAGCCGAACCCGCGTATTGAGAACCCGTCCGATCAAAGACAGGTCTGGTTCCAGCCCGCCGCGACCGTTGTAGGTCAGCTGCAGAATCTGCTCGTAATCACCTGCTGCCGGTGGCGTGGCTTGCAGGCGCGTTCTGATATCGTCGGGAAGCTGATGCTGTAACGGTGCCAGCAACGCCTGGGTTGCTTCGTGAGCGGGGGCGCCGAACAGATTCCAGACTGGACCCGATTCGGCGATCCTGCCTTTTTCCAGAACCAGAACCTGATCACATATTTCCCGGATCACGCTCATTTCATGTGTGATAAGCACAATGGTGATGCCCAGACGTTTATTGATATCCTTCAGAAGCTGCAGGATACCCCGCGTGGTCTCAGGGTCCAGCGCCGACGTTGCTTCATCACAGAGCAGGATTTCCGGATGATGCACCAGTGCGCGGGCAATGCCGACACGCTGCTTTTGCCCGCCCGAGAGGCGTTGTGGAAAGGTATTGTGTTTGTCGTAAAGGCCCACCAGTTCAAGTAACTGCGTCACACGATGTTTGATTTCCGGCCTGGGCACGCCGGCCACCTGCAGCGGCAAGGCAATATTGTCCCAGACGGATTTGGCCGATAGCAGATTGAAATGCTGGAAGATCATCCCGATACGTCTGCGCAGGTGGACCAGCTCTGTCTCATCAAGCGTAGCGATGTCAACGCCATCCACTTTCACATGGCCGCTGCTGGGCGATTCAAGACGGTTGATCGTGCGCAGCAGACTGGATTTGCCGGCGCCAGAGCGACCAATAATGCCAAAAATGCTGGCAGCAGGAATATGCAGGGAAATGTCCTGCAGGGCATGCACGACGCCGCCAGAAGCATGATACGTCTTGCTCACCTTGTCAAACGTTACTGTGCCGCCCGTAGTTTGAGCGGCCGCAGCGTTTCCGGCATCGGTCTCATCAGGTACGGGCAGCGTCTGTGGCACCGAACTGTCCTGGATATCCAGGCGGAAACGGTTGTTGCTCAATGCTGTCGTGTAAGTCATTGCATAGCCGTTGGTTTATTTTTTCCATGCAAGCGCGTAAAGCCTGTCATCATTGGAAAATGCGCGGTGAATGTCTTTGCTTACCGCCGCCGATGAGTGATAGATTTCAATGAATTTTTTCAGATCGGGATTGTTCGCATGATCTTTACGCGTCACGAAACGAATAGCAAACTGGGCATCTTCTATCCCCGAGTAGATCAGTCCACTGGACGGGTCAAACGCTTTTGCTGCAACAATAAAATGAGGGTAGCCGAGAGCAAGATCTACATCGCTTGTAATACGCGCCAGCTGTGGCCCTTCAACCTCTACGAACTGCAGTTTTTTGGGGTTGTCGGTGATGTCATCGAGTGTGCCAAGGAAGCCGACTTCAGGTTTTAACTTGATCAGCCCGGATTTTTGCAACAACAGCAGGCCGCGCCCCTGGTTGACCGGGTCGTTGGCGATGGCCACCTTGCCGTTTTCAGGGATATCAGCAATGCTTTTGTGTTTCAGGGAATACAGACCGATATTGGACAGAATGCCCGTATCAACGGCAACCAGCTCAAAACCCTGTTTTTCATTGGCATTTTTCAGAAACGGCTCGTGCTGGAAGTAATTCACGTCCAGATCGCCGGAATTGAGTGCAACGTTGGGTGTGGTCCAGTCGGTAAATTCAACTACCTGGACGTCAATGCCTTCTTTTTTGGCCTCTTGCGCGGCGATGTTGACCGAGTCTGCATAGGCGCCAGGCACGACGCCGATCCGGAGCGTGCCTGCCTGTACAGAGGCGGCGGTGGCAAATAGCAGGATGGCCGAAGCAAGCGTTGCCTTTACTGTGTTTATCATAAGAACCCCGATGAGAAAATAATATGACGTTCGTGATGCACCCCGGTTGCGCACTGAACTCGCCATCATTACACCATCGGCTGTTCCTGGATCAAACAATAATTATCGAATTTGTTTATGAGTAAATGCGGTCATTTCCTTGCGGCATACGCTTATGTGAAGATGCAATAAGGGCGAGCCACACAGGAATAACAACAGCACGCGCGGGTCCAAAATAAGATGCAAACCAAACGACTGTTGCCGCATACACACTTGTGCTCAGCGTAAAAAATTACATATGTGTTGACAGTGCTTCAATTATTCATTGACAGCTGAAGGCTTTTATCCTTAATATTTAATCATATGGTTAAATATCAAAAAAACGATCTTGACGCTGTTTTTCATGCTTTGTCCGATCCAACCCGCCGGAAAATTATCGGCATGCTGGCCATTCGTGATCATTGCGTGGGTGAACTGGTGCCGTCGTTTTCCACATCATTTGTGGCCATATCCAAACACGTTAAGGTACTCGAACGTGTTGGTCTCGTCGCACGCCGCGTAGAAGGACGTAATCACTGGTGCGCGCTCAACACACGTCCCCTCAACGATGCTTATCACTGGCTTGCTGCTTATGAAACATTCTGGAGCGGGCGTCTGGATGGGCTGGAAAGTACGCTGGAAGAGATAAAGAAAGAAGACAGCGAATAGCCGTAATCGACTGTTTCCCATAACGCTATGGAGAAGACAAGTGACAGAAGCTACCGTGTCATCCCGGCAGATTGGCTCCAAAGAGACGGAGACTATGCCACAGACCAATGTACATGAGCAGCCTGGTCGTCTGCGACGGGTTATTGTGGCGTCATCACTGGGCGCTGTATTCGAGGCGTACGATCTGGTGCTTTATGGTCCGCTGGCTGCCATTATTGCCACACAGTTCTTTTCGGGACTGGATCAGGCATACGCCTACATCTTCACTTTATTATCTGCAGCGATCACCTATGTGGCGCGGCCTTTCGGCGGACTGGTATTCGGTCGACTTGGCGATCTGGTCGGTCGTAAACATACTTTCCTGCTCACGATTCTTATCATGGGTATTTCAACCGTCATTATTGGATTGCTGCCCAACTATGCTGCCATTGGCATTGCCTCGCCGATTCTGCTTATGACCCTGCGTATTGTTCAGGGGCTGGCATTCGGCGGGGAGTTTGGTGGTGCAGTGACCTTTATCGCCGAACATGCGCCTGCCGGGAAGCGAGGGTTCGCGACCAGCTCTGTCGCGATTACGATGGCATGTGGTCTGGTGCTGGCTATTCTGGTGGTTCTTGCCTGCGAGTTACTGGTGGGCAAAGAGGCCTTTGAGGCATGGGGCTGGCGGATTCCCTTTCTGCTTTCCGCCGTGCTGATGCTGATTTCTGTGTATATTCGGCTGCGGTTACAGGAGTCTCCGGTTTTTCTGAAAATGAAGCGCACCGGGCAAGGTTCAACACAGCCTATTAAGGAGGCGTTTGGACGCTGGCGTTACCTGCGCACGTCACTACTGGTACTGTTCGGCGCTGTGGCGGGCCAGGCCGTTGCGACGGCGACGGGAGCATATCCCATCTATATGCTCATGCTCAATCTAAAAATTGATCCGTTTCTGCTGCACTATACCATTCTGGGATACAGCGTGTTCTTTGTGTTGTTCATGATCATGGCCGGATGGATTTCGGATCGGATAGGACGAAAGCCGGTGATGCTTGCAGGTTTTCTGGGAACGGCTATCGTCGCATATCCTATCTTTCAGAGTATCACGCACTATGCGCATCCGGGTCTTGAGGCGTCTATCAAAGAGAGTCCGGTCATTATTTCTGCAGACCCCAGGCAGTGCGGTTCTTATTTCGATCCGACCAGATTCAGTCTTTCCGAGGGATCGAGTTCTTGCGATATGGCACGACGCGCGGTTGCCAAGCTTGGTGTGCCCTATGTCAATCGCGATGCCCCGGAAGACGGGCCAGCCAATATAGCAGTGGGCAACGATATTATTGTTTCGTTTAATGCTCATTCGCTGGATGAGGCGGCTTTAGCAAAAGAGAGTTCGGCTTTCAATGCGGCTGTTAAGGCCGCGCTGAGTGCTCACGGATATCTTACGAGCGCGCCGGCCGACAAGACGAATGTGCCGGCGCTCATTGGCTTGCTTGCTTTACTGAATTTCTTTGTTGCACTGGCCAGTGCGCCGCTGGCGATCTGGATGATAGAAATGTTTCCGACCCGCATTCGCTATACGGCCCTGGCCTTGTCATACAACATTGGCGGCTGGTTTGGTGGCTTTCTGCCAACCATTGCGTATGCTGCTTTCTATGCCACCGGTGATTTGTATGCCGGCGTCTGGTACATCGCCACCATGCTGTTGATTTCATTCCTTATTGGTGGATTGTTTTTGCCGGAAACACGTGGACGGCAACTGGAGTCTATCGCATGACGGTGAATACTGTTCAGAATGAAGCGGATGAAAGCCATTATCACGGTGTGGCATTGAGTCTGGTGCGCCGTCTTTGCGCGTCCCGCAGGCTTGTCTTTAAAGCATGTACCGACCCAAAATGGTTGATACGCTGGCTTGTGCCCGGTGCTGGCTGCGTCCAGTCGGTGATCATGGATGCTCGTCGTGATGGTGGATTTGAACTGGATGGAACCGATCCCGATGGTCTGCCGTATCACGTATGTGGTACCTGCCTGGACGTAGTCAGGGATGAACGAATAGTATTGACCTGGCAGTATCAGGGGGCGGCCGCAGGCCTGAACGGTCCGCCTACCAAAGTGACTATTGCTTTGCGCGCACTAGGCGAAGACAGTTGTGAACTCACTCTTACGCATACTGAACTTCCGCATGCAGAAGCTGCGGGTCATCAGCGCATGGTGTGGCAAATCTGCCTGGAACGCCTTGCATGGTCAACCGACCCGGCCACCGCTCATACTGATTTTCGGATGCCCGTGGGTGCCATCTCTGAAATATATGGCGAACATCATCGCACCTTACAGGATCAGTTTGATAGTCGAAAACTTGCAAACAGACTGCGTAAGGTATCGGTAGGAAGTGAATTAACAGCTGATGCTCGCGAGTTCATTCAGGCTCGTGATATGGTCTTTCTGAGTACTGTTGATCATCGCGGGTTTCCCACATGCTCCTATAAAGGCGGTGCGGTTGGCTTTGTGCATGTTGTCGATAGCCGAACACTCGTTTTGCCGAGCTACGACGGCAATGGCATGTATCTGTCTGCAGGTAATATCGCAGCCAATCCGAAAGTCGGCCTGTTATTCATTGACTTCGAAAGGCCACATCGCTTACGGATACATGGCGTTGCCAGCCTTGTACGTGATGAACACGAATTGAAGCATTTCCCTGGGGCAGAACTATTGATCACAATCAGCATCCACGAGGTATTTATCAACTGTCCGAGATATATTCACCATTATGAACGCGTTGGCACCTCGCGTTTCGTGCCGCAGGAAGAGGGTGAGACGCCAATGGCACTATGGAAAACACTGGATTTGATCCGTGACTACTTGCCCGAAAGAGATAAGAAAAAGCTGGAAGCGCAAGCGCTGCCGAGCATTACCCGCAAGGCGTATCTACAGCGGTTGAAGAAAGGGAAAACCTGATTGGTGTGTGATAGTGGTACGCTGTTTTGTCAATTGTACGTGTCTTATTGAAGAATAGCACAGGATCGTTCGTGGCGGCACAGTCTAAGACCCCGGCGTGATCATGCGTGCGCCTTTCCATTCGCCCTTATCCACCAATATCTCGCACTGCGTCCGCAGCAATTGCAGAAATTGCCACAAGCCGGTTGTGATTGATCGGTTATTTGCATAGATGATGACCAAACGGCGGGACAGATCCGGTTTGCGGATCGGGAGCGCTGCCAGCGTACCGGCATCGACTTCATTGTGCACCGCGGAGAAGGGCAGGATGGTACAAGCCAGATCCGTCATCGGCATCTGTTTGGTCAGGGTCAGAGATGTGTCAAATTCATGTCTTACGTCCAGGCGTATCCGATGCACAGCTGCCTGGTCTTCCAGCAATTCACGCAGGCCATGCGGACGGCTGGGAAGGGAGAGTGCAAACTCACCCAATTGTGAGAAATTGACTGATTTCTTATTGCGTGCCCGAGCTGGGTGCATTACCAGACAAAGTTCTTCGTCCATCAGCGGATCGGCGTGTAATCCGACTATCGGTATCATCGTGTAAAGCAGGGCGAAATCAAGCTGTCCGCGATGCAGGGAATCCACAATGGATCGATGAAAGCCCTCAACCACGTGCATCCGTAGCGATGGTAACGTCGTTCGCACCGCGTTTAACAGGCGCGGACCCAGCATGTTCGCAATCGAAGGCGGCAGGCCCATGGTGACCTGGCGCAGACCGGCATCATCGACGTCAGCCATGGCAAGTCGACGTCCGTTCAGCAACTGTTCGAAGCCGGGTAAGACGGCCTCATAAAGGCGTCGTCCGGCAGCGGTTAGCGTCACACCACGCCCCATCCGTTCAAACAGGCGTGCCTGCATTTCGCTTTCAAGTTTCAACACATGACGGCTGAATGTGGGTTGACTGACGCCTGCACTGAGCGCTCCCCGGGAAAGCGACCCCGCTTGCGCAGCAAGTACGAAGAAATGCAGCGAGGTGAAGTCAGCCGTTTGCAGTTCATCAAATTTCATTAGCTGAATAAGATATTCGAATATGAATGATAAGTATACATAATTGTATCTCTTGTCGTTATGCAAAGCCGTATAGTGGACGCATAACATCAAAGACAGGAGACACATCATGACTTTCATACGGACGCTCTTTATGCTTGGCGCATTGGTCCTGTTTAGCCAGCCCGCGCTTTCTCAGAAATACCCGGACAAACCTTTGCGGTTGATCGTTCCTTTTTCCGCAGGGGGCGTTACCGACCTCGTGGCACGGATCTACGCGAGCGAGCTGGGCAAATCGCTTGGGCAGACAGTCGTTGTTGAAAACAAGACAGGCGCAGCCGGTGCAGTGGCAATGGACGCGGTAAAGCAGGCTGCAGCGGATGGCTATACGCTGATGCTGGCAACCATAGGCACCCAGGCCATCAACCCGGCGCTGATCCCCACGTTACGCTATTCGCCTAACGACTTGGACTATGTGACGATGCTGACCACGGTGCCGCAGTTGCTGGTGGTAAATGCAAGCTCGCCTATACATAGCGTTGCCGAACTCGTAGACCATGCAAAAAAGAATCCGGGCACACTGAGTTATGGCTCGTCGGGTATCGGATCGGCGCCGCATTTGGCTGTCGAGATTTTTTCGTCCCGCGCCGGGTTCCAGGCGGTGCATGTTCCTTATCGAGGCAGTTCACAGTCGATTACCGATCTGATTGCCGGGCGGCTCGACTTCATGATTGATCCGGTGACGACAACGTTGCCCTACGTGCAAGCCGGGAAGCTGCGCGCCCTGGCCGTTTCTACACCCGAACGTCTGGCTGTGTTGCCAGATCTGCCTACCATTGCAGAATCAGGATACCCCGACTATGACGTGGGCGTCTGGAACACCATTGCAGTGAGGAAGGGTACGCCGCGGGCTGTCATCGAGCGCCTGGCCAGCGATTCGGCCCGTATTCTCTCATCTGAACAAATACGCAAGCGTTTGCAGGACGTGGGCGCAGTCCCTTTCGCCGCATCTCCTGAGGAGAGCCAGGCTTTCGTAGCGCGAGAACAGTCGAAGTACAAGCAGATCGTGCGTGACGCGAATCTCAAGGCAGAGTAACCATGGATCTCGGAATTCAAGGCCGGCAGGCCGTTGTATGTGCTGCCAGTAGCGGACTTGGTTTCGCCTGCGCCGAAGCGCTGGCACGCGAAGGTGTGGCGGTGACACTCGTGGGACGTGATCAGACCCGACTGGACCTAGCAGCAGCGCAGATCGTTGCAGTCGGCGGTCACCTTCCCGTGCAGACCGTTGTCGCGGATCTGTCTGATCCTCTGGAATACGGTGACCTGGCGAGTCGCACAGGTATTCCAGACATTCTTGTGACGAATGGTGGTGGCCCGCCTGTCCTGTACGACTCGATCGGCATCGGGAATGATTTATGGCAATCGTCCATGGACAGTCTGTTTCATGGCCCCGTGGCGTTAATCAATGCCTGCGTGAGGGAAATGTGCGCCCGGGGCTTCGGCCGCATCGTCAATATTTCCTCTGCTGCAGTGTTGAGCCCAAAGTCCGGATTTGCGTTGTCGGTATCACCACGAGCAGCCCTGATTACTTACTGCGATTTACTCGCGCGCGAAGTCGCAAAGCACAACGTGACCATGAATCATCTGCTGCCGCATAGCATCGAGACTGAACGGCTGAGCGCCAATCTGGCTGCGGAAGCGGCCCATCGTGGCATCAGTCTTGAACAATTGCGTGCACAGCGCGTATCAACCATTCCGGTTCAACGGCTGGGCGGCGTGCAGGAGTTTGCTGCGTACTGTGCGTTCCTGTGCGGCGCTCAGGCAGGCTATGTGACGGGCCGTAAACACGTTATTGATGGTGGAGTGAATATATGATGAGTATGACTAAAACGAGCCAGATGGCGCCGGTATCGGTGCGTGGTGGTGAGCTACTGGTGCGTTGCCTGATTGACCAGCAGGTAAGCCTGGCTTTCTGTGTGCCTGGCGAGAGCTATCTGGACGCGTTGGATGCACTCTATGAGCAGCGTGAACGCATCCGCCTGATCGTATGCCGCCACGAAGCGGGCGCTGCCAATATGGCTGAGGCATACGGCAAACTAACTGGTCGACCGGGCGTATGTTTCGTCACCCGTGGCCCCGGTGCGACGCACGCGAGTATTGCGGTACATACGGCTTTTGAAGATGAGACCCCGCTGGTTGTATTCGTTGGGCAGGTAGCAAGGGGGCACCTGGGGCGTGGCGCATTTCAGGAGGTCGACTATCGGGCAGTGTTTGGCAGCATGGCCAAATGGGTCGTCCAAGTGGATGACGCAGCTCGCATGCCCGAAATTGTTGCCCGAGCCTTTCAGATTGCGGTGAGTGGCCGACCCGGCCCGGTTGTGGTGGCGCTGCCGGAAGACGTTCTTGAGGCTCGCCTTTTCGAGCTTCCACCGTCGGTGCGGGCCTGGACTCCGTTGCACTACGGCCCCGCGCCCACTGTCATGGACAAAGTGAGTAGTGAGCTGGCCAGTAGCAAGAAGCCGTTGCTGATCGTTGGTGGCGGCGGTTGGACTCCTCAGGCATCGGCGACGTTAGCCGAGTTTGCGCAGACGTTCTGCCTGCCGGTGATCGCGGAATTTCGTTGTCAGGATTATCTGGACAATCGTCACGACTGCTATATCGGTGACCTTGGACTTTCAACCAACCCTGCACTGGTGGCACGGGTGAAGGAAAGCGACCTGCTTCTTGTCCTGGGTGGTCGTCTGTCGGAAGCACTGACCGCTGGGTACCGTCTGGTTGATACGCCACGGCCTCGCCAGCGGATGATTCACGTGCATGCGGATGCCGACGAGCTGGGACGTGTTTATCATGCCGACCTGCTGGTGCCGTCTCTGGCGGAAACCTTTCTGCAGAGCGCGCTAGGCGTTCGTGAGCGGCTGTTCTGCGGCGATGTTCCCTGGAAAAACTGGACCGCCGCTGCCCGATCAGATTATCTGACGTTTGTTGCGCCCACGCCGGAAGGCGGTGCTTTGAATATGGCAGAGGTGGTTGCCACGCTGGATCAGGTGCTGGAGCCAGATGCGATCATCACCAATGGCGCGGGTAACTATACTACATGGCTGCACCGTCACTATCGGTACAAGCATTTTCGCAGTCAGCTTGCACCGCTGAATGGTGCCATGGGTTACGGTTTGCCTGCAGCGATTGCTGCCAAGATCCACGAGCCGCAACGCCAGGTGGTTTGCCTGGCGGGCGATGGTTGCTTTCTGATGAATGTTCAGGAACTGGAAACGGCAGTGCGATACAACGCGTCTGTCGTCTTCGTCGTAGTCGTGAACGGTTCGTATGGAACCATCCGTGCTCATCAGGAACGGCGATTCCCTGGCCGGGTTTACGCGACAGACATTGGCAATCCTGATTTCGTGGCGCTCGCCGACTCCTTCGGCCTGGCAGCCGAAAGGGTGCTGACGCATGAGGCGTTTGCACCGGCGCTGCAACGTGCACTTGAAGTCGGTGTGCCAAGTCTGATTGAGTTACGTACCGACATCGAACAACTCAGTGCCCAGAGCAGGCTGTCCACTGTACGAGATCGCGCTTTGGCAGCCATTCGAGAACAAATTGTTTAACCCTGAATTTGGAGAATACAACCATGATTACTAACCCACTTGTCAAAAAACTCGCTGCCTCGCAGACTGTTCTGGGTGTTGCGGTACGTCAGGCTCGCACGGTGGATGTCGCGCGGATTATGAAAACCGCGGGCTATGACTTTCTGTTCATTGACACGGAGCACACGCCGGTGCCTGCTGATGTCGTTAGCCAAATTTGCCAGGCTGCACTCGGAACAGGTATTGCGCCTATTGTGCGCACGCCCAACCTGGAGCGTGTCCACGCGATTCACGCCCTGGACAGCGGTGCACAGGGCCTGGTATTTCCACATGTGGAGAACGCGGACGAAGCGCGACACATTGTCGATATTTGCCGCTATGCGCCCATAGGTCATCGATCCATGGCCTATGGCCTGCCGCATGTGGAATTCGCAAGCCATGCTCCCCGGGAACTGATGGATTTCATCAACCGGGAGACGTTGATCGCTGTAATGCTCGAAACGCCGCAGGCCATCGAGCAATGCGAAGCCATCGCTGCCGTGCCAGGAATCGATATTCTCCACGTTGGCACTCAGGATCTGTCTGCCGAAATGGGTATACCGGGCGAGGTGGGTGCGGACAGTATTGCCCAGGCCATTGCGAGGGTCTCGCGCGCCTGCTCAGCCCATGGGAAAGTGCTGGGCGTAGGCGGTTGCTACGAACCTGAGTTCATTCAGCGGTATGTGAACGAAGCACAGGCAAGGTTCTTTGTGGTCGGCAGCGATCTCGGCTATTTGCTGGGTGCGGCCCGGGCTCAGGTCAGCAAAGTGCGTTCGTCACTTGAAAAGTAAGTGGATAGACAAAAGGAGGAGAAGTGTATGAGCGACGTAAATAAGCGACTACAGGTCGCAGGTGCCAGCACGGTATGTGCAGTACTGGACATGCTTGGTGTTTCCGGCACGATTGTGGGGCTTCCGGCCGTTCAGCCTGGCCGCTCATTTGCCGGACCTGCCTTCACCGTAAAGGCGTCGACCGGACCATTGGGGACCTATGATCCCTCTGCGTTCGATATTGCCATGTATGCCGATCAAGCCGGCCCGGGCCAGGTGATCGCGATTGACGCAGGCGGCGCCGCCGTTTCGCTGGCGGGGGGCATTGCTGCGCAGGCGAGTGCCCGGCGAGGCGTCGCCGCCTGGGTTGTTGATGGTGGCATGCGTGATGTGGACGAACTCGGGGATACAGGAATTCCGATACATGTACGCTATGGATTGCCGGTCACTGGCCGCACCCGAGTTCGCATCGATCAGATCAACGGTCCCATTGTTATCGCTGGTGTTGCCGTCGAGCCGATGGACGTGCTCGTTGGCGATGCGACCGGGATCGGGCGTGTGCCTTTCAGCCAGCTTGACGATGTGGTGAAAATGGCCGACTGGATCACCGGCCGGGACCGGATCGCGAGCAGGCTGGTAAGTGAAGGGGTGTCGTTCTCTGGTGCATTCAAGGAAGCAACCGCAGAGTACACCGCGCTGCATGGTCCGTTGGGGAGTTGAACTGCACCACCCAGGCAATATGCTTATTGATCCGGGTGGGCAAATGTCACGGGGCTGTCCTGAAGTAGCGCTGCATTATATGATGACGGTCCCATATGAACAGGCAGTCTACTAATGCATCCCCCTGATCAACCCCTCCGCCAGCTTTTCCGCCACCATGGTGGTGGGCACATTGGTGTTGGCTCGGGGTACGCAGGGCATCACCGATGCATCGATCACATGTAGTCCTTCTATCCCATGCACCGCACCGTCTATGGGCGAGACAACGGCGCCTTGATCGCTTGCGCTGCCCATCCGGCAGGTTCCGGAAGGATGGTAGCCGCCTATGGTGTGCTTACGGATAATTTCCTCCATCGCGGCATCGTCCTGAAGCGCTTGCTGTATATTCACGCCACTGGAAAAGAGCCGGTCAATCACCATTTTGCGTAACGAAGCAGGTCCTTCGGTCAAAAGTGCCGGCCCCAGCGTCATGAGCCAGTTGCGCACATTTACGCTCCCCACCAGTTTGGCCATCGCACCATGGGTGGCAACGAAAGGATCACTGCTGGCTTGCTGCATTTCTCTGGAGCAATAAAGCGACCACATACGACGCACGGCCAGCTTCATCCGTTCCATGTCGCGAGGGTCTGACAGCATCTGGAATGCAATCTCTGGGCGGGCCATGGGATTGTCAGGATTTAAGCGAACCCAGCCGGTGGAATATGGTTTATTGATCCAGCTGAACAGCGAGCCGATACGTCTGCCGATGGGATGCCATGCGGATTTCGCGACCACGACCATGAACATGTCACCCTGCCCGCAGTCCGGGAGTGCTGATGAGTACCGCCAGGCTGCCTGTACGTGGCGGCGTGGCGTTTTGCCCAGGCGGTGTCCTGGTCGAATCCATGAGGACATGGCGATGGAAGGATGCTCATGCAGGTTCTGACCTACTCCGGGCAGGGCATGGACGACCTCTATGCCTGCCTGTTGGAGTTGTTCGATGTCACCGATGCCTGCACGCAATAGCATGGCCGGGCTTTCCAGTGCTCCTGCTGACAGAATAACCCGCCTGGCCAGAATGCGTTCTTCTCCAGCCTGCACGCCAATGGCGCGCCGTCCTTCGAAGAGCACGCGATCGACCTTGGTGCGGGAACGAATCGTCAGATTCGCACGTTTCCGGGTGCTTGGATCCAGATAGCCCATCGCTGCCGAGCTGCGGGAGCGGCGATTCGTGGTGAGCGACATGGGAAACCAGCCATCTTTAAAAACCGCATTCTGGTCATCAATGTTGTGATATCCCTCGGCGCTGATTGCCTGCATGGTCGCGTTGGTGAAGCCGGGCCATTCCCCGGGCATCACGCGGCTGATGGAGATCGGGCCGGCGTTGCCGTGCAGGGGGCCGTCATAATCCATGTCGGTCTCCAACTTGCGGAAGTAGGGCAGGACGCCTTCCCAGTCCCAGCCTTCTGCGCCTCTGGCTGCCCATTCGTCGTAATCGGCCGGTAAGCCCCGATTACCGATCTCGCCGTTCATGCTGGAACCACCACCAATCACGCGCGGCTGAATATACGGTTTCACAGGCGTTCGGGAAGCGCCATCTGCCGATGTCGACATGAGCGACGCATTCATATCGCGCCACTGGTAGTCTGGATTGAAGGCCGCGCGGTAGGGATAAACGTCCAGGATCTCTTCAGGCTCCTGTCCCGGCTGAAAATCGCTTCCGGCTTCGATCAGCAGCACCTGGTTCGCGCCCGACGCCGAGAGTCTGTTTGCCAGGACGCACCCGGCGGGTCCGCCGCCAACGATGATGTGGCTATAGGTGACTGTCATGTCGTAGATTCGCCTATTCTTTTTCTTTCAGGGTGAATGCCTGATAGGCAGTACGATTGGCGAGAATATATTCCCAATCGTATTCCACGCCCAGGCCGGGTCCTTCGGGTACGGGCATGCAGCCATCTTCCCCGATATCTTCGAGTGCATCGCTGTAGCCGGAACCAAAGACCGGCGGGACGGGATTGGCAACGCCCGGGGCAACAAGCGATAACTCATACCAGCTTGCATTACGCATGGCTGCCATGCAGTGGCGCTGTGCCGGGCCGGCGGCATGGATTTCGCAATCAAGCCCGAAGGCCTCGGCCAAATGAGCGGCTTTCATGGTGCCGGTGATCCCCATATCGTAATCGGGATCAACCCGCAGATAGTCTGTTGCCCTGTCACGCAGCCATGCGGCTTTGCTTTCAAGACCCCGGACATGCTCGGTGAGCATCAAGGGGGTGCGGATGTTTTCCTTCAGCTGTCGGGCGGCATGGGGTGACCATCCGGCATCCATGAACGGGTCTTCGTACCACACATAGCCACCTTCATCGCATGCCTTGCCAACGTAGATGGCATCAGCCAATGTGCTCAACTCGCTGGCTGCGTCGTACATCAGATCCATCTTATCGCCAACGCGTTTGGCGCAAAGCAGTAGATTGGCTGCTTCTTCTTTGGGGTCACCGTCACCCCAGCCGTGGATTTTGTAACCCCGGTAGCCCAGAGCAAGGCATTCCTCGGCAAAATCGGCATACGCTTCGATACTGTCCAGAATACCGTCACGTCCTCCGTTCAGGGTGCTGGCATACGTGGGCAGTCGCTGCCGGTACCCGCCCAGCAGTCGCCAGACCGGACGATTGACCGATTTGCCGGCGAGATCCCATAGCGCGATGTCCAGCGCAGAGTGGCCGATAGCCATGTAATGACGATGGGCACGCTTGAGTTTGTTGTAGATGGCTTCCCGCTCTTCCGCATCCTCGCCCAGCAGAAGGCTTGCCGCTGCCTTGACTTGCCCGACCATGGCGCCATTCTTGCCGCTATGCACGCTGCAATATTCACCATGGCGGCCGTCTGCCGTTTCTATTTTGACGGCAAATGCCGATAAACGTGATTGCGCGCCTTTCATCACGCAACGGTTACCACTGCCGTCCACCCCCAGACCATCCACGGTATAGCCGAATTCGTGCACTTCAACTTTGGCGATTCGTGCCTCCGGTCTCACTCCTATCAATCTGTTCATGCCATTCCTTAAAATTTTTTCTTGCATTTTATGAAGTTGTCTGACAGAATAATTTTAAACATACTTATTTATGACCGTCAACAGAATTTATTGGAAATAATAGACATGGACGAAAGTCGCTCGGCAATTGCCTACCGGCAGATCAGGAACTATATCGATGGCGTGGAAGATGGCGCGCGCTTGCCGCCTGAATCTGATTTTGCCCAGATGTTCGAGCTGTCACGCGCCAGTATCCGTGAGGCCCTTGCCCGGCTCAGAGCCGAAGGCATTGTCCGTTCGCGTAAAGGTTCAGGTACGTTTGCCGTGCATAGCGGCGCGCCTGAAATGGTGCGGCTCTCGGCTATTTCCTCTGTACGTGAACTCGCTCAGTGGCATGAGGTACGTCTGGCCCTGGAAAGCGAAGTGGCCGCGCTGGCGGCAGACCGGCGTACCGATAAGGATCTGGAGATGCTGGTTGCAGCCCAGGACGCGCTGATGGCCAGCCTGCTTACCGGGCGGGGCGAGCAGGAAGATGTCGCGTTTCACGCGGCGCTGGCAGTGTGTGCGCACAATCCGATGCTGTCAGATGCATTGGGACGTCTCACCTCACATATTTTTAAATGGGGCAATCTGTCCGCGCAGCGTTCTACGCTCACCATGGCTGAGCGTCGCGAATTGATTGCCCTGGAACATGGCGCCATCGTTGACGCGGTTGCCAAACGCGATAGTGATCGCGCACGTGCTGAAATGCGCCGGCATCTGCTGGCCGGACGAACGCGGGTGCTGAGCGATATGCAGTTGTAAACACATAGACTCACGGAGGAGGTAGTTGTGTTATGAAAACAGCAAATATAAGTAGACGAACACTTTTGCGCCTGGGCGCAGCCAGCCTGGTAACGGCAGGATTTCCAAGTATCGGGCGGGCGGCAAATCTGTCGGGCACCGTCCGGGTCTGGTCATTTCTAAGTGCCGATGGGAGGTCGCCACGCGAGGTGGTGCTGCGTGACATCATCAAACGTTTCTCGGCCGCCAATCCCAATGTTAAGGTGGTTGTGGAGGCTCAGCCTTTTCAGGAGCTCGAGGTTAAGTTTGTGGCCGCCTCGGCACAGAACCGTGCGCCCGACGTGATCTGGATGCGCGATACGTTTCTGGATCTGGTTCAGCGACGCGGTGCATTGGCAGACCTTAACGGTTTGCTGTCGGAAGATTTCAAGACTCGCGCACTACCGGATCTTTATCCGGTTTTTGTCGAAAAGTCTGTCTTCGATGGCAAGCGCACTTCACTGCCTCTCTGGCCCAGCCCCGCACAAACCATCTTCTATCGCAAGGATGCGCTGGCGGAAGTGGGTCTTAAGGAGCCACCCAAAACCTGGAGCGATTTCGTTCCGGTTGCCGGCAAATTGACCAAAGGCGAGCGGCTTGGGTTCGGTCTTCCGACCAATGACAATAGTGTGTCTGCATTTATTAATATGCTGTCCGGCTTTGGACCGTCGATTTTTGATGCGAAAACAGGCCAATTCGACGTGATCGGTGCGCACGCTATCGAAGTGGGCAATGTTGTCAGACAGCTTGTCGATAACGGCGCATTGTCATCTACCCTGTTGAACGCGATGGGAGACGATATTCAGGATCAGTTCGCTTCGGGTCGATTCGCGATGGTGCAGGCGTTTGCTCCGCGTTTTCAACAATATAAGCAGATTGCCGCTGCCTATAAAAGCGAGGATCTCGCTGTTGCGCCCTGGCCTGCTTTCGGCTCCAATCCTCCGGCTGTGCTGCTTGGTCCGTACTGGACCGTCGGGGTCGCGTCAAAATCAGCCAACCCAGCGGCGGCAACGGCCTTTGTCGAAAGCCTGTACAGTGAAGAAGCGTCCATGGGGTGGGCGAAAACGGCAGGCCTGGTTCCGGATCGGCGTTCAGTCCTGAAAGCACCCTATTTTTCGACCCCGGAGGCGGCTGATATTCAGTCATTCATGGCGCTGCTTGCCAGTCCCGGCGTGATGACCTTCCCCCAGCGCATGCCGGACATTACCAAAGTATTCCCCGTGATGAACACTGCATTGCAGGAGTTGATCGGAACCAAAGAAAGTGTCGAGGCTATTCTGGCTCGCGCAAAATCAACGCTGGGTTGGTAGGACACGATGCAGAGCGCTTCTCTTAACACGACACCAAGCCTGGATGCGGTCGCGCGACGGGCAAGGCTGATTGGCTCATCACTCGTTGGTCCTGCCCTGTTGCTGGTGATCGCCATCAACATTCTGCCCGCCGCTTATGGATTTTATTTAAGCCTGCATAAGGTTTTTTTCTTTGGTAACGAAGGTTTCGCCGGTCTGGGCAATTATGCCGACTTATTGCGCGATCCGTTTGCATGGAAAGCCATCGGCCTGTCTCTGTTCTTTACTTTTGCGTCACTGGCCATTGCAATACCATTGGCCTTGCTGGCGGCAATCGGCATCCGCTATCTGGGACGCTGGGGCAGCATCCTGTTAACGGTGCTGCTGGTTCCCTGGGCCATGAGCCCGATTGTGGTTGCCTTGCTGTGGAAATGGATTCTTGTTCCTTCCTCGGGCGGGCTGGTTGGTGCGCTATTTACGATGTTTGGTTATCCACCACAGGACCTGCTCACCAACCCCGTGCTGGCCATGCCCACATTGATCGTGGTGGCAGTCTGGCGTACGGTTGCCTTTGCCGCCATCATCCTGATTGGTGGCCTGGGGCAGATTCCCCAGGATTTATATAAGGCCGCTGCGGTGGATGGGCTGGGTGCCTGGGAGCGTTTTTGCAAAATCACCCTGCCGCTGCTTGCGCCATCGCTATTGATTGTGATCTCCATGCTCACCATCAGCTACTTCAATGAGGTGCAACTGATCATCGGCCTGACCGGCGGTGGTCCGATCCGGCAAACCAGTACCCTGGCCTATCTTCTTTATCATACGGGGTTTGTTGAGTTGGAACAGGGCAAAGGCAATGCCATTGCGGTGTTGATGTTTCTGATCAATATGGGGCTGATTGCCATTTACATCCGTATTCTGGGTAAGCAACCGGGAGCTGCAGCATGAAGTTTACACTCCGTATTTCAACCGTCATCTGCTGTCTGCTGGCTGGTCTTGTGGCGCTTGGGCCTATTTATTGGGCAGTTGTGACATCGTTCAAATCAAGCAGCCATATTTTTGCGGTTCCACCTGAAATCATCCCGCTTAGTCCAACCGTCCAGCATTACGTCAAGCTGGTCGCCGAGGGCGTGCAATGGGCGTTTCTAAATAGCGCCGGTTATGCCATCGTGGCCGTGTTGATTGCGCTGATACTCGGCTCGATTGCCGGTTATGCGCTCACGCGTTTTCCGGTAGCTGGTAAGCCTGCCGTGTTGCTGATCTTTGTGGGGGCCATGGCGGTGCCGGCTTTTGCCGTTCTACTGCCAACCCAAATGCTGGCAACGGCCCTGGGTTTGCAAAATACCTGGTCTATTCTGCCTATTCTTTATGCGGGTCATATCCTGCCATTTGCGGTTTGGGTCACACGCTCTCATTTCGCCAGTATTCCGCGTGAACTGGAACAGGCTGCGGAGCTGGATGGTTATTCACGTGCAGAAGCGGTCTGGAAAATTGTGCTTCCCGGCGCCAAGCCTGCTTTGCTTGCTGCCGCGACCTTCGGCTTTCTGCATTGCTGGAACGACTATGTGACCGGTTCAACCATGGTGGACTCGCCCGATCTGCGTACGCTTCAGGTGGCGCTGATTTTCTTCCAGGGATTCCATGGTCGCGACTGGGGTGCACTGATGGCGGGCGTCGTTATTGCGACCATCCCACCAGTGGTTGTCTTTCTTCTCTTTCGAAAATTCCTGATCGGCGGCTTTGCTGATGGGTCAGTCAAAGGCTAAGCATCATGAATCAAACAAAATCAAACACGGCCCAATCTGTTCAGTTCCAGAATGTGGGGAAAAGCTACGGGTCGGTCAATGCGGTGAGCGGTATCAATATTTCTATCGAGCCAGGGCAGTTCGTTACCTTACTTGGGCCTTCAGGTTGTGGCAAGAGCACGACGCTCAATATGATTGCCGGCCTGGAAATGCCAACCGAAGGCCGAATTATCATTGGCGATCGCGACGTTACGACCGTCAAGCCAGCCGATAGAGATATTGCTATGGTGTTCCAGTCGTATGCACTTTATCCACATATGACCTTATTTGAGAATATTGCTTTCCCGATGCGTGCACGGCGACGTCGTACGCAGGAATCGGAGGTGGAGCGCAAGGTAAGGACAGCGGCAAAAATGCTCGGGCTGGAATCTATGCTGGGCCGCTATCCACGAGAGATATCGGGAGGTCAGCGTCAGCGTGTTGCCCTGGGCCGCGCCATGGTGCGTACGCCTACCGTTTATCTGCTGGATGAGCCGTTATCCAATCTGGATCAGCAACTGCGGGTGCAAATGCGATCCGAACTGAAAGACATTCACCAGCGGCTGGGTGCGACCATGCTGTATGTGACGCACGACCAGAGTGAGGCCATGACCTTATCGGATTTGGTGGTTGTTATGTCTAACGGGCGGATCGAGCAGGCAGGCAGCCCCGAGGAACTGTATAACAATCCGGCCAACCTCTTTGTGGCGCGGTTCCTGGGTGAACCGGGAATGAATATTCTGGATGGGGCGGTAGAGGGTGATCGCTTGCGTGGTCAGGGATTCGATTTCGCACTGCCATCACTGGCACAAAATACGGCGCAACATATTTCAATCGGCATTCGGCCGGAAGATTTGGTGTGTGAGCTGGCGGATACGGCGCCAATACAGGGCATTGTCAGAACGGTTGAGTATCTGGGGGCGCGTAGCCTGGTACGGGTGATGGTGGGCGAAACCATGATCTCGGCGTTTCTTCCTGCATCGATGAAATTTCCGGCAGGTGCGCCCATTGGTCTTTCCCCCGTTTATCCGGAAAAAGCCCGTTTTTTCAAAACCAATGGCGGCGAATCATTGCATTATCGTCAGAATATGGCGAAGCATTGATTTGCATGGCTTGTCGCTGATGTGTCGCTGATGTGTCGGGTTACGGCTGTATCTGACAGTGTTTAGGGCTCGCACTCTGGCACTGTCGACTGACTAGTGTACCTATTGAAGAGGAGTTAACTATGCGCCTGGAATTGGCACAACGTCTGATCTCGGCGGTTCTGGACGCTGGCAGGACACGACAGTCTAAGCCGCTCGCGGCCGTTGTCGTAGACGCAGGAGGCAGTATTGTGGCGTCGGCGCGAGACGACGGCGCCGCGCTCGCGCGCCACGAATTCGCCATGGCCAAAGCCTGGGGTAGTATCGCCCTTGGTCTTGACACCCGTGAACTGGTTAAGCGAGCGGATGCGAACCCGGCGTTCTTTTCCGCTGCAGCAACGCTGTTATCCGGTCGATTGTTACCTGCTGCCGGCGGGGTGTTGATCAAGGAGGGCGAGCAACTGCTGGGGGCGCTTGGCGTGTCGGGTGATACGCAAGAGATGGATGATGCATGCGCTATGGCAGCGCTTGAACAAATCATCCGATAAAAACGCCGCTATCACTTCGATACGCAGGCGGTGGTTCGTTGCCGCAAGTGTGTTTTCTTTAACACAATATTGATATATTGGCCGATGATGATCGGGCCGTGCAATGGGTACGCTGTCTTTGCGACATGGCCACACCCATCTGCAATAGATAAACTCATCATTTCCGGCGGATCGATTCTACAAACTGATCCAGTGCCCGTTCGATTGCCAGGGCTGCGGGTTCCTGCGGGTGCCATTCGGGCATATGGCCATCGATAGCCATCCGCGCCAATCCATACACTAAAGCTCTGGCAGACAGGATCAGATGGTCCGGTTGAACGGCTGCTGATATTTCCTTGCGCTCCTGCGCCTGCCGAAGCAACACCACCATACGTTCACGAATCGCATTATTTTCCTTAACGAGATAGTCGGACGCTTCAAAGTCAATAAGGGTGCGTGAACTAACAATCTGAAAATGGGTAGGGTGCGCAAGCGCCCAGTTCAGATAGCCCAGCCCGATGGCGTGAAACTGGTTCAATGGCGATTCAGTGTCGGTATTCGCCAATTCAGTTGCAATAGCCGAACTCAGTCTTTGCATGGCCTGTTCTGCCACCCCGGTGAGCAAGGCTGTTTTGGTGCTGAAATGCCTGAACGGTGCGCCGGGAGAGACACCCGCCAGTTTTGCGGCCTGTCGCAAGGAGAGGTTTTCCACGCCATCTTGTTCAATCAGCGTGATACTTGCCTCTATCAATGCCTCCGCCAGATTACCGTGATGATAGCTGCGTCGTTTGCGGCCTGCTGCCGAAGGAGTATGGGTAGCGGTTTTCATATGCCGAGTGTAATCAATCTGTTATATGTAAGCAATGATTATTTTAATTGATAAATGGATATTGCTGATCTTAGAATAAAGTATTCATTGATTACATAGGGAGCGATCTCATGAATAAACCGATGGCAGTACGGGCACTCTGGGTAGCGGGTGTGATGGCGATGAGCAGTGTGTATGCGTCAGAAAAGCCGACGCTCAGCATTAGCTGGCCGCCGCCCGATGCGGCGATCACTCCTGGTGCAGACAAGGAAAAAGCGGTAGGTGTGGTTGTTAAAAGTAACTTTCAGCTCAAGCCGGCTGGCCAATGTGGCGGTCAGGCTAACTGTGGTCATATCCACATGAAAATCGACCCCCAGGATGACAGCTGCAATATTCCTGGCAAACCCTATAACAGCATGAATAGTGATACGGGCGGCGAGTTGATTAAAGCGCGGTTTGGTTATTGCAAGAGGGTAACGGGCAGGCATGTGATCGGCGTGCTGCTGGCGGATGATCATCATCGCCCCGTTTTATGGGAAGGCAAGCCCGTGACCGCACTGGTGGCGGTAGACGTGAAATAGCGTGTCGCCGGACAAATAGAAAATCTCCCAAAGGCGTGATCGGCCAATGGGAGATTGCTCCTACTTTTTAGCGATGCTGATATCAGGCAGCGCGTACGGCTTTTTGAACGTCTGCATCAACCCAGTATGTGTAGGTACGCAGAACGGTCAGTTCCAGCGTTGCTTCATCAGTGCTGTTGATCAGGGCAGCAGGAATCACTGCTGCGCCATTGGTCCAGCGCATTGCGGTACCTTTGACGTCCTGCACGGCGTTCAGGCCGGTCAATGCATCATCTGTCAGGCTGATTTCATGACGATCTGTTGCAGTGGTGATCGCAATCATTGACAGGCCAACACCGATCTTACGCAGGTCACGACGAGCCAGCGGTGTGACGTCACGAACCACGGCAGCGCGTGACAGAACGCGGACATCGCCGGCATTCGCAGGCAGCGCAAAGCGATACACGCCTTCTTTGCTGAATGCGGGTGTGGCGTGAACAATCTGACCATTCACTTCAATGCACAGCGCGGCGTCTGTCGTACGCACCGCACCGGTCATCGCTTCCGCACGCACCAGCAATTGTTTGCGAATGGCTTCGACAACAGGCCCTTGCTGCGCAACCGTAATACCTTCAACAACGGGGCGACCCTCTGCAGGGCCGAAATCCGGGTTCATGGCCACTTCAGCGGCGTTCTGGAACATATTGCGGTTACCGGTATCGACATAAGACTCGGCAGGAACACCTTCGGCAAGCATGATGTCAAACTGTTCAAGCTCAACGTGGAAGTATTCGAATTTCTGGGTGTCGAATTGCTGCACAATGGTCTGGCCGTTGACCAGCATCATGGCAGGGACCAAAGTGCCGTTGAACGACACATGGTGGCCTGGAGACAATGTCAGGTCGCGGTGTGGTACGTTGCTGGCGATGGCATCTTTCTTGAACAGAATAGGGAAGGCACGTACTGCATCCTTGGCAGGAATGCGGCTTTTGTGCAAGGTGCGATGACCCAGCCATTTGACTGTGGCAACGCCACCGGAAGCGGTCAGCACTTTGTCGCCGGCTTTCAGTGTTTCAACCTTCACTTCACCTTCTGGGGTGGCAATGTGCGTGCCTTTAAGGTAGCACGCATAGGTCATGGTGCCGCCTTCGAAAATCAGTTTTGTTGGATCCAGGCCCTCGGCGTTAAAACGGCCGACAGTAAAGCCAAGATTATTCTTGAAGACCAAATCGCCGTTAACATATTCGCCGCTGGTGGCACCCACTACCTGAATCTGGTCGCCGGCTGTGACGCCTGTGATCGTTGGATAATCGGACAACTGAAGATTGATTCCGGTAGGATCGTAGATCAGTGTCGATGTTGCATCTTCTCCGAGGTCGATATTGAATTTGTTACCAACGCCCAGCGAGAGAAAGCTGGAGGTCATTTCGAGCGTAGAACCCTCTGAAAGATTGTAGTTAAAGGTAGAACCAACATTAATTCCTGCGAGGCCGGTCAGTTTTACGTGGGCATCTTCACCCAGATTGATGGTACTGGTTGACAGCAAACCGACTGACACTGTTTGCTTTAACTCGAGAACGTTGTCACTACCCGTCGCATTATTGATATTTAACGTGGTATTAGGGCTTAATGCATTGACATTCAACAGTGTATTGCCGTCATATTGACTTTGATCGACTGTCTCTGTTGTTGGCTGAAAAAGTCCGCCAATATTTAAATTTACTGTAGCCATTTCACCTATCCATATAAAGTTGATTAATACCGCAGGAAATAGCGCTGACTGTTTTTTTTGAGTGTCAGTCTTGTGCTAATACAGGCAATATTTATTGTTTACAATATGACGCATTAAGTAACATGCAGGTGGGATGATATTGCAGAATCCCGCAGTGTAAATAAACTCAATGACGAGTTAACATGCCGGCGTGACCAATTGCATAATGCGTGCAGTCGGTGCATCAGGAGGGCTGGGTATTCAGATTCCCATGCGTTCGCGTAAGGGCTTGCGGTACGAGCGTGAAACCGGCCAGGCGCTGGCCACGGACCGCAACTGGATCTGCCATTTGTCGAGCTGTCGTCGATCAACTTCCATCACTTGCAGCGCATTTATGATGGCCGTCCGGTGTATCCGGAAGAATGTCCTGGGTGGCAACAGCGTCTCCCATACACCCAGCGCGCGCGAGTCTAGCACCATCGCCCCGTCCTCGAGCCAGACTTCACTGTAGTTGCCGGCAGAGCGCACGCCAACGATATTGTCCGGCGAGACGCCACGCACGATGCCTCGTGTACTCAGGTAAATGACCTGAGTGGCGCCTGGCAATTCGGCGCTTTCCCGCTGATGCTGTCTTTGTGAAAATCTGGCCTGTCCAATGAGATTCGCGCACTGATATAAGGCCTGGACTTCGGCTGTTGACCAGACCTTGTGACTGACCGTGGTGTCGAAGCCGATGATGCCAAACAGGTTGTTGTTATGACATACCGGCACATTCAGTACGCTCTTGTTGCCTTGACGACGAAATTCGATCTGAAGCGTCTTTGCTGTTCCGGGAAGGTGCTCTACATCATGCAGCATGACCGCCTGTCCTTTCTTCATGTATTGGTGCAGCCAGGCAATGAGCGTGGTTGGCGCTTCCTGAAGTTGCGCTACAAAGGGTTCTGTTTGTCCCCGGCACCATTCGTGCGTATTGCGAAAACGAAGCATGTCCGGGCGATATTCGAGCATCCAGGCCCGATCTGCACCGATAGCTTCGCCCATGAATGCCAATTGTTTGGAGATGGCGGTATCTATAGGATAGGTGAGCAAATGCCTTGCGCACTGATAAGGCCATTCAGCAAGAGAGTTGGTCTTGTCGGTGGGGGTGTGGATCTCGTAATTGCCTGCAGTCTTCACATACAACTCCCTTGTTCGCGGATATTTGTTGCATAGACCTGTCAGGTGAATGTTGAAAGGTCAAGCAATGTCGCTGGGGCTTTGGTTTTAAGGCCCACTTCGGACTCGTGCGTTTGCTGCGGTGTGCGTATCGCAAACGCAATATTTGCAAAGCGTGTCATATGCGGGGGCAGACATTAACAATCAGGGATTTGGGGGCCAGTGTTCCCGGAAAATCGCGTTAAATCCACAGTCAATGTTTCAATATTTCGGACCGATTCGCAAAAAAATGCAACAAAACTTTAATAAAAACAACAGGAATTAAAGCATTTTTGCATTTTTTAGAAAATCACTAGAAGTAGTGATTTTGCAAATCTGTTACATTTCGTACAATGAGTTCAGGCGCAATGCAGTTCAGCACTGAAGCCATCTAGAGAATTAAACCTTTCCCAATGAGGCTATGCATGGTGAACCTAATGGCTCCGGTACTGATTGTTGAGGACGACAGCGTGATGCAACAACGCCTGCGCTCGATTCTTTTAGAAATCGGCTATGCAGACGAAGCCTTGCAGTTTATGTGTTCGATCGCTGATGTCAAATGTCATACTGATTTTTCTCAGATCGCGCTGGCTTTGATCGACCTGGGCCTGCCAGATGGGAATGGCATTGATATTATTGAATCGCTCAGTGCTATTCGGGCTGAGATTCCCATTCTGGTGATATCCGCCTGGAGTTCCGAAGCGATGATCATTAATGCGCTGCAGGCAGGCGCAACCGGGTATATTCTCAAAGAACGTGACGACATTGAGCTCAAGGTGTCTATTCGCAGTATTCTTAAAGGCGGTGCTCCTATTGACCCATTTGTCGCGCGTCACATTCTGAGCAGGCTTCCCATGCAAAAGGCAGCGCCCATAGAAGCCATCCCGGAAGCATCTAAAGATGAGGCTGACAGCGTCAATTTAACCGCGCGTGAGCATCAAATACTGAATCTGGTTGCACTGGGCTTAAGCAATCAGGAAATTGCAAACCAGTTGTTCCTGTCGCGCCATACCGTTGAAACCCATATCCGGCGCGTCTATCGTAAACTCGCCGTTACCAATCGTACCAAGGCCGTGAGCCGGGCGCGTACCATTGGTTTACTGTGAACGTTCAGCGGCAAAGGCCTCCGACATGCGCGCGATAGTTAACGAATTACTATTGCTCTTAGCCGGTATCGTACTGGTCTTTTTGTTTTGCGTTTTCCCCCAAAATACCTGGGCACAATCTGGCAAGAGCGTATGTACACCCAGTCTTGACGCAGCCTATGCTGTGCAGTCCGACGCAACCGCGCCCGAAGCGATCACACAGGCTGACTGGCAACGCGTTTCCCTCCCCGACTATTGGACTGAGCGTTGGCCCTCCTATAACGGCGTCGTCTGGTATCGAGTAGACTGGCACACACAGTGCGCTGACGAAAATGGCCGACCGCCGTTGGCGCTACTGGTCAGTTCAATGAATATGGCCGGTCAGGTGTGGCTCAATGACCAATTATTATGGACTGACGCCAACCTGAGCGAGCCGCTTTCACGCAGCTGGAATTCTCCGCGTTTCCTGAGTCTGCCCCGCCAATCTGTTTATTATTCTGCGGTTAATCAGTTGTATTTTCGTATTACGGGAGACACGCTTAGTTCCCCTGGTTTGGGAACGATCAGCGTGGGCAATACACAGCAGGTTATTGCGCAGTTTGAAGAAGCCACCTGGAATCAGCGCACGATTTTTTACCTGAGCCTAATTTTATCGCTGACCTTAGGCATGGTTTGCGGGTGTTTCTGGTTATTTCGCCGGCAAGAGATTGCTTATGGCTGGTACGCCCTGGCAACCGTTTTCTGGGTCTGCTTTGCTTCCCAGCTGTTGGTTACCGAGACAGCACCCTTTAGTAATACCGCTACTTTCACGCAGTTTAATATCGCCTTTTTTGCTGCTTATATCTTCTGTTTCTGCATTTTTTCCTGGCGATTTTTGTATAAGATATTTCCCCGGGCAGAGAAATACTTTTTTGCCTTTATGCTGATCCTTGTGGCAAGCATCTGGCTGGTGCCTGGTGATTATTTACCCGGTACGCTGCTGGGTGTGTTTATGGCTTCCATCCTGCTCTTCAGCCTGAATAGTTTATTTGTTTCCTATTTTTGCTTCCGTACCCGGCAATTTGAATCATGGCTATTGGGCGTCACACTTATCGGGTGTCTGGCCATTGGTATCGTCTCTGCGCTCTCATTGTTTCGCGTACTTGAGAAATTCTCAAACGTGCTTCCTTTCACCTCCCTGTTGTTTGCTATTTTTCTGAGCATTATTCTTGCGTTGCGTTTAAGCAAAAGTTTACGGCGAATTGAGCGCTTCAATGAGGAGTTGAATCAAAATATTCAGGAGGCGGAGAGGAAGCTGGAACTCACGTTAAATAACCGCCATGCATTAACCATCAAAAACCATCAATTAAAGGAGCGCCTTAACCTGGCGCACGAACTGCATGATGGATTGGGGAGTTCGTTAGTGCGTGCCATGACACAGATTAGTTATGCCAAACAAACATTAGGTAATAAACACACCTTGTCCGTCTTAAGTCTGCTACGAAATGATTTAAGACAAATCATCGACAGCTTCTCGGAAAGCCACGTCAAGCTGCCTGCCAGCCCGGTATATTGGCTGGCTCCTTTGCGCAATCGCTTTGTGCAGATTTTTGATGATATGGGTATTGATCTACGATGGGAAGTGGATTCTGAATGGACGACATTGCCCAGTGCCATGCAATGCCTGACATTGTACCGTGTGGCCGAAGAGTCCTTGACTAATATTATGAAGCACAGCCAGGCAAGCGAAGTCCATTTCCGGTGTCTGGTCAAGGTCAGCGACGTTGAATTGCAGATCATTGATAACGGTATTGGTTTTAATACAGTTGATATTGGCCTCTCGGGCATCAGCGTGGGCATGCATAGCATGCGAACGAGAATCGAACGACTTGCCGGCATACTGGAGATTCAATCCAAGCCGGGTGAAACGTCTATTATCGTTCGTGCGCCTTATGAGCTGAAAAAAGTCGAGCCATAGCTGAGGATGCCGGCAAAGTAGAGACAACCGGCAGTCATGCATTGCGTTTCATAATGACACATATTGTTTCGAATATCAGAGGCGGCTCGGGCAACGGGTGAACGGCAAGGCGTTGACGGAGGCTACAGATTGCCTTTGAAGGCATTACAGGCGCGGCAACGGCGAGCTCCCACAACAGGCCTGTTGTCAGCATCCACCACTCATTTGATATCCCCTGCATGATGCGTTCGGACAAAGGGCAACCCCAACAGCAATGACAAATGTAATAAACCTGTCATTGCGATGATCAATAATACGCCAACTATGTTGGAGAGAAGCCAGTGCTGTCACACAAGCAAAGAGGACTGCGCCGTTGTCTTATCACGGCCGTCATGTTGACAGGCCTGTGTACATTGTTGCCTGCTGTATGGGCGGTTGGCAAGGCCTCGGTCCTTGAACAACCGTATCCCTATGTGGTGGTCGAACAGGACCTGAAGGATGTCCTGCTTGAGCTTGGCCGCAATCTGGGCATTGCAACACAGATTACCAAACCGGTGCGCGGTGTGGTGCGCGGCGGAACGCAACCGAATGAGACGGCAGACGGGTTTCTGCGCCGCCTGGGGGCAGCGCATGATCTGGTCTGGTTTCTGGATCACGATACTCTGGTCGTGTCCACGCAGCAGGAGAATAAAACCGAAAGTGTTTCGGTGACGCATCTGGACACAGAACGGCGGCGCCAGATCGCACAGGAATGGTCCGGCAAAGGGGCGGGCGTGCATGTGACGCTGGATGAGCGTTCGGGCAGGCTGCTTGTGACCGGACCGGCCAGCTTTCAGGAGCGTATTGCATCTGCGCTTGCCGTTGTGCAAAAGGCACCGACACCGCGCAGTGGTATGGGCGTGACGGTTTTCCGTGGCAGCTCCAGCCCGCAGGAAGTGATGGTCCCTCGTTGAATTTGAAGCCCGGGCGAACCGCCTGATTTTGCAGTATAGGAGAACAGAAAATGTCGATCGATCCAGTAAATGCAGCAGTAACTGACACCATTCCGGAAGGCAAATCATTCGAAGATGCCGTGCAAGTGGCTAAGGATACCCCGGACTCCTCTGCGGAGGCTGATCAGGTCTTCGAGAAAGGCATTGGCATGATGATGCAAACCGTGCTGTCTCCACGCATGAATGAAATTCTCAGCGAGGCGATGTCGGACGAATAAGGTTCACAGGCATCGCGAAGTGAATACATGATGGAAATTCCTATTCAAGCAGGCCTTTCGGCCAACCCGATTCCGGTCGAAAGCGTCAGTCCTGTTTCGCAGAACCTGTTCGAGGCCATGGCCATGCAGGCGCGCGACCAGCAGTTCATGAATATGGGGCCGGTCGGACAAGCCCTGGCCGGGCACCTGGACACGTATCTGGAACGAACCAATACCTTTTCCGAAAGGGTCAAACAGATATCCAACGGTGAACCGGTTTATCAGGACAAGGCTGCGTCAGCACAGGCAGGTCCTGGCGCAGGCGATCAGCGGGTGATGACTGTGCTTCAGTCGCTGACGACCATGTTTGATTATTCGATTGAGACCCAGGTTGTGGTCCGCAGCGCTACCCAGATTTCCGGCGCCGTCAATACCTTGTTGAGAGGGCAGTAAGTGCAGCGTCGGTTCTGGTGGTATGTATTACGTGTGTGCGCGCTGCTGAGCGTATTGTTGCTGCAGGCCTGCAAGGAGGATTTGTATTCCGGACTGGACGAGCGCCAGGCTAACCGGATGATTTCCGAATTGATGAAGCAGGGCATTCAGGCGGACAGGTATGCGGTCAAGGATGGCAGCCTGACGGTGACCGTGGACGAGAATCAATTTGCCGCGGCCGTACAGGTACTGGAAGCCTCCGACCTGCCAGAGACACACTTTGCTTCGCTGGGTGATGTCTTCAAGGGCAATGGGCTGGTTTCTTCGCCCACTCAGGAAAAGGCTCAACTGGTGTATGCGATGAGTCAGGAGCTATCCAATACGGTTTCCAGAGTCGATGGCATTCGCACAGCGCGTGTGCATGTTGACCTACAGGACGATGACGCAAAGCGCAAAACAGGCAAACAGGCCTCTGCGGCGGTTTTCGTTCGCTACAGTCCGGACACGGATATCGAATCCCTGATTCCGAAAATAAAATCGCTGGTGTCGGGCAGTATCTCCGGATTGGACTATGAACGTGTCTCAGTGATTCCGGTTGCTGCTGCCGAGGAAAACGGCACCTATACGCCGCGCATGACAACATGGCTGGGGGTACCGGTGCCGCAGCAAAGTGCCGGCAAACTCAGTCAGCTGGTCTTGCTGGTTTTGGTGCTGGTGGCCGTACTGGCTGCGCTCCTCACCTGGTGGTGTCTGCGCTGGCAGGCGCGCACGACAGGTGTTTTGGGTGGATCATCCTGATGATGCAGGCAGATTTCACCGGCAGGTCCTGGGTGCAATTCCAGGACAACCCGCTACCGGGTGTGCATATGGATTATCTGGCCGGTAGTCTGAGTCCCCTGACCATCGTGCAAGAGGATGTATTCAGAAAGGCGGTCGATGAAACGCGTGAACGCGCGCGGTTCATCGCGCTGCTGCAACAACACTATTCGTTGACTGCGTTGTCTGGCTTGCAGCCGGTGAATGACGAAGATGCGTATCTCGCTGCCCTGAGTGTTCAGCAATGGCGATGGCTGGCCAGGGTCTGCGGCATTGTGTATTGGTCCGGAGCGCTTGCTCGCGTGGTGCAGACGCCGGCCCTGCGGGTGCTGGATGCGCAGTTGGGAGACAACTGGTGGCAGTGGGTTCAGGCGGGCCTGAGCGAAGCGAGTGATCATGTTCCATTGCAGGAGGTGTCTGCCGGCGCAAATCCGCCTGAACAATGGGCGATGCGTATTGGGCATTCCGGATCGGCGCTGTTGCGCGCATGGCAGGATACGCTGGATTCGGAACTGGCAGCCTGGGTGAGATTAAAAGAGAGCACCAATACTGATCAGCAGGAATGGATAGAGCCACCAGGCTTGAATGCAGGCGGGCCCGACATCGTCAGGCGCGTATCCGGCATATTGATGCAACAGGCTGCGCTAACATCATGAGCAATACTGAAATGTCTCATAAAGACGCGACTATTTTGCGTGCCGACAGTGTGGCGGCGTGGCGCGAGGGCGAGCGCCACCTTGAACAGGCGACGCAGGATGTCGCCGCGCTGAAAAAACTGGCACAGGAGGACGCGGTCCGTGAGCGTGAACGTGGCTGGCAGGCTGGCTTTGATGAGGGGCGTCAGGCTGGTCTGGAGGAGGCAGCGCGATTGGCCCGGCAGTTGACGGCTGAGCATGATGCCTATCTGGATGGGCTGACATCGCAGCTCGCATCGGCCATTGATGCTTCTGTCAAAAAAATCCTGGCGGGACTGGATGATGCCGAACTGATTGCAGCGCTTGCCCGCAAGGCGATTGAGGACATGCAGGCGCTCAATACGATTGTGTTGCGCGTTCCGCCGGCCATGGTCAATGCGCTGCAGGCTAAACAGCTGTGCTTCAAAGGAAAGCCATTGCCTGTCCGTGCCGATGATTCGCTTCTTAATGACATGTGTTATATGGATACGCCGCTGGGCACGGTGCAACTGACGGCGCAGACGCAATGGGCGCGCATCTTCAGCACGCTGAGTCCGGCGCAGGAGGTGACGGATGCAGACTGAATCCGTTGCCGTGCAGAGGGATCCCATCGCGCCCATACTGGCTGCGATCGCGCAGGCAGACAGCCGTCCCTATCAGGGCAAGGTCCTGGAAGTGCGCGGACTGTCTGTGCGCGCATGGCTGCCCGGCGCACGCCTGGGCGAATATGGCTTTATCGAACCGTTGCTGGGTCAGCAGCAGCCGGTGCCGGTAGAAGTAGTCGGCTTTGAAGATGACCATGCGTGGCTCTCGCCGATGGCGGCCATCAGCGGGGTGAGTGCCGGCAGTCCGGTTTACCGGACCGGCAGTGCCTTTTCGATTGGCGTGGGTAAGGGCTTGCTGGGCAGCATTATTGATGCCTTCGGGCGACATCTGGATGCTCGTAAGCCACAGAACACCGCCGACTTTGTGTTGCGACCGGTCAATGTGGCTGCGCCGTCGGCCATTCATCGACAGCGTATCCGCAAGCCGCTTGCGCTGGGTGTGCGCGCGATCGACGGCTTGCTGACGGTTGGTCAGGGCCAGCGCATCAGCATTCAGGGTGAAGCGGGTGCGGGCAAATCGTCCCTGCTGGCTTCAATCCTGGCCGGCACGCAGGCCGATGTGATTGTGCTTGCGCTGATTGGCGAACGTGGCCGCGAAGTTCGGGAATGGGCCGAAGAGGCCATGACACCGGAGATCCGCTCGCGCACCGTGATGGTTGTTTCAACGTCTGATCGGCCGGCCATGGAACGCGTGAAAGCGGCGGCGACGGCCACCTGTGTGGCCGAATATTTTCGTGATGCCGGGCAGCATGTCCTATTGCTGGTCGATAGCGTGACGCGATATGCGCGGGCCTGGCGTGAGATTGGCCTGGCCGCGGGCGAGCCGCCTACGCGCCGGGGTTTTCCTCCGTCGATGTTTGCTGCGCTGCCCGGATTACTGGAACGGGCCGGACCGGGTGTCAGGGGAAGTATTACCGGCATCTATACCCTGCTGACGGAAGGCGACGGCGAGGCCGATCCGGTTACCGAAGAGGTGACGTCGATTGTAGACGGGCATATTGTGCTGGATGCGCAACTGGCTCGCCGCAACCGCTTTCCTGCGATTGATATTCTTCGGAGTCGCAGCCGGCTGATGGACAAAATTGTATCGGTGCGACACCTGCAGGCTGCGGTGGCGGTGCGCGAATCCATGGCCCGCTATCGCGAGGTGGAACTGCTGATGCGCCTGGGCGAATATAAGGTTGGAGCCGAACCGAAAACGGATCGTGCGATTGAACAGCACGAAGCGATTGAGCGCTTTCTGTGCCAGGATATCAACGATGTTTCCCGGTATGCCGAGACAGAACATCTACTGTGGAGGCTGCTCGATTGAATACGGATCTGAAGAATCTGCGTGCGCTCAGAGCGGTGCGCGCCCGTCGTGAAGAGCGTACTGCCGGGTTGCGTGCGCGTTATGCACGTGAATGTGAGCAGATCCGTCAGCAGCACGACGAGGCCCGGCGTGCATCGGAGCGTTTCAGGCAGGACGTGGGTCAGCAGCAAATAGGCCGCTGGCAGACCTTGTTCAGCGCCGCTTTCAACGATGTCGCTGTTCTGCAGGCCTGCCAGCAGGATATTGCGGATGCGGCCGCCATCGTGCGGGCCGACCAACAGGTGGCGCAATTGCAGGACAGAGTGAATCAGGCCGCCGGGCAATTGCAGCAGGCCACTGCTGCGCATGCTGCCGCCACGCGCAAGCTGGAAGCGGCCAGTCATTTGCTGACAACGCGATATCGCGTCCACGCTGCCTGCGAGGAACGACGCAGCGAAGCGGAGCAGGAAGACATCTGGGGAGCGCACCATTCTGCCTGAACCCACTCCACAGCAAATAACAGCGCTATGGCCGCTGTTGCCCGAATATAGCCGTTCAGCACATGCCTGGCCCGCCAGCGGGCAGCGGCTGCTGGCGCCACTGGCATTCCGGGTATTGAACCAGGATGCGGCGCTCAGTGTGGCACCTGTCGCCGCCGATGAACCATTGCCGTCGGGCAGTGTTAGCCTGGCGTTGAGCGATCATGGTGAGCAATTGTATGTCCAAGGCCATTGGTTAAACGAGTTGTGCGGGCTTGCCGGACTGGCCGGTCCGGCCAACGCCGACTGGTCGCAGGTCTCGCCAGCGCAGCGGCAGTTTGTTGTGGGGTGGTTGCTGGATGATCTGTTCAGCAGGCTGGAGACGTTGCTGGATCGTGAACTGGCTCCGTCCGAAAGCGGTGGTCTCAGTTCCTCTGGTGACTGGCGCCGTTTTGAATTGGGACGTATGGCCAGTACGGCTGCAGCGCCGCCGGTTATGTGGCTGGATCTGCCGCAAATCGTGGCGGCTCGCCTGGAGCGTGCATTGCTGCACAAGGCCGATGCGTTCTGGCTGCAGGTGCCGTTTACAGCCAGTTTGCAGGCCGGCCATCAGACATTGCGGCTGAAGCAACTGGCGTCGCTGGCGCCTGGCGACATTGTGCTGTTAAACCGGCCCCTGCAGGATCTGCAATTGGTGGTGTCGTCATGCCTGCTGGCGGACGTGCGCACCGATGCAAAGGGCGATGTCCTGGTTAGCGCCTGGTACTTAGACGAAAGAAGAGAGAGATCTGTGGAATCCATTCATACTCAGGAAGACGTCGACGAAGTCGATGTGCTCGACAATTTGACGGTGCAGCTCGTATGCGAAGTGGGCCGCCAGTCCATGACGCTGGCAGAACTCAAAACGCTGCAGCCTGGTTCGGTCCTGTCGATGGAGCGCGGCGCTCAGCAGGCTGTGGATTTGCTCATAAATGGTGCCAGGGTCGGGCAGGGCGAACTGGTCCGGCTGGACGACGCCCTGGGCGTCCGAATTATTCGCCTGGCTAAATCGCATGGGTGAGCATCAGTCCAACCTGGCCCTGATCATTCTGCTGGTGGCAACGGTCGGCCTGATTCCTCTGGCCATCGTTACCATGACTGGTTTTCTGAAAATTGCGGTTGTGCTATTTTTGATTCGCAATGCGCTGGGTGTGCAGCAGACCCCGCCGAATCTGGTGCTTTACGGTATTGCGCTGATTCTGGCGACCTATGTGACTGCGCCGCTGATCGGTGAAATTGGCTATCAGTTTCAGAATACCCCCGTCCAGTTGAATTCAGTCGAGGATTTGAAAGATATTTCGGAACGGGTGCGTGTTCCTTTGCAGGCTCATCTGGCCAAGTACGCCACCATGGAGGAGCGCGAGTTCTTTTTGAGTGCCACAGAAGGTCTGTGGTCCGAGCAGGCGCGGCAGAATCTGCGCAATGACGATCTGGTGGTGCTGGTGCCTGCCTTTGTCGGCTCGGAACTGGCGCGTGCATTCGAAATCGGCTTTCTGCTTTACATTCCGTTTCTGATCATCGACCTGATTGTGTCCAATCTGCTGATGGCAATGGGCATGATGATGGTATCACCCACGCTGATATCCGTGCCGCTGAAGATTTTCCTGTTTGTTGTGGTCGACGGTTGGTCGAGATTGATGCATGGACTGATCTCAAGCTATGGAGGAGGATAACGATTGGATAAGGCGCTGATTGTTTCCCTGGTGCAAAAAGCACTGATGGTTGTACTGATGTTGTCGGCTCCAGCGCTGATTATCGCGATTGTCATCGGCCTGGGGGTTGGCCTGTTGCAGGCGTTAACGCAGATACAGGATCAGACGCTGCCGCAGGCAGTCAAACTGGTCGCCGTTCTGTGTTTGCTGATTTTTGTTCTGCCTATGCTTGCCGGGCAGGTTTCAAGCCTGGCCGACCAGGTGCTTGCAGGCTTTCCCATATGGACACGCTAGGCAATGTTCCTGTTTCTGCGTGGCTGACCAACTGGTTTGAAATTGCCTATCCGGTTATTACGGCAGTGTCTCTGGCCATGTCGCGCTGCCTGGGGATGGTGCTTATTTCTCCGGTCTTCAATCGCCTGGGGATGACCGGGTTGCTGCGCTCGGCAATGGCGCTGGTCTTTGCATTGCCCGCCGTGCCCATGCTGCTGCCCATGATCATGACCGATGCCCCGCAGTTCTCGGTCCAGTTCGTGGGTATGCTGATTGTTGAGCTGTTGATTGGGATGGTGATTGGCGCCATCTACGGCATTCCTGTATGGGCGGCTGAGGCAGCGGGTGAGATGATTGATCTGCAGCGCGGCTCCACCATGTCGCAATTGCTGGACCCGCTGTCGGCCACCGAATCCAGTGTCACGGCGACGCTATTCAGTATTGTGATTCTGGCGCTGTTTTTTCTTTCCGGCGGATTATCAGTGCTGTTAAAGGGCGTGTATGAAAGCTATGCGGTCTGGCCGGTAGGGAAACTGTATCCGATGTTCCAGGATGGCATGGGTACGGTCTTGCTCAGCCTGCTTGACCGTACCATGGAGCTGGCCGTGCGCATGGTTGCGCCCCTCATGGTTGCGATTCTGGTGGTTGACCTGCTTCTGGCCTATTTATCACGCATGGCGCCCAGTCTTCATGTATTCGATCTGTCCATGCCGGTCAAAAATATGCTCTTTGCAATTCTGATCGTGCTGTATGTGTCGTTTCTGCTGTCTGACATGCAGGGTGCATTGCTTAATCCCTTTGATCTGAGCGATTGGGTCGATGCCACCGCAGAGTAGGACTAGCGTGGCAGTGAGGAGTGTCTGATGAGTGACAAAAGCAGCGAGGAGAAGTCACAACCGGCGTCGGAAAAGAAGCTGCGGGACTCACGCAAGAAAGGGCAGGTAGCCAAAAGCCAGGACATGATTACGGCGCTGGTGGTGCTGGCCTGTGTCGCCTATCTGAGCTATTTTGCGGGCGATGTCTCGGCGCGCGTGCTGGCGCTGTTTCAGCAGGTCGCCGATGCGCTGGCCTCAAGGAATATGGTATTCACCGAGACCTGGCCGACCCTGCTGGGCGCGGCGCTGGATCTGCTGATGCGCACAACATTCCCGCTATTGCTGGTGATCGTACTGGTGGTAATCCTGGGTAATATGATTATTCAGAAGGGCTTTTTGTTTTCGGTGGACCCGGTCAAGCCCGACTTCAATCGCCTGAATCCGGCAGAAGGGTTCAAGCGCTTATTCAGTGCGCGCAATCTCGTTGAGTTTTTGAAAGCGGTTTTTAAAGTGGCAGCCCTTGCCGCTGCATTTGTGTTCGTCTATCGGGCGAGCCTGCCGCTACTATTTGGTGCACCGGCCTGTGGTGTGGATTGTATTTTTGAATCATTCAAAGTGCTGTTCGTGCCGATTACATTAACCGCTGTGCTGGCCTTCTTCATTTCCGGATTGGTTGATCTGCTGCTGCAGCGTTGGCTGTTTGCTCGGGAGATGCGCATGTCACATAGTGAGTTGAAGCGCGAACGTAAAGATATTGATGGGTCTCCCGAGATCCGCAAGGAGCGCAACCGCCAGAGAAGGGCATCACAGGTGGCCAGTTCGGCAAGGGGGGCGCATATGGCGAGTGTGATTGTGGGCGGGCCGGGGAACTGGATTGTGGGGCTGCGCTATCGACGCGGAGAAACCAAGGTGCCGGTAATTGTTCATGTGGTGCAACCGGGTTCGTCGGAAGAGGCTTGGTTTGCGCAACAGCGAGAGACCACTCCGCTCATTCATGACCCCGGACTGGCCGCAGACATCGCACGTCGTGCCCGCGTTGGTGACGCGTTGCCTGATGCATTCTTCGAGCGTGTCGCACGGATCCTGGTTAAGGAAGGACTGATCTGATTAATGACAGTCGTGATAAAAAGCCACGTGATTTTGTAACGAGTTGAAAGTTTAATAAGTCTGTCACCTCGGCATCGGAAAATAAACTGCTCTTTTATGAGTTGGGCCTTTCCTTTTCCGGGTCGGGCCCGCAAGTATCAATTTAATTTTTCAGGAGTTGATTATGAGTGATGTTAGCCAAGTGAGTGGCGGCGGTGGCGCCGAAGATTCAATCGCAAAAATGGAAGCGGCTTTTGATCGCGCCATTGAACTGTCTGCCAAAGTGACAGAAATCACGACAGAGAAAAAGGCAGAACTTGACGCTTCCAAACAGCGTCCACAAAACTAATAGATGCCTTCCGGGTCAGGGTTTGCGCCCTGACCTTTTTTGGCTGGCTGTTTCTATCGCAGCCGGTATTGAAAAAATATTAACTTTATGTCAGTCGTCATTGAACAGGAGCGCGAGACGCCCAGGCTGTATATTCTGAGCGGCGTTCATCAGGGCGGAGTTGCTCCGCTTGGCTCACATGCCCGCTATCTGATCGGCGCCAGCACAGATGGCGACATTGTCCTGCGTGATCAGGATATTGCTGCGCATCATGTCACGCTGGAACTGGATGCAGACAAGGTCCGACTGACCTCACACGCCGATCAGGTCAACATTGAGCGCCGACCGCTGCTTGCGCCGGGTGAAACATACGAACATCGCCTGCCATTCACGTTCTCGGTGGGCTCGGTGCGCATGCGCGTGGCGGGTGCAACGCACCAGGAAAAACCAGCTGCCGGTCTGGCCGCCGTGGGCTCCAGGGCGATGCTTCCGGTCCTGGCCGTGTTGCTTGGCTCCCTGCTGTTCGCGCTTTTGTATATTCCGGGAATGGCGAGCGAAACCACGTATCGGCCGGATGTCGGTATAGATCGACGCGCGACGCCCAGGGTTGCGATAGACGTCGTACGCGAGCAACTGAAAACAAAACTGATCGAAGCCGGGCTGGGCAATCTTGAGGTTGATGCCGTTGCCGGGCAGTTCAATGTGGTCGGCGAGGTATCTGAGCAGGCACGCAAGCAATGGCATGATATCCAGGTATGGTTTGATCGCACGTATGGCGCCAGCTATCAACTCAGATCGAATCTGACGCTGGCGCAGGCGCCTGAACTGTTTATCAAGGCGATCTGGCTGGGCGAGGCACCTTACATTGTCGCCGATAGCGGCGAACGTCGTTATCAGGGGGCCGTTGTGGCAAATGGCTGGGTGCTTGAAAAAATCGGGCTGCATGAACTTGTCCTGGCCAGGAACGGCCGGCAGCATGTACTTCGCTATTGAGGAGCGGTCGTAACCGTGCGAATCAACCGGGCTGATATTGATCTGTGGCGTGCACGTGAGCTGCAGGGCACACATCGCGTAAACGAGGCGCAACCTTCATCGGTTCCGGAGCGTCGCTTTGATGTGCGTAGCGGCAAACCAATGACCGACCGACGGCGTCGCGTGGGCAATGTGGATGCGCTGGATGCAACGCCGCCATTAAATTCATTGCTGGAGGAAACCTCCGGTAATGTCGCTATTTTGCGCCATCTGATCGAACAGGTGCTGCCCACGCTCCCCATGTCCGACGATGTCCGGCAATGCGCAAGTGCACTATTTATCGAGGACATGGAGCATCACCGCCGGGTCCTGGAGGCACACTCGGGGGAAGATAAGGAAATGGAACTTGACGGAAAACTGGAATAGTTTGAGTGTAGAGTGGCTTTGCCGGCGAGCCGCTCTGCTATCCGATAATGGCTATGTTCATCGTGGCCTGGTTTATCAGCTGGTGGCTTATCACATGGAACCGCTGGATAAGCGTGTTCAACGCGGACTGGCAAAAATGTTTGTGCTTGCCGGCGATGGCGCGCGCGCACTTGAAATGATAAAAAAGCTGGAGCAGGACGAGCAGGAGGCTGAGGAACTTTCCCTTTCGCTGCTGCGTGCCAGCGCCCACCTGCTGTTGGGCCAGACCGAACAGACTGCCAGGATACTGGCACAGCATCTTGATGCAACAGGAGATGCCGGATGAAGGCGCAACTGAATCGCTTTGCGAGCGCCGCTGCCCGGCGCAGCGACATGATTGTCGCTTCGTTCATTTTGATTGCAGTCGTGATGATGGTGATTCCGTTCCCGACCTATCTGGTAGACATGATGGTGGGATTCAATATTTCCTTCGCGGTCCTGATCCTGATCGTGGCATTCTATAGTGCACGAGCAGTGGATTTTTCGGTTCTGCCGCCGGTTATTCTGCTGAGTACGCTGTTTCGCCTGTCGCTCTCCATTACCACCACACGTCTCATTTTGCGTGATGCGGATGCGGGCGCGATTATTGCTGCCTTTGGTGATTATGTGATCGCCGGCGATGTGGTGGTGGGTATCGTCATCTTTCTGATTATTACCATCGCGCAATTTATTGTAATTACCAAAGGCGCGGAACGCGTGGCCGAAGTAGGTGCACGCTTTACGCTGGATGCCATGCCGGGTAAACAAATGAGTATCGATACGGATTTGCGCAACGGCGATATTGATCAGGCCCTGGCCAAAGAACGCAGAAAAAATCTGGAACGTGAAAGCCAGCTTTTCGGTGCCATGGACGGGGCCATGAAGTTTGTCAAGGGTGATGCCATCGCATCGCTCGTGATTCTTTGCGTCAATTTATTCGGTGGTCTGGTGATCGGTACCTTGCGGCACGGGATGTCATTTTCTGACGCCATGAATACCTATTCCCTGCTGACTGTCGGTGATGGGTTGATTGCACAGCTGCCGGCGCTGATGACAGCGGTTGCAGCGGGGATTGTGGTAACACGCGTCAATTCTGATCGTGATATTGATCTGGGTGCTGAAATCATCGAGCAGTTGGGGGCAAACACCAAAGTACTGGTGCTATGCTCCGCGATTCTGTTTCTGATGGCACTGGTACCGGGCTTTCCCGCCTATGTATTCGTCGGTTTGTCGCTTCTGACGGGGACCTCAGCTTATTTCGCCAACGCCAGACAACGTGCCCGGAAAATCGAGGCCGAGCGCGAACAGCAGGAGCACAGCGGTGACGCTGCTGCGGTTGGGCAGGAGCCGGTTGCCGCCTCACAGAGCGCAGCGGACTGGACCGAGCCGTCTACTGCGCGATTGCAGCTGTGGGTGAGTCCGGCAACGGCCGCAACCCTGCAATTGACTGCGCTGCAGATGTCCCTTGCGCAGGCCAGTGCCTGGGCGGAGCAGGCACTGGGCGTGCCTTTCCCCTCTCTCGGCTTTAAACAGGATTCACAACTGGCCGAGCAATTGTTCAGCATCTGCATTGATGGCGTTCCGGTGTCGGGCGGTACATTGCATCCGCAATGCGTGTTTCTGACGGGCGATCTTGCCGTGGTCAGCATGCTGAATATTGAAACGCCGGATACCCTGACGTTTGATGGCAGAAAAGCCGTCTGGGTAAGCGAGCGCCACGCAGCGGATCTGGAGCGACTGGGCGCCCGCGGTCTGTCTCGCGAACAGGTTCTTGGCGAATATATGCGCGTGGTCCAGATAAAACACGCCCCCGAATTTTTTGGCGTACAGGAAACCCGTCAGTTGTTAAGTGAGATGGAACAGAGCCATCCTGAGCTGGTCCGTCAGGCCTTGCAGGCCGTGCCCTTGCAGCGTCTGGTGGAAATCCTGAGGCGCCTGCTGGAGGAAAGGGTTTGCATCAGTAATCTGCGGTCAGTGCTGGAGACACTGGTGCAAATCGGTGACGGAACGTCGGTGCCGGTACTGGTCGAGAATGTGCGGGTTGCCCTTGCCAGACATATTTGCCATCAATATGCGAATGAACACCGAACGATCGGCGCTTATGTGTTTTCGGTTGAACTGGAGCAGGAGATCCGCAGGGAACTGAGCTCATCCGATGCGCGGACCCTGGCGCTGTCTTCTGATTTGAGCCGCAAACTGATCAGCGGATTGCAATTGGCCATGCGCGACGCAAGCACAGTGGCTCAGCCGGTATTGATGGTTGCTGCGGATATGCGCCGTTATATACGACAGTATCTGGTTCGGCATGGCACGACGATACCGGTCATGGCTTATACCGAACTGGCGCCTGGCTATGTCTCTCACCCGGTCGCGATACTGCGGGGGGATGGCACACCTGAAATACCTGCAACCGAGTCGTCAGAAGCCGGACAGGAACAAAAAGTGGCGGCCTGATCTGTACGAACAATGAAGAAGCAAAAAATTACGCATGCAATATGCAACGAGAGTGTCACTATGCAAAGTAAAAAAAATACCAACTGTGCGTCTGTCAGCCATCAGATGGCGTGCAGCGTGAGTCGCTCAGTACGGGCGGGCTTGCTGCGGTTGGGGCTTGTCATGGGTGCCATGTGCCTGATGCTGGTCAGTCCTGTCACCTGGGCGCTGGAAGAACAGCTGACGATGTCGGTTGGCAAGGGCGATGGTCAGGTCATCCATTTCAAACGTGAAGTTAAGTCGCTGGTGGTTGCCGATGAAAAAATTGCCGATGTACAAATGATCAACAGTCGCACCGCCTATTTGTTTGGCAAGGCAATTGGCGGTACACGCATTACCGCACTGGATGCCAATGATACTGCCTTCATGGACGCGCAGGTGATCGTGGGAACGGGGGTACGTGGTGGTAATGTGCAGGAACAGGCTACGGGCAAGCGTGTTGTGGCGCGCGGTCAGGTGAGAAATCTTGAGCAGGCAGTGCAGCAGGGGACGCAACTTTCGGGGCATGACGGTAACGGCGTGCAATCGGTGAATATGATGACCCAGGCGAATTTGCCGCAGATCAATTTGCGCGTGCGCTTTGCCGAAGTTTCCAGGCAGGAGTTGCTGAGCTACGGCGTAAACTGGAGTGCGCTGTTCAACTCCGGCAACTTTGCCTTCGGTCTGGTCACGGGTGGTTCGCTGACACCGGCAGCAGGGGCCACCAATGTGATCTCGGGCGGGTTCAGGTCGGGGGGTGCCAGTATTGATATGCTGCTTGATGCCTTGCAAAGTAACGGCGTGCTTGAAATCCTGGCCGAACCTAATATTACGACTGTAACCGGCCGCTCCGCCAGCTTTCTGGCAGGCGGAGAAATTCCTGTGCCGGTTCCGGTGAATCGCGATATGGTTGGCATTGAATACAAATCCTATGGCGTGTCTCTGGTCTTTACCCCCACGCTCTTGCCCAATGACCGGATCTCGCTGCAGGTCCGTCCCGAAGTGAGCACACTGGCCAGTTCGGGGCTGGTCGAAATCGCGGGTACGACCGTGCCCTCGTTCAGTGTGCGCAGGGCCGACACGCAAGTGGAGGTCGGCAGCGGACAGACCTTTGCGATTGCCGGTTTGTTTCAGCGCGGCAATGCAACCGATATCGATAAGCTGCCCATATTGGGCGATATCCCCATTCTGGGGCAGTTGTTCCAGTCCAGACGCTTTCAGCGCAATGAGACCGAACTGGTTATCCTGATTACGCCGTATCTGGTCAAGCCTGTCTCGGGCAAGGCCAGCGCGACGCCGCTGGATTCGGCCCGTGAAAATCCGGCCAGATTGCTGATGGGTGGGCCGGCTGGTTTGAAGAATTCGTCGAATTTTGGTTTCTATGTTTACTAGGAAGAGGGGTATGATGTCTGGAGCGATGCGCAGTGTCATGGTGGTATGTCTGCTTGGCACGCTATACGGATGTACCTCTATGAGCGAGTCGGGATACAGTTCCCGCATGCTTCCCGTCACGACGCCGGGTGCTGTGGGATATGGCTTTATACCGCAGGCCTGTCTGGCCGACGATACGCCGGGCAGCGAAGCGCGCCTGCCTCCCGGATGTGCGAACGAGCTGAATCTGGCTGCGATGACGGTGAATAAAGAGGATTTGCATCGTGGCCAGGAAATGGGTCCGGCCATGGTTGCGCCAGCGGTGATCGCGGTCGAGCGCTATCTGGGTGTAAGATCAGATGAAGAGCAGGTGAGGCAAGACGAATTGAAACGCGAATCGCGGACAGCCGATTAGGCGTGTGCGCCCTGTCGCGTGGCGAAGGTGGGGATCAGCCCGATGGCCGACGCGCGCCTGGCTGGATCGCCAATATCGCGGATGCGCCGGGCCTGACCAAGCAGACTGCGGCGTTCCTTCCTAGGCATGCCCTGTAGCAGTTGTTCCGCCTGCTGATCTTCATTGGCCAGCACCAGAATCAATACCTGGCGCCGCGCATGATGCGGTTCCGCAAGAGGTGATGCCATGACATTTGCCATTTTCTGGATGGCGTTGGGGAAATCGTTATCCAGGGCATAGGCCAGCGCCTGGTTTGATTTTATTTCCAGATTATCTTTATCCAGTGCTTCTGCTGTGTTGAATGCTTCGTGGGCATGTGCAAAATTGCCTGTTAGCGTCGCAGTGATGCCAAGCAGATTGAAAGCGGCGTATGTGTTCAGTTTTGGCGCAGCATCCGAGATCAATGCATAGGCGCGTTCCGTATTGCCTTCCAGCAACGCAGCATAACCCAGGCCCAGCACGGCTTCCGGATCACCGTCACGCAGGCGATACACTTTGCGGAATGTTTCGGAAGCCGCTTTGGGATCGCCGTTACGCAGGTAAGCCTGACCCAGCCCAAGCAGCATATCGGGATTGCCCGGCATTGATACCACAGCCCGCTCGTACAGCGTGACAGCAGATGCAGTATCGCCGCGTCGTGACAGGTCTTCTGTCAGGCGTGTCAGACGGGCTTCTTCGGCAGATAGTTTGGGGTGGCTGGCACATCCGCTCAACACCGAAAGGGTCAGAGAGACGAGCAACGCATGCCGGAATAAATACATTATGTGTAATATTTGAGCGGAATCAGCCCGACATTAAAACATCTTTATATGACGAACTTGTGGCAGTGATGTTGCGCCCAGCAGGCACCATTGCACAACCATAATAATTGCAGTTGTGTTTAGTACTGATATCAGTTCTGTGGACGCTGCTTAGTCGAGTCCAGGCTGGCTTTCAGATCGGTTGTAATTTCAGTCACTTTGGAAGAGAGCTGGATCGCACGATCGAACGCGTCCTGCATAGAGGCGATTGAATCGACTGTCGTACCGTTCAGGCCGCCATCGGCTGCCCATTCGAAGTTCCAGAAACCAGACAGGCCGTCAGCACCGGCCACATCATGGGTTTCAATCGCAGTGAATACGTCGGGATGACGCTGCATATAGGCAGCAGCGGCCGAGACATCGGCCGGCACGTCGCCCGCACTGTTATTGGCCAGCTTGGCCAGTTCGTCTGAATTGATGGCAGACTTGCCTTTGCCTTTCAGATAATCGGCCAGAATCTGGCTGGATTTCGAAATGTTGAGCTTTTGCTCGAATGCCAGGGCCGACGATTCCTGGGCATATGATGTGTTGCCTACTGCCTGAACGGGGGTTGTCACGACGATTTCTCCTTGAAATTGAATAACACCGGGGGCGTATCAAGAATGTTGACCCCGGTTGTGCTGCGGTTAGCAGCGGGTTCAGTACAGCTGGTTGCCTCCGGGGTAGCCATCAGACATGGCAGTCCCGTTGTCCAGCTGATTCATATAAAAATTTACTTTTTCAACATAGTTCCTGGTACCGAAACCAGAGGTGGAAATGCCCGGATCGGCAGGGTCCACAGAGAGCGGTCCGGAGTTGTAGGCGCGCAGAGCAAGATCCCAGCTGCCGAACTGATCATGGTTTTGCTTGAGATAAAGCGCACCGGCCATGATATTGTTGCGGGGGTCTGATGCATCGCCTGTCAGCAACTGCGGGTGCTGCTCTTTCAATGCTGCGAACGTGTCCGGATTAAGTTGCATGAGACCGGTATCGGTCAGGCCGTTTTCACCGTTAGTTGAACCGGCACCGGCAATCCCTTTGGATTCGTCCCAGATGACTGCGGCCAGCAGGTTCGGTGGTACGCCGGTGGCCTCGGACGCGGCAAGAATGTCGTCGCGATAGGGAAGCAGCGCGTCGTTCAGGCTTTGGCTCAGTTGATCAGAGCCTGAAGGTGTGTCTGGCGTGTCGTGGATTTCTGCCCGGCTCTGCGTGGCTTGCGATTTGTCCGCAGGAAATTTTTCCCAGTCGCCCGCTTCCTGGTCTACCGGTAGCGGCTGGCCGTCCTGAGAGGCAGCGCCATTGCCCGCATCAGGAACCTGCAGGCCCATGGCATCCATGGTGATGCGAGCCAGGTTCAGCTCGGCCTCGAAGTGGGCACGCGTAGCCGGATCGGTGGCGGCGTTAAGCCGCTCTGTTCGGTCTGCATAGAAACCTTCCCAACTGCCGATTTGTGGTGTGACTGTCATTTCCTGGATTCTCCCGGTATTTTGCGCAACCCGGCGCGATGGCATCAGATACGGAATTCAGGATAATTGTAGACAGCAAATTGTTACATGCGAATGTCACCATGCCATACGATTGTCATGAATATTTCATTTGTAATTGATATCACAGTTGTCATTATTATTTCATAAAAAGAAGGTCAAATATTTGCGTGTTCAATGTACATTATCCTGCAGATTGGAGGTTGTTACCATGTCAAAGATTACCGCGCCCAACAATAATGCCGCCGAGAATGCGGGAGGCGGGTCGAGCGCCAGTGAAAACAACTGGAACAATGCCGTTTTCATCTCCAATAAGCAAACAAATAATAAATCACTGAGTGATGAGGAAAAAGAAAAGCGTTCGGATGAATACGCCCAGAAAATTCTGGACAATTACGATGACATCAATACCGAGGGCAAATACATTACGTTAGATGAAATAAAAAATTACAAAAAATCGCATTCAGATCTGGACCCCAAGCTAAACGATGCGCTGGACTTCTGGTCGCAGGATGATGCGTTCAAACGCCTGGATACGTCCAAGCATGGCGGCGATACGGATGGCGACGTAAGCAAGAATGATCTGAAGGCCTGGATTAAGGACGATTCGGCTGGTGAGATGTCTTCAGATCTGTTTTCAGCGAAGGAAACAAAGCGCGATGAAGACAAAGTCCGCAAGGATGCCGAAAACGTAGGTATCAATTGGGAACGCCCTGATGACGACAAGAGAACGGCCGAAGAAATCATTGACGACAGTCCCCTGCTGAAAAATCTTGGCAACCAAAGTGATGTTAAGGATAAGCTGAAAGAGCGGGTGGGAGATTACGAGAAAGGTAGTGCCGACGAACGGGCGAACGCCGCGTATCGTGCTGCCCAGGTGCTGGATCATGTGGTTTCGTTTGACGAAAACGGCAAACGACTGGCAGGCAAAGAGGTTACCAACGACAGTATTGACGGCTTCACCAGCAGTGGCGAAGCAAAACATGGCACCGAGGCCGGCCGCTTACAGGATTTTGGGAAATACGGATTCACCAGTCTGAATGGCAAGCTGCAGAACGATTCGAAACCGGTACAGGACGATAAGGACGTTCGCGAACAGGCGGAGAAGCTCGGCATCAAATGGGAACGGCCAGAAGGTGATGATCGTTCCGCGCAGGACATAATCGACGACAGTCCTTTGCTCAAAAAACTGGGTAATCAGAGCGGTGTGAAGGATATGTTGAAAGAACGTGTGGGCGACTTTGATAAGGACGCCAATGCCGCCTATCGTGCCGCCCAGGTGCTTGATCATATTGAAAAATTTGATAAGAACGGCGACCGCCAGGTTGGCGGGGACGTTGGTAATCAGACGATCAACGGATTCACCAATAGCGGTGAGGCCAAACCCGATACCGAAGCGGCCCGCCTGCAGGATTTTGGCAAGGAAGGATTTTCTGCACTGAAAGGCAAGCTCGATGATTTCAAGGGTGCCGGGACGGACAAAGAAGAACGCAAGAAAGCCGAAGACCTTGGCATCAAATGGGAGCGTCCTGAGGATGATAAACGTTCGGCCAAAGAAATCGTGGAAGGCGACCCTCTGCTTCAGGAACTGGGCAATCACAGTGGCGTAGGTGACTTGTTGAAGGAGCGGGTGGGTGACTATACCAAAGATGCAGACGCCGCCTATCGTGCTTCGCAGATTCTGCGCCATGTTGAGCAGTTCGACAGCAATGGCAAGGAAATCACCGGCGACAGCGTTGGCAACGGGGAAATCAATGGATTTACCAGCTCCCGTGAAGCCAAGCCCGATACCGAGGCCGGACGACTACAGGACTTCGGCAAATATGGCTTCTCTGCATTGAAAGGTAATCTTGAGGATGTATCCGCCATCTCCGGCAACGCCGACGATATCAAGAGCTATAAGGATTACCTGAAAGCCAACCCGGATGCGGATGAGGGTTCAAAGCAGGTAGCGAAGTACGCAGCCATTCTTGAAAGCAATTATGACAAAATACGGGAAAAGGCGGGGTCTGGAAAATATCTGGATGCTGATGCGATCAAGCGCTATGTTGATAACACAAAAGACCTGAGCGACGAGGCCAAGGATGCCCTGAATTTCTGGTCCCAGCCAGGTGCATTCGAGATGATCGACAACTCCAAGCATTCTCTGGCGCAGCGCCCCGATGGCGATCTGTCAAAGGGCGATGTGCAAACCTGGCTTTCCAAATCGGCGCCCAAAGACGCAACGTCGCTGATGACGTTTCTGTCTGAGTCGGCCGGGCGTGGCGCGTTTGCAGACATCGACACCAGCAAGATAGGAAAAGATGTTTTTGAAAATCCGGACAAGTACTCCAGCGAAGAAAAGGCGGCCGTGCTTCAGGAATTGCAGCAGGCGCAGCAACTGATGGTTGACGGTGCGTCTGCGGGCATGTGGAAGGATGATTATTCAAAGGTTTCCATCGCTAACCGTTCCAGGACCCATCCGGATAAGGATAAGGTATTCGACGATCTGAACGCGCATATCAAGATTCTGCAGGATGACAAGGAAGTTACCAAAGTACTCAGTGAAAAAACCGCCGGCGCGCTCACGGAACTCGTCGGTGACAACGGCGGGCTCAAGAAAGCCCTGCAGGATACATACGATAAGGAAATCAAGACCGGCAAGGCACTGGATGCCTCGTGGGATGCCAATATGAAGGACGGTTCGGTTGAGCAGCAGGCTGTTCTTGCCGAGTTTGTCGGAACGGCGCAATCGTACCAGAACGTATTGGGTATTGAAAAAGCGGAAGACATTCAGGGGGCGGTGAAGGACTCGGAGCACTATGGCCAATTCAAGGATTTCTATGAGAAGTCCCTGGTCTCAGGCGATCGCCTGAACGATCTGCTCAAGGACAATTCATTTGATAAGGCGGCCAGCGTCTTCAATATGGAGGTAGCGTTATACAACTCGGCGCTGGATCCGGAGTTTACTGGAAAATTCGACGACAAGCTGAACGACAACTTTTCAAATATTGCCCAGGAGAATGTGTTCAAGGACGCTTCCTTTGATGACATAAAAGAAGTGTTCGGCGTCGACGGCGGCGATAAACTCGACGAAGAAAAGGTCAAGGATTATATCGAGCAGATCAGCAAGGAAAACCCTGAGCTTTTCCTTAATGAAAACGGCACCGTAGCAACACCGGATCAGGTGTTGACAGGCTTCAGAGGTAGTTGGGACTTCTTCCGCCAGGGAACAAAGACCCTTGATAAAACCGGCAAACTGGAAGACCTTGATCCGAACAAAGGCGCCAAAGGGGCCTACGACAAAGGTGTATTGCATGGTGTGAGTGGCCTGTTTATGGCGGGAATTACCATTGCCAGGGGCATAGGCACCAATGGCAAGCCAACCGAAAAAGATATTGTCAACATTACCGGCGGTTCGATCCAGACGGCAACCGTGCTGACCGAAGGCGGTATGAAGGGGTACCAGCAATATCTGAACAAGGCCATCAAGAATGGCGAAGACGCGATCAAGAGTGGAAACATCACCTTCCAGGAACTGGAAGACAAGATCAAGAATAATGTCAAAGACATGAAAGGCTATAAGAGCCTGGCGAAAAACTTTGAAGAAGGCGCCAAGGGTCTGGGCGGTATGGCTGGGGCTGTGCTGGGTGCATATGGCATTTTCGATGGGGTCAAGTCCATCCGAAATGGCGACAAGGTGGCCGGCGGGCTGAGCATTACTTCGGGTTCTGTTGGCGCCATGGCAGGCCTGGCCTCTATGGTTGAAGGTGCATGGGGATTAGGCAACGCGTTGCTACCGAACCTGATCAGCAAGGTGCCGAACATGGTGCCGGTCCTGGCCGGCGCGATGGGTTGGGCAGCGGCCGGCATCGGTGTGCTGGTGTCACTCCTGCCGGGGCTGATTGAGGAAGGCAAGCATCAGAAGCGTTCAGATGACTTCGGGGAGCTGTTGGGCACTTATTTGACCAAATACGAAATTGATGGTGTTACGGACGGTGGCTTCCGGGATATTCCGGATGAAGAATGGCCTGGTTACGAAGATGGTCCGACCATTGGCTCGTGAGCTTGCCGTGTGAGCATGCAGTAATTGCGGCTGTACGTGCTGGAGTTTAGTCCAGACGTACACCGCTGCAGTGGATCGTTATGATCGGCAAGCATGCACGATTCCTTCATCCGGTATCAGATTAAATTCATTCAATACACCCCATACCCCGCAGCGTTGCCGTTACGGCTTCATCCCATGGCGTATGTGGTTCGGTGCCCAGCATCTCTTGCAGACGACGGCCATCCAGGTGCACCGGCTGGGTCCATAAATAGCGCATTTCCCGTAGCTCCCGCAGTGTCGGAACCAAAGGCGACAGCACTGCGGTGAGCCACCAGGGGAAGGCAGAGATCGTCGGATTCATGCCATGCTGGCGGGCGATGTGGCTGATGGTCGACGTCATCCGGGTGCCATCCGCGTCCCAATGACCCTGCATATGAAAGCGTGCGAAGGGTTCCAGCGTGTCGCGCCGCTCAATCAAGGCCGCCATTGTATGCGCCACGTCCGGCAGGTAGGCCCATTGGTGGCCAATGCCCGCTTTCCCGGGTTGCAGTATCTTTTTCAGAGGGCGTGCCGGCTTAACCAGTGCCTGTGATAACCAGTTGTTGCCTGCCTGCGGTCCGAAAAAATCACCCGCACGTACGATGATTGCACGGGCGCCAGATAAGGTAGCCTTGCGCAGGCGCTGCTCCATTTGCACGCGGATCTGACCCTTGCGGGTGTGTGGATGCTGGGGCGCTTCTTCTGCGACCAGCGGAAAAACATCGGGCCCATAGTTGTAGACGGTGCCCGGTAGAATGATCGTGGCCTTTTCAGCGATGGCGGCGGCAATGGTATTGTCCATCATCGGCAATACACGCTGGGCCCAATGTCGATAGCCTGGCGGGTTGACTGCATGAACGATCACCTGGCACCCCTGCGCGGCCTGGATGATGTCCTCCCGGTGCATGGCGTCCCCGCGCAGCCACGTCCATGCCGTCGCGCTGTTCGGTGGGAGCGCTCAGGCCGCGGCGCAGGGCTCGTACCTGCCAGCCGGTGTCGCGCAGCTGGCGGGCGACTTCGCCGCCGATGCCGCCGCTGGCACCCAGTACAAGGGCGCGTTGCGTTGATGATGAGGTGGATTCCATGAAAATTCCTGTTTTCCGAGACAATGTCGATATGGTCGTCGATATCCGGGTGTTTGAGAATTGCTGATCATCATCTATTCGCTATACAATTTTGTATGGCTGAAATGATCGGATGGGAACACTATCGCACCTTGCTTGCCGTTCTGAGGGAGGGCTCGCTGTCGGGTGCCGCACGCGCGCTGGGCATGACTCAGCCGACTGTCGGGCGGCACGTCTCCCTGCTGGAAGCGGCGTTTGGGCAGAAGCTGTTTACCCGGACGCAGGCCGGCCTGCAGCCTACCGAAGCCGCGCTCTCTCTGCAGGGTTATGCCCAGACGATGCATGACACGGCGGCCGCGCTTGAGCGCGAAGCATCCGGACACGGACATCACATACAAGGTGTCGTACGAATCTCGGCCAGTGAGATCATCGGTGTCGAGGTTCTGCCTGAAGCCCTGGTGCAGCTACGCCAGACCTATCCGTTGCTGAAGATCGAACTGGTCCCAACCAACCGGCTACAGGATCTGCTGCAGCGTGAGGTTGATATTGCCTTGCGGATGACGCCTCCCCGTCAGCAGGCGTTGGTCGCACGCAGGGTGGGTGCAATTGAGATTGGCCTGTTTGCCCGCGCTGATTATCTGGCACGACACGGTACCCCGGTCACGCCTGAAGAATTGAGCCGTCATGTTCTGATTGGTTTCGATCAGGATACGCCTTTCCTGCGCGCGGCCCGGACACAGTTTCCGTTCTGGCGACGCGAGGTGTTCGCGTTGCGCAGTGACAGTGATCTGGCGCAACTTGCCATGGTGCGTGCCGGTGCGGGTATCGGCGTGTGCCAGACAGCGCTTGCCCGGCGTGACTCAGCTCTGGTGCGGGTCTTGCCCGACATCTTTGCTTTCCCTCTGGAGACATGGGTCACGATGCATGGCGATCTGCGTGGCAGCCGGCGCTGCAAGGTGGTTTTCGATGCGCTGGTCGCCTTTCTGGAGGCGTATGCACAGGGTCGCGACAGTCACGCGTAAAAAAGCGCAGTCAGGTAATCGCCCAGGCCTGCTTTCGTATCGCCTGCGTCAAATGATCAATAAACGAGGACACCCGGGCGGCCAGCGCCGTTTGCCGATAGTACACAGCCTGTATCGGGCGCGTATCGCCGGTATTTTGCTGCGCCAGTACTTCTACCAGATTGCCACTGGCCAGATCCTGGACGGTCATGAAGTCTGCAAGGCAAACAATACCGTGGCCGGATAATGACAATTGTCTTAATACTTCGCCGCTGCTGGCCGCGATATCGGGTTCAATGTAAAGGGTTTCACCGTCTTCGTTGTGCAGTGGCCAACTGTTGATGCTGTCGCGTGTAAAGCCCAACAGGGTGTGCTGCCTGAGGTCTGCCGCTGACGACGGCGTGCCGTGCTCAAGAAGGTACTGAGGCGAGGCCAGCATGCGTATTCGTGACCGGCAAATCAGGCGACTGTTCAGGCTGGAGTCCTTCATCTCGCCAATGCGCAAGGCGAGATCAACGCGAGACTCCAGCAGATCCACAAAATCTTCATTGCTGGTCAGGGTCAGGTCGACCAGGGGGTAGTGCTTGCGGTAATCGGCCAGCAGCGGGATCAGGGTATGCAAAACAAATGGCGTCGCGGCATCGACACGCAAGGGGCCGGAGGGCTGGCCCTGACGAAGCAATACCCGTTCCTGTGCAGACTCAATCGAATTAATAATTCCGCGGGCATCTTTCAGGAAACTGCAGCCTTCGTCTGTTAAATCCAGCCGTCTGGTGGTTCTGCGCAGCAATGTCGTTTGTAATTTTTCTTCCAGGCGGGCAAGAAAGCGGCTGGTGGTAGAGACCGGCTGGCTGAGTCGTTGAGAGGCTGCGCTCAATGAGCCAGCATCAACCACAGCCAGGAAAACTTCTATTTCGCGCAGGGTAATGCTGGATTTTTCCATTTGCAGCAAAGGTATTTTATGTTTATACCTGTTTATCGTTAAAAATAAACATTTTAGAATGTGCTCCTTCGGATGTCCCGCTTTATTTTCAGGGATGCCAAAAGGATTACACATGTTATCTGCTGCACCTTCAAACAGCAATCAGGCCACCGTTCCGTTAATTGCACTTGCAATTGGCGCCTTCGGTATTGGCACCACGGAATTTGGCCCCATGGGTATGCTGCCGGCGATCGCCGACGGCATTGATGTATCCATCCCCACCGCAGGTATGCTGGTGTCGGCGTACGCGATCGGAGTCATGATTGGCGCGCCAATCATGACCTTGTTGCTGGCCAGGCGCCCGCGCCGACAGGCATTGATCATGCTGATGGCGATTTTCACCCTGGGCAACCTGCTGTCGGCGTTTGCGCCCGACTTCACCAGTCTGGTGGGTGCGCGCTTTATTACGAGTCTGAACCACGGCGCCTTTTTTGGTGTGGGTTCTCTGGTCGCGGCCAGCCTGGTTCCCCGGGAAAAACAGGCCAGCGCGGTTGCGGCCATGTTTCTGGGGCTAACGATTGCCAATATCGGGGGTGTGCCTGCTGCTGCCTGGCTGGGCACGACGATCGGTTGGCGCCAGTCATTTGCATCCATTTCCGTACTGGGCGTGCTTGCCATGCTCGCACTGCGCTTTGCGCTGCCTGAGGGAGAGAAAGGCCAGGTGCCGGATGTTCGTGCAGAATTGCGTGTGCTGACCCGCCCGAATGTGCTGATGGCCATGACCACAACGGTATTGGGCGCAGGCGCCATGTTTACCCTGTACACCTATATCAATCCGACCTTGGAAACGCTAACCCATGCTTCGCCGCCATTCATCACCGGCATGCTGGTGCTGGTGGGTATTGGTTTTACGATCGGCAATACTCTGGGTGGCAAGTTGGCTGATCGATCCTTGCAGGGGGCGCTGGTACTGTTTCTGTCCCTGATCGCCATCAGCATGCTGGCCTTCCCTTTCCTGGCTGCATCTCAGGTTGGCGTGGCACTGGCATTGGTGGTATGGGGTACGGCCACGTTCGCGATTGTGCCTCCCCTGCAAACCTGGGTGATGCGAGAAGCGACCGGCGCACCCGGATTGGCCTCGTCAGTTAATGTGGGAGCCTTTAACCTTGGCAATGCCGTGGGTGCTGCGCTGGGCGGGCTGGTCCTGCGCTCGGGTCTGGGCTACACGGTGGTGCCGGTGGCGGGTGCTGCGCTGGCGCTATTGAGTCTGCTGCTTGTGCTGCTACAGTTCAGAAGTGTGCGTCGGCAGGCGGCGATCGCGACGCAGACCTGCTGAGCTTATTGCCAATTGAAATAATGCTGCATTGCAAAATACGTTATACTTGGATGCACTATCGTACCGTTGGGCGCCGCTACGCGCGGCACCGTCTTCTGGCTGCGCAATGATATCAAACCGGCCGTATTCAGGACGGTTCTTTTTTTCTCTTCATGAACACATCAACTAAATCCGGCCATTCCGCAAGCGCTGCTGCTCTCGCGTCTTCGTCCTATTCCTTTCTGAAAGCCGTGTTCGCACTGGGTGTGGGTGGTTTCAGCATTGGCATCGGTGAGTTTGTCATCATGGGATTGTTGCCCGATGCTGCCACCGATCTGGGCGTTTCCATCCCGACGGCCGGTCACCTGATCAGTGCCTATGCGATTGGTGTGGTGGTGGGTGCCCCCGTACTGGCGGTTCTGAGCGCCCGTGTGCCGCGGCGCACGTTGCTGATGCTTCTGATGGTCATTTACGCACTCGGCAACTTTGTCAGTGCGATCGCACCGGCCTATGAATCGATGATGCTGATGCGATTTTTCAGTGGCCTGCCGCATGGCACGTATTTCGGCGTGGCCGCATTGGTTGCTGCTCATCTGGCGCCGCCCGGCAAACGGGCGCAGGCCGTGGGGCTGGTCATGTTGGGGCTGACCACTGCAACCCTGGTGGGAGTGCCCATTGCGGCAGGGTTGGGACAGTGGCTGGGCTGGCGCGCCGCATTTGTTCTGGTGGGTGCGATCGCGCTGATTGCGGTAGGCTTGGTGCGGCTGTGGATTCCGAATTTGCGCGCGAGCGAAGGCGCCAGCCCCTGGCGTGAATTGAGCGCCCTTAAGCGCAAACAGGTCTGGTTGACGCTGGGGATCGCGGGCATCGGCTTTGGCGGGATGTTTTCCGTTTTCAGTTATGTCAAGCCGACACTGATGAATCTGGCCGGTTTGCCGGAAGCAGGCGTGCCTATCGTGTTGGCGCTTTTCGGTCTGGGTATGGTAGCGGGCAACCTGGTTGGTTCGCGCCTGGCCGATCGTGCCCTTATGCCGACCATTGGCGGGCTGCTGGTGTGGTCGGGCATCGTGCTGACCGCTTTTTGCTTCACTTCGCACAACATCTGGCTGGGGTCGTTCAACGTATTACTGGTTGGCACTGCAGTGGCCCTGGGTCCGGCACTGCAAATTCGACTGATGGACGTGGCTGGGGAAGCCCAGACGCTGGCTGCCGCCCTGAATCACTCAGCCTTCAATATGGCCAACGCGCTGGGTGCCTGGCTTGGCGGTATCACCATTTCGATGGGACTTGGATGGGAGTCCACAGGCTGGGTTGGTACCTTGCTGGCACTCTGCGGACTGCTGATATTTTTCTGGGCGGTTGTTGATATGCGTAAAGGGGCGGTGGCGTCCGCAAAACAATAACAGCCTGACTGTTCAGCACCAAGCCAGTACCTGGTCTGCGGCCTGGCCACGACCCGGGTTCGGCAGGGCGCTGCGAGCAGGCCGCGGTCTGGCTTTGGCTGGTCATTTTGGGCTCACGCGTGTTGTAGCGTCTGTTAATACAACACACACATACACAACACAAACATACGTCAGACGGGACACCTGGTTGTCGTAGCGTCGATTGAACCCACGCGCTCCAGGTTATACCTTTGAATATCCCCAATATTACTTATTTAATATTAAATAAATAATATCCATAATGATAACTATTATTATTACGTTATAATCCGTCGTATTTAAAACTAACGAATACGGACAGACAATGAATTCAAGGCGCTCGCAGATGGCTACGCCATCCGCATTCACGACCATCAAGCGGGCGGGGCGCGGTCCCGTATCGTTCATAGGCCGATTGGCAAGGCGCGTGAGTGTCGGGTCGCTCATTGGCGTTACCCCAATCGCTTATGCTCAAACAGATGTGACCCAGCTGACGCCGATTCTTGTTTCCGGTGTCGACAATGGACTGGCCTCTCCATATGCCGGCGGTCAGGTGGCGCGCGGCGGTGGTCTGGGAGTGCTGGGTAACGCAGATGTCATGACCACGCCTTTCAACACGACCAATTACACCGAACAACTGATCCGGGATACGCAGGCGCGTACGCTGGCAGATGTGGTCGCCAATGAAGCGTCGGTACGCAATACGACATCGACAGGCAGCTTCAGCGAGGATTTCCAGATTCGCGGTTTCACCGTCAACAGCAGCGATGTGGGCCTTAACGGCCTTTATGGCTTGACCTCTGGCAGCAGGATTCCGACGGCAATGATGGAACGGGTCGAGGTGCTCAAGGGGCCGGGAACGCTCATGTATGGCATCAGCCCGAACGGCACCATCGGTGGCAATATCAATATCGTTACCAAGCGGGCAGAAGACGAACCCCTAACACGCCTCACCACCAGTTACGAAAGTAAATCGGTGCTGGGTGCGCATCTGGATATGGGTCGTCGTTTTGGCGAGGATAAACAATGGGGTATCCGGTTTAATGGCGTCTATAAAAACGGTAAAACCAGTATGGATGATGGTTCACAAAAGCTCGGGCTGGGCGCGCTGGCGCTGGATTACCGCTCCGACAAACTGCGCTGGACGCTGGATGCGTATTCACAGCGCGAGACGGTGCAAAATTTCAGGGCTCAAAACGGTTTTCATCCCGATATATCTTATATTCCGTCAGCGCCATCGGGACATCGGGCGATTTATGATGGCGCTGATTTGCTGATCCGCGATTCTGCCGTTGCGACGCGTCTGGAATATGACATCTCCGATAATTTGATGGTTTATGGAGCCGTTGGCTATCGTTACGGCGCCACTGAACAGGATTTTCCTTCTGCGCGCACCATAGACGGCGTGGATGAGTCTGGGAATTTCCGTGTGACCAATTCCTGGTATGACGCGTACTCGCGCAACAAAACCGGTGAAATTGGTGCGCGCGCCAAATTCAATACATTTGGCATTAAGCATCTGCTGACGGTATCTGGTTCGGTTCTGAAATCTGAAGCGGGCAGCTTCTATCTTTCGGATCCGACAGGACGCGTTGTCGATTCGAATATTTATGACCCGGTGCCGATCAATCCCATGACTGGAAGCCGGGAAGCGTCAACCAAAACTTCCGAGAACACCCTTACCAGCTTGTCTTTGACAGACACGCTATCGTTCGCTGATGATAGAATTCTGGTGACAGGCGGGCTGCGCAGACAGCAGGTTAAAACAGAAAATTTCAACAACCACGGTGAGGTGACCTCGTCTTATAACGAAAGCGCGGTGTCTCCGCTGTTCGGGATTGTGGTCAAACCCGTCGATAATGTTTCCATATACGGCAACTTTACGTCCGGCCTGACAACAGGCGGTACTGCGCCAATGACGGCCGCAAATGCCGGGGAAGTGTTCCCGCCTTACAAGTCCAATCAATATGAAGCGGGTATCAAGGTGGATTGGGGGCGCGTGATTACCACGCTTTCCGCTTTCCAGATAGACCGCCCGAATGCGATTACTGATCCGAACACAAACGTTTATAGTTTCGATGGTGAGCAACGCAATCGAGGCATCGAACTGTCTGCCGTTGGTGAACTGCAGCCGGGCTTGCGCTTGATGGCAAGCGCAACGTTCTATAACGCTAAACAGCGTCGTACGCAAGGCGGTGTCAACGACGGGAACAGGGCCAGTGGCGTACCCAAAAGTGCGTTCAATCTCGCCGCAGATTGGGATGTCCCCTGGGTGCCGGACTTGAGCGTAGGCGGCCGCATGATACATACATCCTCGATGCCATATGATGCAGAGAATAAACTCACGTTGCCTTCCTGGACAAGGTTTGATCTGAGTGCACGCTACAAGACAAAAGTAATGGGGCGGCCCGTTACTTTACGGGCCAGCGTAGAGAACGTATTGAACAAGCGATACTGGCTCTCCAGCAGTGCCAAGCTGACGGTTGTTACTGCTGCGGCGCCGCGTACTTTCCTGCTATCGGCCGAAATGGAGTTTTGAGCATCAACGTTAAGGGTTTGGCATGGAGCCACGAGCAGGCAGGCGTGACACCGTCTGTTCGTGAGTCGTTCCGGCCAGGCGAATTCATTCTGCTTCAAGCCAATGCAAAAGCATGCGCCCGCGCACTAGGCCGCCGTTACCTGCAGTCCAATCTGCACTGCCGGACGCGCAAGGCCGCGATCAAGCCAGGCTTGCACGTGTTTAAAACGATCGAAACCGACAATCTCACGCGCTTCATAAAAGCCGATAAGATTGCGCACCCAGCCGAGCAAAGAAATATCGGCGATGGTGTAATCTGCACCCATTACCCACTCACGGCCCGCGAGTTGCTTATCCAGAACGTCCAGCAGTCGTGCCGATTCGGTGACATAGCGCTCCAGCGGGCGCTTGTCTTCATAAGCCTTGCCGGCAAATTTGTGAAAAAAGCCCAATTGTCCGAACATCGGTCCGACACCGCCCATTTGCCACATCACCCACTGGATCGTCTCGTAACGCGTGGCGGGATCGGCAGAAATAAGTTTCCCCGTCTTATCAGCCAGATACAGCAGGATCGCGCCCGATTCGAACAGCGCCAGCGGCTTGCCGCCAGGCCCGTCGGGATCGTAGATGGCGGGAATTTTGCCATTGGGGTTGAGCGCGAGAAAAGCCGGATCGTGACTTTCGTTTGCCATAATGTCGATTCGGTGCGCCTCGTAGGCAAGGCCGGTTTCTTCAAGCATGATACCCACTTTCACACCGTTGGGCGTTGGGGCGGAAAACAATTGCAGCAGATCTGGATGCTGTGCGGGCCAGCGTCTGAAAATCGGATGATCGGGTGTCATTTCTAGCTCCTTGGTTATTTCGTTTGTGGCTTCTTTGATAGTTTCAAACGCAGCACGTCATTGTCTCGTCTTGCGTCTTGATTTCGCTGTTCTGATTGCTGTACTCACCGAAGTACGCAAGAATTGTCTTTTGGCAATACGCCCGATACATGCATACGTACAGAAACCGGGCTGAAAGGATATTCAGATGTCTGAAGGACTAACATCGTATATTCTCGGAACATAGAATATCAACCCTATGTTTCTGATTGTCCTCTGTTGAAGTGTTCGGTATCTGAGCTCCGGTCATCCTTCAGGTGAGGCTTTCCATAAAGATTCAGATGGGCATCACCCCACGCTTTGAGCGCATGGAGAATCGGCGCCATGCTCATTCCCAAATCCGACAGGCTGTATTCAACCTTGGGCGGAACCTGTGGATACACTTTGCGCGTGATCAGGCCATCCTGTTCCAATTCGCGTAGCTGATTGGTTAGCATGCGTGGGGTTATGCTGGCTAAAGTGCGACGAATTTCGCTGAAGCGCAAGGTGCCCGACAAAAGATGAAACAGGATGATCGACTTCCACCTTCCATCGATAAGATTAATGGCCGCTTCGACGGCGCAGCCAGGGCTGCAGTCAAAACGAGAATGGCTGGCTTTTCCCATGTAAGTATCCTTTCTGACACTATGTTCATTCTTTGTGCGTATCGCGCTTTGTGCAGTATAGATATAATCATTGCATCTTTCAACTTTTACATTGGATGAGTGATGAAAGCAATTGGCTACAAATCGGCTTGTACCCTCGATCGCCAGGACGCCCTGGTTGATTTCAATCCTGAACGGCCACGTGCAGTCGGACGCGATATGCTGGTCGAGATTCAGGCAATCTCCGTCAATCCGGTGGACACTAAAATTCGTAAAAACGTCGCGCCCGAAGCGGGGGAAACAAAAGTGCTTGGATGGGACGCCGTCGGCAAAATAGTGGAAATTGGCGATGCGGTTACGCTGTTCAAACCTGGCGATGAGGTTTTCTATGCGGGCTCTTTGGTTCGGCCCGGCGCCAATAGTCAATTCCATCTTGTTGACGAGCGGATCGTTGGACGTAAACCCAAAACACTGAACCATGCGGAAGCGGCAGCCATGCCCCTGACCGCTATTACTGCCTGGGAAATGTTATTTGATAGACTCGATATCCGCAAACCAGTCCCTGGCGCTGCGAATGCAGTTGTGATTATTGGGGGGGCGGGAGGTGTTGGTTCCATTGCCATACAGCTTGTGCGAGCGCTCACGGATCTGACCGTTATCGCGACCGCTTCCCGTCCGGAAACACAGGCGTGGGTCCAGGGTCTTGGCGCTCATCATGTGGTGGATCATAGTAAACCAATAGCGTCACAGATCGCTGCGCTGAATATCGGATCGCCGGCGTTTGTATTTTCGACAACGCAGACCCTGCAGCATCTTGCTGACATCGTCGAGTTGATTGCGCCTCAGGGACGTTTCGGTTTGATCGATGATCCGGCAGGGATCGATATCATGAGTTTCAAGCGTAAATCTGTATCGATACACTGGGAATTTATGTTTACGCGCTCCATGTTTGAGACGCCGGATATGAGTCAGCAGGGAATATTGCTGAACGAAGTAGCCGGTTTGATTGATCAGGGGAAAATTCGTACAACTGTGACGAAAAAACTAAGTCCTATCAATGCTGACAATCTGATGAAAGCACACCAACTGATCGAAAGCGGAAAATCCAAAGGCAAACTGGTGCTGGAAGGATTTTGAAGCAGGCATCTGAAGAAATGATTTCTAGGTCTCTGAGCTTGTCGTTAATGAGCTTTATCGCTACTTTCCAGTAGAATTGAAGCGCCCTGCAGGTTCAATGGCGGCGCTTATTATGAGCCAATTCGGTCAATGACAAGAATATAAATTGTTGAAATCGTGCTTCTGCCTGCAGTAGAGATTAGGCCGGGAGGTCCCTTATGGGTCTCCCGGCTCTTTGATTTTGGCGCAGGTTGAGGTTGGCCTGTGTTTGGTGTCACCTATGTTGAGCGTGGCACATGCGGCCGGGAATATCCATCCTCTTCGTGCCGGCCAGAGAATGGACAGACTATGTGTGGACGCTTGCCGTATTGGGAGGGAGCAACAGTCACATTTCCCAGGGATTCTGCGCGCAGAGAGAAATGTCATAGCGTTCAAGGGCCTCAACACATATCGTCTTACTGATTATTCCCTGCTGGGCGAGCGAGGCTCGCGAACTTTTAGGTACAGACCTGAATAGGAAGGCGGATAGCAGGGTCAAGCGTTTTGACAACCATATCGCAATGAGGTGTCTTCGCACCTTAACGACGCTCCGTTTTTCCGGCTATATGCTGCTACAATCATCCCTTCTTTACGCCGTTTCCGGCATCTTGCCATCAGCTTGGATGGCCTGCCCGGCTCAGCACCCCGTCATTCTTGATCACATACCGGTCAACGCCGGCCGGGGTTAATGTTCCCGAAAACGAAGACCTGCCCTCCATGATTACTCTCAAGAACGTGACTCTGCGTCGCGGCACCAAAGTATTGCTCGACAAAACTTCTGTCACCCTCAATCCCGGGGAAAAGGTCGGCCTGGTGGGGCGCAACGGCGCAGGCAAATCTTCCTTATTCGCGGTGCTCAACGGCACACTGCATGAGGACAGTGGCGAGTTTTCCATTCCATCGCAATGGCGTATGTCGCAAGTGGCACAGGACATGCCGGAAACCGAGCAGAGTGCAACCGACTTCGTGGTGGAAGGCGACACCGTTCTGCTGGCCGCGCAGGACGAGGTCACGGCAGCTGAGGCCAGTGATGATGGCATGCGCATGGCGCACGCGTATATGGCCCTGCATGACGCGGGTGCGCATGATGCGGCTGCCCGTGCGCAGGCGCTGATTCTGGGACTGGGTTTTGGCGTGGCTGAGCTTGACCGGCCGGTGAACAGTTTTTCCGGCGGCTGGCGGATGCGTCTGCAACTGGCGCGGGCGCTGATGTGCCCTTCGGATTTGCTGTTACTGGACGAACCCACCAATCACCTGGATCTGGACGCGCTGGTATGGCTGGAAGCCTGGCTTAAAAACTATGCCGGTACACTGGTCGTGATCAGCCATGACCGCGAGTTTCTTGACGCGATCACCAACGTGACGCTGCATATCGATCATGGCACGCTGGTGCGCTACGGTGGCAATTACAGCAAGTTTGAAGACATGCGCGCAGAACAAATGCTGCTGCAGCAGGCCGCGCACGCCAGGCAACAGGAAAAGGTTGCGCACCTGCAAAAATTCATTGACCGCTTCAAGGCCAAAGCCAGTAAGGCCAAGCAGGCGCAAAGCCGCGTCAAGGCACTTGAGCGCATGGAAAAAATTGCACCTGTGCTGGCCGATGCCGAGTTTCAGTTTGAATTCAAGGCTCCGCTTAGCATGCCCAACCCCATGCTGGTGCTCACCAACGGCCGCTTCGGCTATCCTCCAGCTGACGACGCGCCGGTCGACGCCAAACCTACAGTTATTGTGCAGAATATCAACCGTACTGTCCTGGCGGGACAGCGCATCGGTATTCTGGGTGCCAATGGGCAAGGCAAGTCAACGCTGGTCAAAACCATAGCCGGCGCACTGGCGCCTATCGGGGGCGAGATTATTCCTGGTAAAGGCCTGAATATCGGTTATTTTTCCCAGCAGGAATTGGATGTGTTACGCCCAGCTGAGACGCCGCTGGAGCATATGATTCGACTGGTGCGCGACACGCCGGCCAGCATGCGGCCCAGCGCCATGGATTGTCGCGAACAGGGGTTGCGCAATTTCCTGGGCACGTTTAATTTCAGTGGTGATATGGTCAAGCAGGCAGTCGGCAGCATGAGCGGTGGGGAAAAAGCGCGCCTGGTGTTGTGCATGATTGTCTGGCAGCGTCCCAATTTTCTGCTGCTGGATGAACCGACCAATCACCTGGATCTGGCGACCCGGGAGGCGCTGAGCGTCGCGCTGAACGAATTCGAAGGTTCGGCGATGCTGGTCAGCCACGACCGCGCCTTGTTGCGTTCGGTCTGCGATGAATTCTGGCTGGTGTCACGCGGCGGCATGACAGACTTTGACGGTGACCTGGATGATTACCAGATATATCTGCTGGAAGAGGCCAAACGGCAGCGGGAAGCGGCGAGCGGCAGACAGGTTGCTTGAGTGATAAGGCGAGTGGTCGGGTATCGTAGGGCTGGTTCAGTGCGAAGAACTGTTGAATTTTGACCTGCCTATCACGCATCCAGTATATCCTCCCACCACCGGCGGCTCGGGCTGGCCGACTCAGTATGAGGAGATCACGCCAATGTGTGATGCTGTGCTGGTGGACATTAAGTTTTATACGAATCTGGACGGCAAAAGCTGGAACGATGAGGACAAGTATCTGGCTAATGCCGGAACTGGGACCAAGGAAATGCGCTATACCATGGAGCCAGGCGAATACGGAAAATTTATTGATCCCTATAACACCAAAAGGCAGGCGAAAAACCCGGAGCAACAGGATATACCTGAGCACCTGATGGTGACCTATCCAAGTGTGAGCCCACCGGTGACCTACGTTAACGCACCGGCGATCGATACCAGCGCGATGGCGCCGGGAAAGGAAACCACGTGCAGACCAGTCAGGCATTGACTGTGATGTACCCTGGTATGGGAGGCCCGTGCCGAATTCTGACGACTTAGCGCGTCGGGTTCGGCACACAAGGGGATGACGCGAACGCACGTGGTGTTTCAGGTTTCTTTACTATCTTTACCAATATCTTATTTCATCGTCTGAAATGCTACTGGTTTCCCCTTTGTTTTGTTCAAGAAAGATTCTCGCCAGCTTTTCTGCTGCCTCTTCGGCGTGCTTTTTTGCCAACTCTTCAGCCAGGGCAATGCTTCCGGTATAGGCAGCATGCCATATGGCTTCATGCTCGTCCCAAACGCGTTCCGGCGGACGTACATTATTTGTCAGAATCGCTCTCATCAGCCTGCGCATATGGAACCAGAGGATCTTGGTCGACTCAAGGATCACGGGGTTGCCGGATTTATGATATAGAAACTGATGGAAGTTCATGTCGCATTCGACAGATCGGCTTATGTCCTGTTGCTGATACGCGAGCCGCCCTTCCGTCAAGAGATTGATGCCCTCCTGCTTGTCCGCGTCCCCATATGACTGATCAACAAATTTTCTGGAAATCTCCCGGCATGCCAGGCTGTCGAGTGCGGCCCTGACGTGGTACATCTGGATCAGGGACGTGGCGTCGATATACGACACCATGACGCCCTTTTTATCGTAGTCGGAAATAAACCCCTGGCTTTTCAGTTGCGCAATGCTTTGCGTGATGGGTTGCCGCGAGACGCCCAGCATTTCTGCTAAGCCGTCCTGGGTGATTCTTTCGCCTTCCTTTAGCGTCCCATTGCAAATCATCTCTAATAAGATCCCGTGGACTTCTTCTGTCAAAGGCTTGGGCGGCCGGATTTTTTGCACCATTGAACTGTTGTCGCCTGAAAAATTAAGAGTCATTTTGAATGTGCCTATATTTACCACGGATTTTTACGATCTTAGGGTAACTACGGGCTGTTTATCAAGTTAAACAATGTTAGATTTGAATTAGGAATTCTGTATACAGAATTCCTAATTCAAATTATGGCGCATTCAGAAGTGAAAATCAAGGAGACTAAGATGAAGTTAACAGAAGAACAATTGAAGACATTCGATGAGCTAGGATACTTATACTTGCCCGGATGTTTCAACGCCGAAGAGGTGGCGCGCCTGAAAGCGGCTGCGCAGGATGTGTTTAGCGAACAGCGGGAGGAAATCTGGCGAGAAAAGAACGGGGTTCCCAGAACCGCTTTTGCTTGTCATAAATATAACCAAACGTGTAATGCGCTGGTGGGCGATCACCGCCTGGTCGAGCCACTTGAACAGCTGTTTGGCGAGCAAGTATATGTACATCAGTTCAAAATCAATGCCAAGGCAGCATTTACGGGTGAAGTATGGCAATGGCATCAGGATTTCCCGACCTGGCATAAAGATGACGGGATGCCTGAGCCTCGCGCAATGAACATCGCCATATTCCTGGATGATGTGATGCCGATCAACGGCCCTTTGATGATCGTTCCGAAAAGCCACAAGCATGGCGCCCTGCAAAGTTCACATGATCAGCAGACAACGTCTTATCCGCTTTGGACCCTGGATAACGACACCGTGACCAAGTTAGTAGAAAACAACGGAATCGTTACACCAACCGGTAAAGCAGGTGGGGTATTGATGTTCCATGCAAATATTGTCCACGGTTCAGCTGGGAACATTACGCCGTATCCAAGGCGCATAGTCTATCTCACGCTTTCAGCGCTATCAAACGCAATCACCAATCCTACAAGACCAGAATTCATCGCCCATACAGATTTTACTCCCGTCACGAGCGCTTCCGACGGAATGGATCAGCAGTGCCTGGCAGCCTTGAGTTCCTGAGAACCTTAAAAAACGGAGAAGACAAATGTCACAAACCAGAAGAACGCTATTGAAGGCCTCCCTGGCATTGGGCGCGGCCTCAGCACTGCCGTTTCCCATGTTAGCGAGAGCCGGCGAAAAAATTTCTATGAAGTGCGGAACCAACGTTCCGATGACTCACCCCATCTATTTGCGTTTGCAGGAGGCATCCGAAAAAATTCTGAAAGACTCGGATGGCCGTGTTCAGTTCAAGATATTTCCGAACGGACAACTGGGGGGCGATACTGAAATGCTCAGCCAGGCGCGTTCCGGCAGTCTGGAGTTTGTGACCATGCCAGGTGTGATTCTGGCGAATCTGACCAAGATGGCATCGCTCAATAGCGTGGGCTTTGCATTCGATAATTATCCTGAAGTATGGAAAGCCATGGATGGCGAGTTGGGTCAGTTTATCCGCGAGCACATTTCTAAGGCCAACTTGATGGTGTTTGAAAAGGTCTGGGACAATGGATTTCGGCATATTACGTCCAGGAGCCCAATCCAGACGGTGGAAGATTTGCAGGGTGTCAAAATCCGGGTGCCAGTCAGTGCCATGCTGCTGAGCATCTTCAAGTCGATTGGTTCGTCCCCCACGTCTCTCAATTTCAGTGAGCTATACAGTGCGTTGCAGACGCACATCATGGATGCGCAGGAAAACCCCTTACCTATTATTTACACCGGAAAACTGTATGAAGTACAGCCGAATTTGGCATTGACAGGGCATGCCTGGGATGGCTATTGGTTGTTGAGTAGCAAGAGAATATGGGACAAGCTACCTCAGGACGTCCAGCAAATTCTGAGCGTGCATTTGAATGCAGCGGCCGTAGAGCAGCGCAAGGATAGCGAAAAACTGGGATTGGATCTACAGGCCGAGTTGACAACAAAGGGTATGAACACGACGACGCCTGATAAGGAGTCGTTCAGAAGCAAGCTTGCGCAAGGTGGCTACTACGCTGAGTGGAAAAAGAAAATGGGCGATGAGGCCTGGGATATTCTGGAGAAATCGACAGGTAGAAAAATATAACGATCGGCGAGCAGGTTGATCAATAAATCAATATTAGGAGACAAAATTGAAAAAACGTATGGAAGGCAAGGTTGTGATTGTGACAGGAGCCGGATCGGTGGGCGACGGCTGGGGAAACGGGAAAGCTGCGGCCGTCTTGTATGCCCGTGAGGGGGCGCATGTTCTGGCAGTGGATTTAAATGAAAATGCAGCCCGGGACACACAGCAGATCATTTCCGATGAAGGGGGAATCTGCCATAGCGTTGTCGGCGATGTGACCGAAGTCAAGGATATCGAGACGATCGTGTCGACCTGTCTTGACAAATTTGGCCGGATTGATGTCCTGCACAACAATGTGGGTATTGCACAGGTCGGCGGATGCGTGGAGACAAGTATAGATAGCTGGAATCGGATTATTAATATCAATCAAACCAGTATTTTCCTGATGAGCAAATATATTCTGCCGCATATGGAACGACAGAATGGCGGTTCGATCGTTAATATCGCCTCAATTGCGGGCCTGCGATGGTTAGGATTTCCTTATGTAGGTTATTCAGCGAGCAAGGCGGCGGTCATGTCCATAACGAAGGATATTGCCATGCAATACGCGTCCAAAGGCATTCGTGCCAACTGTGTGTTGCCGGGGTTCATGGATACGCCAATGATACGTGAGCCCTTGAAGTCATCGTATGGCGGAGACGTGGACACCATGCGCAAAAAGCGCGATGCGCAATGCCCGATGCAAACCATGGGTGATGCATGGGACGTGGCTTATGCATCACTGTTCCTGGCATCCGATGAAGCCAAATATATAACCGGAGTGGATTTAATTGTCGATGGTGGTTTGACACTTAAATGCGTGTAATTCGAAATTTCTAACTGAAAGGACAATTTCCATGGAAATGCTATTGAAGTCAGAAGTTCGAACACTTGTACAGGGGCAGGAGGCTGAAAAGCAAAATCTACTATCTCAATCTCTGGTGAATTTGAACAGCATATTGATGAAGCTGGTCGCCTTGGTCGCGGTGCTTCTATTGTGTGTCGAATCAATCATACTGTTTGTCGGTGTGATTTCGAGATATGTTTTTCATAGCCCGATATTCTGGTCGGACGAGGCGGCCACGCTGATTTTTATCTGGCTGACCATGTTTGGTGCAGTCCTGGCGCTGGATCGCAATGAACACATGCGTCTGACCGCTATTGTCAGCAAGTTGAGCGATTCGAAAAAGGCGTTATTTGAAACTTACTCGATGCTTATCGTCCTGTTGTTTTTATCATGCATCCTGGTGCCCAGTTATGAGCATGTGATTGAACAGATGTTCATAACCTCGCCTGCGCTGGAAATCCCTGACGGTTATCGGACGCTGGCGATCTTTACCGGCGTTGTCCTGATGATGGTTTCAGCCATGGCCCGACTCTCGAAAATTGCAAATGCCAGGCAGTTGCTGTTATGCCTGTTGTTCATTACTGCAGTGGGTTCCCTATTCTGGTGGCTCACACCAGTATGGCAGGCAATGGGCAACTATAACCTGCTGGTATTTTTTGTGCTGTTGATTGGCTTCTCGGTGCTGGGCGCTGTCCCCATCGCATTTTCCTTTGGCATCGGTACATTGTCCTATATTCTGTCGGTGACCGATTCTCCCCTGATGATCGTGGTCGGGCGTCTGGATGAAGGGGTCTCACACGCGGTATTGCTTGCCATTCCCTTGTTTGTGTTTCTTGGTGCGTTATTGCAAATCAGCGGCATGGCAAAAAATATGATCAACTTTATGGCGTCGCTGCTTGGGCATGTGAGAGGGGGTCTGCAGTTTGTGCTGTTGGGCGCCATGTTTCTAGTGTCCGGTATTTCCGGCTCAAAAGTGGCGGATATGGCGGCCGTCGCGCCCGCGTTGTTCCCCGAAATGAAAAAAAGGGGAGAGAATCCAGAGGAACTTGCCGCCTTGCTGTCTTCCACAGGCGCGATGACTGAAACTATTCCCCCCAGCCTGGTGCTGATTACGATCGGTGCGGTCTGCGGCGTATCCATCTCGGCTTTGTTCATCGGTGGGGTTTTGCCAGCGGTCGTGTGTACCCTGGCTATTGCATTCATGTGCTGGCTCCGGGCCAGAAAAACAGATACGTCAGCTATCCAGAAGCAAAGCGCAAAGGTGATCGGGAAGACATTTCTGATCGCGCTTCCTGCCCTGCTGTTGCCGTTTCTGATTCGCGCCTGTGTGGTCGAAGGTGTTGCGACGGCAACCGAGGTTGCGACGATAGGCATCTTCTACATTATCGTGGTTGGATTCATTGCACACCTGTTTCAGCGGCAGATCGAGTTCAAGCGCATCTACGGCATGTTGGTTGAGGCGGTGTCGCTGTCGGGAGCCATTCTGCTGATTATCGGGATGGCCACCGCGATGGCGTGGGCGTTAACGCAATCGGGCTTTGCCGCAACCCTCATTGAGCTCATGACTAATATTCCTGGAGGCAAGATCGGGTTCCTGCTAGTGAGCATCGTCATGTTTATTCTGCTCGGTAGTTTGTTGGAAGGCATACCTGCCATTGTTCTTTTCGGACCCTTGCTGTTCCCGGCTGCACATGCGCTCGGCATCAATGACGTTCATTATTCAATGGTGGTCATTCTGGCCATGGGTTTGGGACTGTTTGCGCCGCCTTTAGGCGTGGGTTTCTATGCGGCATGCGCAATCAGCAAAGTGTCACCTGACGGTGTATTCAATAAGGTTTGGGGATATCTGCTGGTGCTGCTTCTGATGTTATTTGTGATCGCGTTCGTGCCCTGGATCTCTACGGTATTTCTATAGACAACAGGCACGCGATTACAAACTGTACCGTACATATTACATAAAATTTAGGAGAGATCATGTCAAAGGCATCGATAAGCGGTTGGGCGCATTCAAAGTTTGGAAAATTGGATGCAATAGATTCGGAGACTTTATTGGCTGAAGTCGCCCGGGAGGCGATCAGTCACGCAGGTCTGGAGCCGGAAGAGATCGATTCCATACATATCGGTCATTTTAATGGCGGCTTTCTTTACCAGGATTTCCCTTCCTCACTGGTATTCAATGCAATACCTGAACTCAGGTTCAAACCCGCTGTCAGGCTGGAAAATGCATGTGCAACCGGCTCTGCGGCCATACATTCCGGGCTTGATGCCATCGGTGCCGGCAGATCCAGACACGCATTGGTCATTGGGTATGAAAAAATGACTGAGTTATCAACGCCGGAAGTGGGCAAGGTGTTGCTCAAGTGTTCCTATGCCAGGGAGGAGGCTGATGTCAGCGGCGGGTTTGCGGGGATCTTTGGAAATATCATTGCGCATCACTATTTTGAGCGCTATGGAGATAACCGAGACGCACTGGCTGCCATTGCTGCAAAGAACCACAAGAACGGCGTCAGCAATCCCTATGCGCATTTACGCAAGGATCTGGGGTTTGACTTTTGCAGACAGGAATCGGCAAAAAACCCGCTGGTTGCCGGTCAGCTAAAGAGGTCCGATTGCTCAATGGTGTCCGATGGGGCCGCCGCTATCGTTATCAGTCGAAGCGATCAGGTACCAAACCAGCAGAATAAAGTCGATTTCATGGCAACGTCCCAAGTGAATGATTATCTGCCACTTGGCAAACGCGATCCGATCGAGTTCATGGGCGCGCGACTGGCCTGGCAGAAAGCATTGGCAGACACGGGGATGCGGCTGAGCGATCTATCCTTTGTCGAAACTCATGATTGCTTCACAATTGCCGAGTTGATCGAATATGAGGCGATGGGACTGGCAAAGCCAGGCGAGGGCGCCCGGGTTATTTTGGATGGCATTAGCCATAAAGACGGACGCCTGCCTGTCAACCCGTCGGGGGGACTCAAATCCAAGGGCCATCCCATTGGCGCCACCGGCGTATCAATGCATGTCATGGCAGCAATGCAATTGTCGGGGCAAGCGGGGCAGATGCAGTTGAACAGAGCGGACACCGCAGGCGTGTTCAATATGGGCGGGGCTGCAGTCGCCAATTATGTCAGTATTCTTCGCAAGAATTGAGAGTAAATATCATGCTGCAATACGTAAAAAATCTGGGTTCATTACTAAAAGATATTAGTCGTCGGTTTCCGCAAGCGCCTGGCTTCATAAAAGGCAGTGAGCAGTTCTCGTGGAGTCAGATCAATGCCCGGGTCGACGCGATGGCGCATGCCTTGCGCGCTCAGGGTGTCGGCAAGGGGGATCGGATACTGATCCATTCGACCAATAACATTCAGTTATTCGAGAGCGCCTGGGTCGCGTTCAGATTGGGTGCGATCTGGGTGCCGACCAATTTTCGCATCACAGAGCCGGAGATCGGCTATCTTGCCAAATCGAGCCGGGCCTCTGTCCTTATTTACGATCAAGGGTTTGCCTGCCATGCTGATGCCGCAAGGAATGCGAGCGACACGTTGCAACACATTATTGCTTTGAATGACCCCAGGGATGGCGAGTTGGATTATGAGAATTTACTTAACCAGTATCGGGTTTATGGTGTGTTCGACGATGTGGAAGTAATGTATGAAGACCCCTTATGGTTTTTCTATACATCGGGTACGACCGGATACCCAAAAGCCGGGGTGCTGTCACATGGCCAAATGGCGTTTGTAATAAACAACCATCTGGCCGATCTGATGCCCGGTATTGATCACCGCTCCAGCTCATTGGTGGTTGCACCGCTTTCTCATGGTGCGGGCATCCATGCCCTGGTCAATACGGCAAAAGGAGCAGCCAGTATTTTGCCGGTGTCGCAAAAACTCGATTGCGAAGAAATTTGGTCTCTTGTGGAAAAGTACAACATCGATAACATGTTCACAGTGCCTACTATTGTGAAAATGCTTACGGAACATCCTGCGGTAGACCGTTATGATCATCGTTCGCTTAAGTACGTTATCTATGCTGGCGCGCCGATGTACCGAGCTGACCAGAAGCATGCGCTGAACAAGCTGGGCAAGGTGTTGGTGCAATATTACGGGTTGGGTGAGGTAACGGGAAATATCACGGTGCTCCCGGCTGACTGTCATGAGCCCGATGACGCAAATAACCACAAAGCAGGTACTTGCGGATTTCCCAGAACCGGTATGGAAGTCGCTATTTTGGACGATACCGGAAAGCGACTGCAGGCATTGGAGACTGGGGAGATTTGCGTGCGGGGCCCTGCTGTTTTTATGGGTTATGACAATAATCCTGAAGCGAACGAGAAGGCCTTCAAGTTCGGCTGGTTTCATACGGGCGATATTGGGCATGTGGACGAGGACGGTTATCTCTACATTACTGGCCGCCAATCCGATATGTATATTTCCGGCGGTTCGAATGTGTACCCCAGGGAGATTGAAGAGATCTTGCTGACGCACGTTGCGATTTCCGAAGTGGCCGTGCTGGGGGTGCCTGATGAAAAATGGGGTGAAATTGGCGTGGCTGTGGTTGTATCCAAGCCCGAAGCCAGTGTTAACGAGCAGGACATATCAGCATTTATCACGGGCAAGCTGGCCAGATACAAGCATCCAGCAAAGTATTATTTCTGGCCGGAACTGCCTAAATCGGGCTATGGAAAAATTGTTAAAAAAGATATTAAAGCCAGGCTGCAGGCTAATTAATGCTTGGTTTGAAAACGCCAGCCCCTTCTTGATCAGAATCGGGCTGACCTGCTGAGTTGTACCAAGTATCAGCTATACAGTCAATCCTGGTCAGACATGATCTGTCTATCGGGAAAGGAGTGAAAAAATGCTTACCAGCCGCGTGCAATCGGAAATCGATAATCACACCCAACAATATCATCTAAAAATTGATGAAGGAGAGTCCATTTACGAAGGCCTCAGGGCCCGCTTCGAAAGCCGACTGATTCAATTTTGCAGTCTGTTTTTTTTACCTGCCAATTTGCAATCAGCGTTTTATCGCACAGCCAGTCCTGATGCCACGGGCAAAACCATTGTTCGTTATGGCCAGGCCGTTGTCATTGAGAACGGATTGCTGCTGTCCGCAAATGCAGTGTTTGGTCAAAACCAGAGCGGTCAGGCGCTTATACACTGCCATGGCTGCCTTGTCGACGCGAACGGCAGAATGCATGGGGGGCATCTGGATCTGCAACGAACCATTGCCGGTCGCAGAGGTGTCCAGGCATGGGTGACGGCAACCAAATTCACGGGTTTCAGGTCACAACTGGATAAGACGTCCAATCTCTTCGTATTTCACCCGGTCCGGCTGGCGGAGTAAAGATGACAGATAAAATAGAATGTGGTCGAGTGGGACGTATCGTCACAGCCAGATTGATGTGTAACGATGACCTTGTTACTGGCATTGAGGATGCATGCGTCAAATATGGCATCAATCGGGCTTTCGTAAAAAGCGGCTTGGGAAGCCTGTTCCGAACCAGCTTAATGCAAAATGAGGGGGCACATGCGAAAACGATCGAGGTCAGTGGATTTGCCGTTGAGGTTCTTTCCTTGAATGGCGAGATTGAACTTGCACCTGCAACACAGACTCCTGTGGCAAGACTTTATGGCATTGTGGCCGACAATCAAGGTACTGTGTTTGCCGGCCGCTTTGTCAAGAGTGAGGCGCCGGTGTGCGTTACGGTAGAGGTTGTTATTCAGGAGTGGATCGCATCTGACGAAAGGTACGGATAGTTAGACGTTAAACTAACCGGAAGTCCATCGCATGGCGTCATCCAGCCCATCTCATTCATTCTGAAATCCAACACGTGAACTCTTTCCCTTTCTCCGAAACTGACCCCATTGTCTACGCCGGCCCGCCGCCGGCATCATCAGATGTCGTGATCATCGGTGGCGGCATTATTGGTATCACAACTGCGCTTTATCTTGTCCGGCAGAAAATCTCGGTGACCGTACTCGAAAAAGGCCGCGTCGCGGCCGAGCAGTCGTCGCGCAACTGGGGCTGGATTCGCAAGCAGGGCAGGGATGAGGACGAACTGCCCATCATGATCGAAGCGGCCCGTCTATGGCCGCAACTGGCGCAGGAATGTGGCAAAGACATTGGCTTGCGGCAAACCGGTGTGACCTACCTGGCGAGCGCTGACAAGGACATGGCCGACTTCGAGGCATTTGTCAGGATCGCTGCGGCACACGACATGGATACGCGAATGCTCGGCGCAGGCGACGTGTCTGAACTGATCAAAGGGATATCGGGTACGTTCAAGGGCGGCATGATCACTCCTTCAGATATGCGGGCGGAACCCTCTCTGGCTGTTCCGGCCCTGGCCAGACTGGCCCATAGCAAGGGGGTGACGATTGTCGAGCATTGTGCGGCCAGAGCGCTTGAGACGGCGGCGGGCAGAACCGCAGGCGTGTGGAGCGAGCAGGGGTATATCGCAAGCCCTGTTGTTCTTCTGGCCGGGGGCGCATGGTCGTCGCTCTTTTTGAAAAGACACGGCATCACGATTCCTCAACTGTCGGTCAAGGCGACGGTTGTGGCAACCCAGCCCATGCCGGACTTTCATGCCGGCGCTGCGGCCGGGAAACATATCGCTTTTCGACGCAGGCTGGATGGTGGCTATACGCTTGCACCCGCAGCCAGCCACCGCCTTTATCTGGGGCCCGATGCCTTCCGCCACGCAGCAAAATACGTGCCGGCCCTGAAAGCCGATCCACTGGGTACACGTTATGGGCTCCGGGCCCCTGCCGGGTATCCCGACAGCTGGGCCACCCCCCGTACCTGGACGCCCGAGGTAGCCAGTCCCTTTGAACACATGCGCGTGCTCAACCCGGCGCCGGATGCGTCGGACCTGCGCTCAATCGAACGAGGGTTCAAGCGAATGTTTCCTCAGCTGGAACCCGTTCGTTTCCAAAAGCGCTGGGCGGGGATGATTGATCTCATGCCCGATACTGTTCCTGTCGTCGATTGGGTCCCGTCGCATCCCGGTCTTCTGGTCGCAACGGGAATGAGTGGACATGGCTTTGGTATCGGCCCCGGGATGGGGCGTGTGATTTCAGATATGATTCAGGGCAATGCCGTCGGGCATAACCTGCATCGCTTCCGGTTTTCCCGTTTTACCGATGGCAGTCCGATCCGGCTGGGCACATCGCTTTAGCCTGCTGCTGCAGTAATCAGGGGTTGTCAATTGTCATTAAGCTGCGGTGTAGCGGCCTCGTTTCAGGCAGCACGCCAGCAGACACCAGGGGACAGGGAGCGCCCCTGCCCCCTGGATAATGCGCCGTTATGCGGCCGTCATCGTTGTCGCCTGTCGCACCGCATGCTCCCATTGTTGCATCAATGCATCGGCCCGCTCACGGCTCTGGGTGGGGTGAAAGCGCCTCTCGGCGCGCCACAAATGTGATATTTCTTCTGTATCGGCATAGACGCCGCTGGAGAGCCCGGCAAGATAGGCTGCGCCCAGTGCCGTTGTTTCCACGCAAGCGGGGCGGACTACCGGGATTCCCAGCAGATCCGCCTGAAATTGCATCAGTAGATCATTGACGCAGGCGCCGCCATCGACACGCAATTCGCTAACGGGGCGACCGCCGGCCTCGGTGGCATCACGGCTCATTGCGGTCAGCAGTGCAGCACTCTGATAGGCGATCGATTCCAGCGCTGCGCGGGCGATGTGGGCCAGTGTTGTGCCCCGCGTGATGCCGGTGATGGTGCCGCGCGCGTCTGGCTGCCAGTACGGGGCGCCCAGACCGGTAAAGGCCGGTACCATCATGACGCCACCCGAATCGGGTACGCTTTCGGCAAGCTGTTGCACCTGGCCACTGTGCTCGATGGCGCGCAGACCGTCACGCAGCCATTGCACGACGGCGCCACCCACGAAAACGCTGCCTTCGAGCGCATATTCGGGTGTGGCTTGAGGTTGCGCCGCGCTGGTGGTCAGCAGGCCGTTGTGCGAAGCCTGGAACGTATTGCCCGTGTGCATCAGCATGAAGCAGCCGGTGCCATAGGTGTTCTTGGCCATACCCGCAGAAAAGCAGGCCTGGCCGAATAGTGCGCTTTGCTGATCGCCGGCCACGCCGCCAATGGTGATGGCGCTGCCGAACACCTGAGCATCCGTCAGACCAAAGTCGCTGCTTGACGCTTGCACCTCGGGCAACAGCGAGCGGGGGATATTCAATAATGCCAGTAACTCTTCATCCCACTGGTTGGTGTGCACGTTAAACAGCATGGTGCGGCTGGCATTGCTGACGTCAGTCACGTGCCGGCGACCTGCCGTCAGTTGCCAGATGAGCCAGCTGTCTACCGTGCCAAACGCCAGTTCGCCGCGCTCGGCTGCAGTGCGTGCGCCGGGTACATTGTCAAGCAGCCACTGCAGCTTGGTGCCGGAAAAATACGCATCCACCAGCAGCCCGGTTTTGGCCTGAATGGTAACCGCATGCCCCTGATCGCGCAATTGCGCGCAGGCCGGCTCGGCGCGGCGGTCCTGCCAGACAATCGCATGGTGTACGGGTTCGCCGGTAGCGCGGTTCCACAGGACTGTGGTTTCGCGCTGGTTGGTTATACCGACGGCACGGACTTCGGCCGCGGCAATGCCGGCTTTGGCCATCGCTTCGCGCGCGGTAGCCAGTTGGGTACGCCAGATCTCGCGCGGGTCGTGTTCAACCCAGCCCGGACGAGGGTAAATCTGTGACAGTTCCATCTGGGCCTGAGCAACACTGTGGCCTTTGGCATCAAACAAAATGCTGCGCGAGCTCGAGGTACCCTGATCCAGGGCAAGCAAATAAGTCATGGGTGATCTTTACAAAAGCGAAACCGCTGCGCCTGTCAACGCCCGGCGCCGGTCTTCAGGCGCAATGGACTGTTAAGAGAGCGTGAGCGGCTTACATCATGGGTTCAGTATGTGTGAAGGTAATAAGGTTGAATGTGGGCCAGAGCAACGACGCGTACTTTTTATCCATGCCAGCGAGCACCTATTCGGCGACGATGCACTGCACGCGCGCCTCTTTGAGCAAGGCCGGAAACGGTTCAGGCGGTGGCATATTGGTAAACAGCCTGTGTACCTGGTCTATGCGTGCCAGCTCGACCATGGCCTGGCGGTGGAACTTGCTGTGGTCGGCGGCCAGCCAGACTTCGCGCGACTGGGCAATAATGGCCTGGGCCACTTTGACTTCGCGCAGATCGAAGTCACGCAAGGTGCCATCCTGCTCTATGCCCGAGATGCCAATGACCCCGATGTCGACGCGGAACTGGCGTATGAAATCGACGGCGGTTTCGCCGACAATACCGTGGTCAAGGGAGCGCACCACGCCACCCGAGACAATGACCTCGCAATCGGGGTTGTCGGCAAGAATGGCAGCGACGTTCAGATTGTTGGTAATGACGCGCAAGCCGCGGTGGCGCAACAGTTCCCGTGCGATGGCTTCGGTGGTTGTACCGATGTTCAGAATAAGTGAGCATCCTTCAGGAATAGCCCTGGATATTTCACGTGCAATGGCCCGCTTGGATTCTTCATTGAGCATACGGCGCTGCTGATAGGCAATATTCTCGGTGGTCGATTCCGGTATGCGCACACCGCCGTGGTAACGGGTGAGTATGCCGCTTTCGGCCAGTTGTTTGACGTCCCGGCGAACCGTTTGCAGCGTGACCCCGAAGCGGTCGGCCAGCGCTTCGACAGACATGGACCCTTGCCGCCGAACTTCATCGACCAACTGATCCTGGCGAGGATTTACGCTCATAAATAATGCCCAAAGGAAAATAGGTATAGCCTAAAGGAAAAAAAAGAATAAACCATAGGGATAACCATTATAAAAATTGATATACATCAAGGTTAAAAACGAACATAATAGAAAATAAGAAACCAATATAGAAAATATTTTTGTTCGTTTTAACGATATATGCTGTCCCAGATGACTTCAACTGCTGAACAACTTATTGAATGGAAGCAACGCTTTGACCGTGATGGTTATGTCGTGCTGGAAAACCTGATCGCGCCGGAGCACATTGCGCAGCTGAAGGACGCATTGCTGTCCGTTGAAGAGCGACATGGCTTCGGTTATGCCAAAACCTCGTTTGAGGGCCTGAAAACGGTTCGGATCAATAATTTACTTGCGTATGACGAAGCGTTCTGGGGCGTTCCCCTGCAGCCGTCGGTGCTGGCGCTGGCCGAGTCGCTGCTGGATCGGGAGTTGCTGCTTTCCTCGCTGTGCTCGCTGACTTTGGGTCCGGGCCAGACTGCACAACCGTTACATGAAGATACGCAGCAACTGGCATTGCCGCGTCCGCGTCCGCCGCTGGCCGTCAACGCCATATGGGCACTGAGCGACTTTACCGAAGCCAATGGCGCAACTCGTATCGTGCCAGGCAGTCATAAGCTGGATCATGCGCCTGCTTACGGGACTGAAGTGGAAACAGTGGCGGCGACCATGCCGGCCGGCAGTGTGATGCTGTTTGACAGCGCCTTGTGGCACAAGGGTGGCGCCAACACCAGCAATGAGCGCCGTTATGCGCTCTCGTGCTATTACTGTGCTGGCTGGATGCGCCAGCAGGAGAACCTGCTGTTGGGTATCCCCCGTGAAACGGCGGCCGCCTTTCCGCGTCGCCTGCAGGAGTTGTGTGGTTACGGGATCTACAAGGGCCAGTACGGTCATATCGAAAATCGCGATCCGATCCAGTTGCTGGGCCAGCAAGGGCGGCCCACCGTGTGGGAAGCCACGGACCGCAAGCTGCAACGACGCCAGGCACCACGCTGATTATGACTGCGTCCGACGCTCTGCAGGGAATGCCTGCATCGGTTGTTCATTTGCTGCATGCTGCCGCGCAGGATTATCCCCGGCACTGGGCCTTGCGTTTCGAAGGACAACGTCTTTGCTACGCTGACTATGCCGGCATTGTGGGTGCGCTGGCAGATGAACTGCGGTCCAGGGTGGCGCCAGGCGAGCGGGTTGCGTTGTTGCTGCAAAACTCGCTGGATCTGGCGATCGCTACGTTTGCCATACATGCGTTGCGAGGGCAGGTGGTAGCACTCAATCCGGGCTACGGTGAGCGCGAATTGCAGGCAATGCTGGCTGATGCCGATGTGTGCTTCCTGATCGCCGATGACAGCGTGCGTATTGATCTGACAACAATTTGCGCAGCCCTGCCAGCCGAGCATATTCTGAGAACCGGCAGCAGCGGCTGCAGTTTTTTGCGTCTGCAGGATTCGCAAAAGCCGCTGCCCCAGGATTTGCCCGGACACGCTGACCTCGCCAGCTTGCAATACACCGGTGGCACAACCGGCCAACCCAAGGGTGTGAATATTTCGCATGGCCATCTCGCCGCCAATTTGCTGCAGCGTGAAGCGCGCCTGCCCACGCGGCGCGGGCAGGAGGTGGTGCTATGCCCCATGCCGCTGTTTCATGTATCGGCCGTGGCGATGTGTCTGCACCTCAGTGCCTTTGCCGCGTCTGAACTGGTGATCCAGCGACGTTTTGATGCCCGGGCCACGGTACATGCATTGGCGCATGAAGGGGTCACCCTGATGTCGGGGGCGCCGGCTATTTTTCATGACCTTCTGCTGCAGCCTGATATTGAGCAGGTGAAAGCCGGTGACCTGCGCGCCTGCTATAGCGGTGCCGCCGCATTGCCTGAACGCACGCTGAGGGAGTTTGAGCGGCTGACCGGTTGTCCGATTTACGAAGGCTATGGACAAAGCGAAGCCGGTCCCTGTCTGACCTACAATCCGGTCCAGGGCGTGCGCAAGCCCGGTTCTGTCGGTCTGCCCGTGCCTGGCAGCGAGCTGCGCATCGTTGACGAGCAGGGCAATGATGTACCCACGGGTGCGGTGGGCGAAATCTGCGTACGCGGACCCCAGGTGATGTCCGGTTATCGCAACCGGCCTGATCTGACCAGGCAGGTGCTGCGGGATGGCTGGCTCTATACCGGCGATCTTGCCAGTCAGGATGAAGACGGCTATGTCTTTATTCACGGCCGTTGTCAGGAAACCATCAATGTCGGCGGTTTCAAGGTGTATCCGCTGGAAGTGGAACAAACATTGCGCGAGTGCGCGAGCGTGGGTGACTGCGCCGTGTTTGGCGTGCCTGATGAACGCCTGGGCCAGGTGATCCATGCCTGGGTGACGCCTGCGGCGGGTTGCGTGCCCGAAGAACAGGCGTTGCGCGACTATTGCGCCTCGCAACTTGCTCATTACAAAACACCCCGGCGTATTGCTATTACTAACGCGCTGCCGCGTACAGCCGTGGGCAAGCTCGCGCGCAAGGAACTTAAACCCGTCGGCGCCGAGAGCGCGCCGCGTTCTGCAACATAAGAAAGGAAGACAGATGCTGAAGAGTATTGATATGGACAAGCTCAAGCACCAACTGGCCGAAGACGGCTACGCAGTGATTGAGAATGTGCTTGACCAGGAGCAGTTGACGCGCATTCGCGAGGTTGTTGCCCGGCGCATGGCGCACGAGCTGGCCAATCCGCTGCCGCTGGACGACGAGAAGCATGAAGATGATGACGATATTCGCGCATACTACAAGGAGCATTATACCGTCAGCGACGCCGAAGCCGAGCGCATGGTAGCGCGGATCCATCAGTATCGCCGTGATAACGCGGGCGCACGCTGGCCGATGCCCATCAATAAGGTTTCTAAAAACTTCCTGCATCTGCCTACGCTGTTTGATAACGATAAGTCGCAGCGCGTCTGGAACCTGCTCAATAAAGAGCCGGAGCTTATTCCGCTGATTGAGCATCCGGTGGTGTTGCCGATGGTGCAGCATATGATGGGCGAAGATTGCAATCTGCACGATTTTCAATCCACCAGCATCGGCCCGCAAACAGGGGGCGGTGCGTGGCACGTGGATGCGCCGCTAGGCCAGATCGCAGAGCCGCTGCCGGAGTTTCCGCTGACCTTGCAAAACGTCTGGATGCTGGATGACTTTACGGCCGAAAATGGCGCCACCCGAGTGATGCCAGGCAGCCATAAGCTACGCAAGTCGCCACCGTGGGGCAGCGATTCGCTGGAGGGCGAGGTCACGCTGACAGCGCCTGCCGGTTCCGTGGCCATCTGGCTGTCTAACACCTGGCACCGTTCGGGCTCGAATCAAACCGACGCCCAGCGCCGCGCTATTCTGTGTAACTACAACGTGTCATGGTTGCGTTTCTTCTCGGACTTTACTTCCACGCTGCCCGCAGAAGTGATTCCCACATTGTCAGAGCGTGCCAAATACCTGCTGGGTTTTGGTGCGCGCGCCCCGCTGGTTCGTTAAGACATTGCCATGCAGATAAACAACGTCAATATCGATCTGAAACGCCCCGACCTGGCGGGCGGGCAGATTCATGGCTATTGTGCGCCATCATTTGAACCTGTGCTGGATGCGTTCGTTGCCAATTTTGACGACGATGTCGAGCATGGCGCTTCGCTTGCGGTCGAGCGCAATGGTGAAACGGTCATCGATGTCTGGGGCGGTTTTGCCGACTTATCGGCGCAGCGCCCGTGGCAGCACGATACGATTGGCGTTGTTTTCTCCAATACCAAGGCGGCGACCGCCCTGTGTGCGCACATTCTGGCCGATAGCGGCGCGCTGAATATCGACCAGCGCGTCGCTCATTACTGGCCTGCGTTCGCGGCGCAGGGCAAGGGTGAAGTGACGATCCGTATGCTGCTGGATCATTCGGCAGGCGTGCCGGCGTTGCGAGCAATGTTGCCCGATGGCGCGGCATTTGACTGGACTGAAATGATCACGCGCCTTGCTAATGAGGCACCGTACTGGAAACCGGGAACAAGCGTGGGCTACCATGGCCTGACCTTCGGCTGGCTGGTGGGTGAAGTGGTGCGGCGCGTCGCAGGGCAGTCACTTGGGCAATTCTTCCAGGCGCATGTGGCAACCCCACTGGAAATGGATTTCTGGATCGGTCTGCCCGAAAGCGAAGAATCCAGGGTCGCCACGATTGTTCCGGCCCGGCCAGCAGAACAGCCGCGCAATGCGTTTGAACATGCCATTGCAACGGCGCCGGACAGTATTAGCAATCTGTATTTTCGCAACACCGGTGGCTGGCGTCCCAGCGGCTTCAATTCACGCCAGGGCCACGCTGCCGAGCTTGGCGCAGCCGGCGGCATTACCAATGCACGGTCCCTGGCGCGCATGTACAGCGCGCTCTCGCTGGGCGGCGAGCGCAACGGCGTGCGTGTGATCGGGCGTACAACGCTTGAGCGTGCCGCCGAGGTTTCATCGGCGACCAACGAAGACTTGTGTCTGTTGGTGCCGACACGCTTTGCCGCAGGCTTTATGCGCAGCATGGATAACCGCGCCCGCGGGCTGGACAGCGCCAGTTTCGGGCGTGATGCTTTCGGCCACGTAGGGGCAGGCGGATCGCTGGGCTTTGCCAGCCCGCAACATCGCATCGGCTTTGGCTACACAATGAATCACATGGGTTCGGGCGTGCTGCTTAACACGCGCGCGGACCGGCTGACACAAGCCTTGTACGGCGTATTGAATCAGCCATGAATGTACACATACCTTTTTCAAAATTCAGCAGGAGACATGGTTTATGACCATCCGTAAAAATGTTGTTGTTCGCGCCTGTCTTGTCGGCGCACTTGCCGTGCTTGGCCTGAACACTGCGCATGCCGCAGATCCGGTCAAGATCGGCTATCTGATTCCACTGTCGGGCAGCGCCGCTGCATCTATCGGGCGCGATATGTCGCGTGCGACGCACCTGGCGGTCAAGCATATCAATGAAAGCGGCGGCATCCAATCGCTGGGCGGCGCCCAGTTAAAGCTGCTGGAATCCGACACCCGGGGCGATCCGAAAGTAGCGCTGACTGAAACAGAACGGTTGATTACCCGTGAAAAAGTGCCTGTCCTGCTCGGTGCATTCCAGAGCGGCACGACCTTCCCGGCCACTGCCGTGGCAGAAAAGTATAGTGTGCCCTGGGTCGTAGACCTGGCTGGCAAAGGTGAAATTACCGAACGCGGTTACAAGTATGTTTTCCGCCCTACGCAAGTGCCTGCCGCTGCCAATGCAGAGGGCATGGCTGATTTTGTCGCGTACGCCAGCAAGGCGACCGGCAAACCGGCAAAAACCGTAGCGATGGTCTACGAAAACACCGATTGGGGCCAGGATATGGCCAATACGTTGCGCAAGAAGTTCAAGGAACAGGGCGTGGATATCGTACTGGACGAAGGGTACCCGCCCAACAGTCCCGACTTGCGACCGCTGGTCCTGAAAATCAAGGGCCGCAAGCCTGATGTTGTCACGGTGACGTCCTATGCGGCCGATGCGGTGCAGTTGCATAAACTGCTGGCCCAAATGCGGGTGTCGGCCATGGGATACATCGGCAGCGCCGGTGGTCAGATCGACAGTGGCTTTCTGCCGCAGGTGGGCAAGGGTGCGGCCAATGGCGTATTCACCACCAATGGCTGGGCAGGGTATGAGACTGCCGTGACGACACCGTTTGCCAAAAAGTTCTGGGATGAGTTCACCGGCACTTATAAAGCGGAACCCAACGAATTGTCTGTGAGCGCCTATGGCGCGGTCTGGGTGATCAAAGATGCCCTGGAACGCGCAGGCAAGGCCGATCCGCAGGCGATCCGCGATGCGCTGGCCACCACCAGTATGAAAGGGACAGATCTGAATAAACTGCTGGGCTATGACATCGTGATCGATGAAAAAGGCCAGAATCCCCTGAAAAAATTCGTGGTGCAACAGATCACGCCTGAAGGTGAATACCGCACCATCTGGCCGGAGAATCTGGCCTCCAAGACCTACAAAATGGTCTGGCCTGCTGCCAACTACTGATTGGCAAACGGATTATCGCTTTGTCGACTGCCGTCTGATCAGATATCACCGGCAGTCCGTTTTTTAAATCAATGAGGATTCGCTTTGAGCATTTATCTTCAAGCATTGCTCGGTGGCATTGCCACCGGAGCAGTATATGGTCTGATCGCACTCGGGCTGAGCCTGCAATTTGGCGTGATGAAGATCATCAATTTCGCCCACGGCTCGTTTCTGATGGTTGCGATGTATGTGACTTATTACAGCTGCACCTATGCCGGCCTGCACCCGCTGGCAGCAGCACCCATCGCCGCCGTTGTCCTGTTTATCGTGGGATGGGCCTGCCAGCGCTTTTTTATCGACGGCATCTATCGCAAGGAATCTGCGCGTGAGCCTATCGGCGTGCTGATCTTCACGACCGGCTTGTGGATTTTTCTGGATTATTTTGCGCTTGCCCTGCTGGGCCCCGATAGCCGGATGATCGATAGCCCCTGGGCCAACGAAGTGGTCATCATGGGCGACCTCATCTTTACCTATCCACAGGTGGCCGGCTTTATCCTTGCTGCGCTCGTTACTGTCGGACTGGTGGCCTTTATGCGCTATACGGCGCTGGGTCGCGCCATTCGTGCAACCGGTCAGGACCGCGAGGCCGCCAGCGTGCTGGGCATCGATAGCAAACGGGTGTACCAATTGTCCTTCGCCATTGGCCTTGGTGTGCTGGGTATTGCCGGCGCGCTGCTGTTGCCTATGTATCCGGTCAACCCGTTCGTCGGTGATATCTTTGGCATGCGTGCCTTCGTGATCGTCGTGCTGGGTGGGATTGGTTCAATCGCCGGTGCTTTCTGGGGCGGAATCATTGTGGGCATTCTTGAGTCCGTGGGCAGCCAGCTGATTCCGATCACGTATGCCGAAGCGCTGATTTTCCTGTTGTTCCTGGGCGTGATGTATTTCCGTCCTAGCGGACTGTTTGGCGTGGAGAAAGAATGATGGCAGCGCAAGGTTCAAAACATTCATTGCTGTGGGGCGCACTCATTGCCGTGCTGGCGATCGCACCGTTGCTGACCGGCAATCAGTATTTGCTGTCGATCGCGGTGATGACACTGCTGTACGCCTATCTGGCACTGTCCTGGAATGTACTGGGCGGCATTGCCGGACAGCTATCGCTGGGGCACTCGGCGTACTTCGGGATTGGCGCGTATGCCTCGACCTGGTTTTTTGTTCATATGGGTATCAGCCCGTGGATCGGCATGTGGATCGGCGCGGCGCTGGCCATTGTTGCGGCGGTGATTGTGGGGCTGTCGAGCCTGCATTTGCGTGGCGCCTACTTTGCGCTGGCCACTATTGCGTCGGCCATGGTGCTCAAGACGATGGTGGAAAATGCCGATGATCTGCTCGGCGGGCCACGTGGCATGGAAGTGACGCTGTTGCGTGATGCGCCATGGCAGTTTCAGTCCACCGGCAAAGAGTTTTACTATGTGATCGCATTGGTATTCGTGGTGCTGGCTTTGGTGATTAACTGGCGCATCCTGCGCAGCCGCTACGGTTATTACCTGGCTGCCGTGCGTAACGACCAGGATGCCGCGCTGGCATTGGGCGTGCCCACCACCCGCTATAAGCTTTACGCCGCAATGATCAGCGCCGCAATGACTGCTATCGGTGGTACGTTTTATGCCCAATTCGTGCTGTTCGTCAGTCCGGACAAGGTATTTGGCGCGAATCTGGGCGTGGTGATTGCGGTGGTCTGCATTATCGGCGGTCGGGGTACGCTATGGGGTCCGGTCCTGGGCGCATTATTGCTGCTACCCAGTGAAGAACTGGCCCGTTCCTTCTCAGGCGGCCTGCTGGGGGCGGATATGATGCTCTATGGTCTGCTGCTGATGCTGGTGATCTGGTATGAGCCACGCGGTCTGGTCGCGATCTTTCAGCGCTGGTTCAAGCGGCCGGTCAGGCAGGGAGTAACGAAATGACAAGCACAACGTTGCTGGAATTTGATGGCGTAGGCAAAAGCTTTGGCGGCCTGCGTGCCATCGATAATGTAAGTTTTACGGTCAGCGAAGGCGAAATCGTTGGCTTGATCGGCCCTAACGGCGCCGGCAAAACCACCCTGTTTTCCATGGCATCGGGCTTTCTGAAGCCAACCGACGGCCAGATCCGTTTCCAGGGCAAGCGTGTGGATGGGTTCGATCCGCCGCATATCTGCCGTGCCGGCCTGGTGCGTACATTCCAGATCGTCAAGCCATTTGGCGAGATGACCGTGATCGAAAACGCCATGGTGGGGGCCTTTTTACATCATGCCAAACCACAAGAGGCGCGGGAGGTGGCAGCCCGGGTGCTGCAGCAGGTCGGGCTGGGCGCGCGCCAGGAGCAGGTCGCAAAAACGCTGACGCTCTCGGGCCGCAAGCGGCTTGAAGTGGCCAAGGCACTGGCCACGCATCCTAAACTGCTGTTGCTCGACGAGGTGATGGCAGGTCTGACCAGCGTTGAAACGGCCGAAATGCTGGAACTGATTCAAAGCCTGCGTGCGTCAGGCGTGAGTATTCTGGTCATTGAGCACAATATGAAGGCGGTGATGAGCTTATCGAACAAGATCGTGGTGATTCAATACGGTAAAAAAATTGCAGAAGGTACACCGGTTGAGGTCGCCAACGATCCGCAAGTGATCTCAGCCTACCTGGGAGGCGAGCATGTTGCTTGAAGTGAAGGACGTGAGTTCGGGTTATGGTGATGTGCAGGTGCTCAGCGGCATCACTATCAATGTGGACGCAGGCGAAATCGTCAGTATTGTAGGTGCCAATGGTGCAGGCAAGACGACGCTGATCCGCGCCATCATGGGCACCTTGCCAGTCACAAAGGGGCAGATTCAATTCGATGGTAAGCGCATCGACGGCCTGGCGCCGCACCTGATTGCGCGGGCCGGTATTGCCCAGGTGATGGAAGGGCGCCGCCTGTTCGGTCATATGGAAGTAGAGGACAATCTGCTGGTGGGTGGCGATATTCTGAACGATAAAGCGCAGCAACGCCAGAATCTCGACTGGATCTACAGCATGTTCCCGCGCCTGAAGGAGCGCCGCCGTCAACTGGCGCGCTCGTTCAGTGGCGGGGAGCAGCAGATGCTGGCCATTGGCCGGGCGTTGATGACATCGCCCAAACTGTTGTTGCTGGACGAGCCTTCTATCGGGCTGGCGCCCATCATGGTCAAGGATATTTTTGAGAAACTCCCCTTGATCCAGGCGCGTGGCGTCACCATTCTGCTGGTGGAACAGGATGTGCATCGATCGCTCAGTATGTCGGGCCGCGGCTATGTCATGGAGCATGGCGAAATTGTCCTGGCCGGTACAGGGCAGGAACTACTCAGTAACGAGCGCCTGCGGCAGGCCTATATGGGGATCTGAGCGGCCACTGTTGTTCACTATAAAAAACGATTCGCACGTCGCGGCGCTGATGTGAAGTATTGGCGCCGCGAATAATAATGGATGTGCGAAACACAAAAAGAGCGCAGGGGAGGCGACAAAGGCTGACAAATCGGTTGAGTGTTTACACGCCGATCGTTTAACTTCAGGCATGCGGCATTCTTCATGCCGCATGCCGCATGCATGTGCGTGGCCTGTCCTGCACCCTGCATACTTACCCAATAACCTGGCTATTGATGCTATATGACAGTTGATTCAAGTACTTTACCGTTAATAACCGGACGTGCCCAATTGCTGGCCCGTCTGGCCGAACCCAAAACCTACGACCTGGCGGTTATCGGCGGCGGTGCGACCGGCCTGGGTGTGGCGCTGGATGCGGCTGTGCGTGGTTTTTCGGTGGTGCTGCTGGAGTCGCATGACTTTGCCAAGGGCACCTCGTCACGGGCGACCAAGCTTGTGCATGGTGGCGTACGTTATTTGGCGCAGGGCAATATCTCTCTGGTACGGGACGCGCTGCACGAACGGGCCACGCTGCTGCATAATGCACCGCATATCGCGCAGCCCCTGGCTTTCGTGATGCCTTCGTACAAACTGCTGGATACGCCGTTCTACGGCATTGGCCTGAAGGTCTATGACGCGCTGGCGGGCAAGGCGGGGCTGGGACATACTCAGTTTTTGAACACCCGACAGACTCAGGCACTATTGCCTACGGTGCGGTCGCAGGGGCTGAAAGGGGGCGTCAAATACTGGGACGGACAGTTTGACGATGCCCGGCTGGCGCTGGCGCTGGCACGCACGGCTGCCCGGCACGGAGCACTGCTCCTGAACTACTGCGCGGTAACAAAACTGATTCATGACAAGGGACGCGTAGCAGGACTGATCTGCGAAGATGGTGACTCGGGTCGCAATTATGAGGTACGTGCGCGTTGCGTGGTCAATGCTGGCGGGCCATGGGTTGATGCGTTGCGAGAGATGGACGGCGCTCAGGCAGGTCGGACTACTCGCCCCATCGTGGCCCCGAGCCAGGGGGTGCATGTGGTGGTTGACCGGGCGTTTCTGCCGGGTGATCATGCGTTGCTGGTGCCCAAGACGGCCGACGGCAGGGTGCTGTTCGCTGTACCCTGGCTGGGCAAAGTGATTCTTGGCACAACGGACACGCCCCGTCACGACCTGGCCCGTGAGCCGACACCGTTCCAGGCGGAGCTGGATTTCATCCTGGGCGAGGCGGGGCATTACCTGAGCCGGCGGCCCACCATGGCTGACGTGCGCAGCATGTGGGTCGGTCTGCGTCCGCTGGTCCGGCCCCAGGACGATGATGGCGAGAACACCAAGGGGATCAGCCGTGAGCATACGGTGCTCACCAGCGCATCTGGTATGGTGACGGTCACGGGTGGCAAATGGACGACCTATCGCGCCATGGCCGAGGATGTGCTGCAAGCATGCTTTGCAGCGGGCGCGCTGCCCGCCCGGGCGGACGGCGTCACGGTTAATCTGCCGCTGGTTGGCGCACCGCAGGACGGGATCACGCAACACAATATGCATATGCCGCAAGGCCTGCATTCCTACGGCAGCGAAGCCGCTGTCGTTAGCGCGCTGCCCGGCGCCGACCACTGGCTGACCGACGGCCTGAGCGAGGCCATGGTGCGCTTTGCTGTTGCCCACGAATATGCCATTACTGTAGAGGATATATTGGCGCGGCGTTCGCGCTTGCTGTTTCTTGACGCCCGTCAGGCTGCCGCTGTTGCGCCGCAGGTGGCATCTATCTTGCAGGATGAACTGCAGCGCAATGATGTGGGATTGCCCGCGTTCCTTACACTGGCACAACAGTACACGGGACAGACGCTGGATTGCGTTGACGGACCCGTCTTGTCGGCGCAGGCGCAAAAAGCCACCCATGGACAATCGTGAACTGATGGAGCCATAGCGTGATACTGCGCCGGTTTTGGCGCAGGCTGCAGCCAGGCGCTGTGCAAGTCGCGCCATGCTTTTGTCTATGGCCGCGTCAAACTATGCGGTGCGCGTATCCGGTCCGCGTGTCTGACGGTATGCCTGCGCCTTGGCGACCTCATGGCGTAACTGGTCGAATCCGGTAGCAGGTACCATTTCGTTCTGACGATCGGAAATGGCTTCAAGCCGATCCAGCAACACGTTGGCAGAGCGCTCGTCTTCAGGCAGATATATGCCATTTGTCATCGTGATGTTCGCCTGTTCAACGCTGCCGGCGCCTGCCATCAGAATGGTACGGTTGGGTGCATTGTCTGCGACCAGGGCAACCAGGGCGGGGCTGACCGACGCGGGCGACAGCATGTCCAGGGTCTCCTGCTCCAGCAGCCCTTCTGTCATGGCGGTGGCTGCCGTCGGCGCCAGGCAGTTCACATGCACGCCATAGCGTTCGCCTTCCTGTGCCAGTGTCTGCATCAGGCCGACCAGCGCCATCTTGGCCGCGCCGTAGTTGGCCTGTCCGAAATTACCGTAGAGCCCGGAAGAGGAGGTTGTCATCACGATGCGGCCGTAATGTTGATCGCGCATCCTGTTCCACACAGCATGGGTGCAGTGTACCGAACCCATCACATGCACTTCCATCACCAGCCGGAAATCTTCCAGGGTCATTTTGGCAAAACTTTTGTCACGCAGGATACCTGCATTGTTCACCAGAATATCGACACGGCCCCACTGCGCCACTACCTGTTCGACCATCGCCTGGACCTGAGCCGGATCCGTAACATCGGCGCCATGGGCGATGGCGTGACCGCCGGCCGATGTAATGGCCTGGACGACGTCCTGGGCGTGCGAGCCAGGTTGATCGGCACCTATATCATTGACCAGTACACGGGCGCCATGACGGGCCAGTTCGAGCGCGTGAGAGCGGCCAAGACCGCGCCCGGCGCCGGTCACGATAGCAATGCGGTTGTGTAGAAGGGGTGTCATTCAGTCTCCGTGTTATACAAATGATCAGGGGCATGGATGCTGCCATGTCGGCGTATGTCCGAATGATGCCGGCGTGTTCCGGTTGCGTGATGGTGTCCTCGCTGACCCCGCCAGCGCCAGTATCGAATGGGTATTCTGGCCCAGTGCGGGGGCATCGTCAACCGCGGGCTCGTCATGATGAACGAAATATTCAGACAGACGATGGCGCCAGACAACGCCATCGCCGTTCATTCTTCATGCGCTCCACGCCGCCTTGGTAGCCAGCGCACACTCATGCATCACCGTCAGCGCGCGTTGCGTGGTATCTGAACCCATCACGAACGGATTGGGCCCACCCTTTTTCATCTGCGCCAGCTTGACATCGGCCAGGTCCATGCCGCTGTGGTTGGACAGAAAGACGTCAATGTTCTGTTCGCCTGCCATATCCCGAACCCGGGCGGTCGCGTCAATGTAGGCCTGCAGGCGTTCCATGCGGTTTGGCTGCTTGCCGAAATTGAATGATGTGCCACCCCAAAGGAAAGCGCGATGCGTTTCGCTGCCGCTTTTGACGTCAAATGCCACCGAGATGGTGCCCATGGTATGCCCTGGCGTCATCACGATATCAACGGTGGTGTCGCCCAGCGTCAGCGTGGCGCCGTCTTCTACTACCACATCACGTTTGGGCGGACGGCCCCAACTGGGCACTTCAAACTCCAGCTTGGTTTCCATCATGGTCCAGTCGGCTTCGCTGGCAATGATCTTCGGATGAAAATGCTCCACCAGATAGTTGGCGCCGCCGTAGTGGTCGCCATGGCCGTGTGTGATAACGACCATCTTGATTTGCGCAGGATCCAGACCCAGCTTGTGCATACCTGCAACGATTACCTTTTCGGCATCTTCTGCATTGTTCATTGCGTCGATCAGGATAATACCGTCGGAAGTGGTAATGGCCCATGCACTGACCCATTTCCCCCCAACGAAATACAGGTTATCGAAAGCCTGGCCGGGCGGCGGCGCAGGCTGCGCCATCAGCTCTTCGATTGATGGTCCTTTCGTGGCGCTGGCCGGCAATGCAACATCTCCCAGCTTCAGTAACTGTTTGAGATCGCTGCCTGCTGCGGTACGCGCAGCTGCCAGATGACGCTGTACCTCTGGCGACTGGGCCGCTGCTGGCGATATGCCAAATGCATAGGTTGCGCAGCAGGCACAGCCGGCCGCCAGAAAGTAACGTCTGCCAGGCGATGTAACTGCACTATCGCTGGTGCTGCCGCTGCTGCTGATCCATGAACTGAAAAGCCGCATGTGTGTCTCCTTGTGTTCTGACTGTTGTTGTGATTAAGGTAACGAGCCTGCGCTGCAGGCCTGCGGCGCCTGTCCATTATAGTCAGATCACCAACTGGCGCGAAATTGCCTCGAATTTCGTAGTGCCAGACCCGGTGAATCGTTGTTGATCACGACCACTTGCAACGCCCAGTCGCCGCCGTTTATCATTGATAAAAATAACGTCAAGGTGGCGGTCTGACTGGTTGCTGACGCTGATTTCGCCGCTATAATTGTGCCGAAATTTTTAACTATTCGCAGTTCAGAATCATAGGGATGAAATCGATGAGTAAAGCAGCAATCGTAGCCGGTGTTGTAATAGCTGCCGGCGCAGTCTGGACCGGATCAAGCTGGTATCTGGGTTCACAAATACAGGAGCGGCTTGACGACTATCTGGTGAAAACCAACGACTATCTGAAAAAGGAAGGCGAAGGACGCTTCAGTATGGAAGCGGTCAGTTATGACAAGGGTGTATTTTCTTCTGATGCGGTATATAAAGTTAAGCTGCATTTTCCGGAAGTGCCTAAAGTTCCGAGTGAAGTGCTGCTCAAAAGTCACATCAACCATGGACCAATCGTGCTTAGCGCATTGCTGCGTGGCGAGTTCATCACCGGCTATGCAACCGCTGTGACGACGCTGGTTAACGATGACAAGACCAAGCCACTGTATGACGCAGCAGGCGGCAAAGAGCCGTACGTACAAAATGATCGCATCGATTTTTCAGGTAATGTGGATTCGGTCGCGACGCTGGCAGCGCTGGACGCAAAATTTTCAAAGGGCTCTTTCAAGTCTGAGCCCATGACGTTTACCGCAAGTACAGATAAGGATCTGAGCAAGTTCGACATGACGTTCGATGTGCCCGGGGCAATCCAGTTCGATCTGGCCAACAACGTTGTTTTTTCTCTGAACAAAATAACGGGGCAGGCCAGCTCCAGCAAAACGGCTTCCGGCCTGTATGTGGGTCCGGGCCAAATGACCATCAGCCAGTTTGATATCAAGCCAGCAAAAGATAAACCCGTGTCAATCAGCAATTTCAAAGTCGATGCCAAAACCGAGGAAGTGGATAATTTCCTGAATATTCACGTAGGCTACGATCTTGGCAAGTTGCTGGTAAATAACGTGGACTTTGGCGCCATCCAGCTGAATCTTGCATTTGACCATCTGGATCGTCAGGTAATTGAGAAATTCAAGGAAAAGACCAGCACACTCAATATCACGCCAGATAATGCGCAGCAGAACGGCGAGCAAATTGAAAAGCTGTATGCAGAGCTGTTCTCTGACCTTGTGCGTCAGAAGCTGCAGGTACGCGTGTCGCCTTTCACGTGGAAGACCGCAAGCGCAGAAGGTTCGCTGGAGGCTTCCGCTCATTTCGATGGTGCCAGCCAGCCTGAGGGACAAACGGTAGAAGACAACCAGTTCCTGACCGAGTCGCTGAAAAAAGTGGCGTTTGGCCTGAAAGCCGATACCGCTCTGGTTCGTGATGTCGTGTCAGCCGTGACTCAGGTCAGCGGTGGTGCAGACAAGGCGACTGCCGATAAGCAGGGTGATGAACTTGCTACTATGGCAGGATTTATGGCACAGGGGTCGGGCCTTGGCAAAGTAGAGAATGGCGTAATAAACAGCAATATCGAATATGATTCAGCTTCCAAGCCGGAAGAGCAAATCACGGTGAATGGCGAGAAAATGAGTGTGCAGGAACTGGCGGGTAAAGTGGGCTCCGCAGCGTCCGGCGCGCCTCACTAATCAGGCGGATGGTGCCGGGGTGGCCCCGGCCCGACCCATGGCTCCCGGGTCCCCTTATCTGTTACGGGACCCGGATTGCAGGCAGTCGTCAGACCATGAACCATTGTTTGGCTTATTGGTTTGCCTGCTCTGTCTGTCTTGCGATCACCTTGATCTCGAAGTCAAAACCATAAAGCCAGGTGACGCCCACGGCGGTCAACGTGGGATAAGGGGCCTGGCCCCAATACTCGGGTACCACCTTCCAGATGGTTTCGAATGTTGATTGCGGATCGACCATGAAAACCGTCACGTCAATCACATCGTCGAAGCGGCTGCCTGCTGCTTTAAGAATGCTGTTCAGATTGTCAAATGCGCGCCGCACCTGTGCCTCCAGATCCGGCTCGGGCGAACCGTCTTCCCGACTGCCGACCTGGCCGGACACGAACAAAAAGCCGTTGGAACGAATCGCTGGCGAATAGTGATTCCTGTCATACAGTGCCTGACGCCCAGGCGGGAAAACGACATCGCGTTGTGTCATCGTCTATCTCCATTAAATGAGTCCGGTGGACTCGATACCAGTAATAATGAAATTCTATGATTCCGAGTCATCACGGATAAACAGGCAATACTGTCCATCACTGTTTGTAAAATACAAACAATCCTTTCACCGAGAATATCTATGGACCGATTCGATGCGATGTGGGCATTTGCCCGGGTAGTAGAAACCGGCAGTTTTACCAAAGCCGCAGAGACGCTGCATATGAGCAGAACCACCGTGACGCAATTGGTACAGCAGCTGGAGGCACGCCTGCGGGTCCGATTGCTTAACCGGACCACCCGCAAGGTCAACGTAACGGCCGATGGCGCGGCTTATTACGAACGGGTAATCCGCTTGCTGGCCGACATGGACGATGCTGAAACCAGCCTGTCCAGCGCGGCTGCATTGCCGCGGGGGCGACTGCGTGTGGATGTCCCCAGCCCGTTTGCGCGCATGGTGCTGGTACCGGCACTGCCCGCGTTTCATGCCCGGTATCCGGATATTCAGCTGGATATGGGTGTGAGTGATCGCGTGGTGGATCTGATCGATAACAACGTCGATTGTGTGGTGCGTGGTGGTGAACTGACCGATCTGTCCCTGATGGCCAGGCGTATAGGAGACCTGCAGCTTGGTATTTATGCTACGCCGGATTATCTGGCGCGTGCCGGTGTGCCGCAGCATCCGCAGGAGCTGAACACGCCTGCTCATCACGTGGTGGCGTTTCTGTGGGCGCGTAGCGGCAAGGCGCTGTCACCGGTCATGCGTTATCGCGATGAAAGCGTCACCATACAGGGCAGATACATCCTTTCGGTTGATGATGGCAACGCGTACCTGGCTGCCGGTCTGGCCGGCCTGGGCGTGCTTTGGTTGCCTGATTACATGTCGCGGGAATATGTGGCAACGGGCAGGTTGATTCCCTTGTTGCCGGAATGGACGCTGGAGCCGATGCCCATGTATATTGCCTATCCACCTAATCGGCATGTGAGTGCCAAGTTGCGTGTGTTTATTGAATGGGTTGTTGAGCTCATGAAGGAACATGCGCCTGTCGCGCGGCGCAGAATTGAATAGGCCTGGTCTTCTGCTCTGCAGACGCACGCGCAGCCTATCTTGATACCATCCTGGCGACCGATTATGATGTTTGTTTTGGGTTAACAGGGAAATCTCATGACAAACGGCATTATTCTCGGCGCTCCATCATCAACGCCGGCAGCGGTGGTAGGCGGCGGCACGATGGGGGCCGACGTTGCAGTCGTGCTGCTGCGTGCGCGCTGTCCGGTGCACCTTATCGAGAACCGTGAAGAGGCACATCAGGATATCAGAGCACGTATTGCCGCTAACCTGGAACGCATCAACTGCGCAGATAATCTGGAACTGCTTACCATCGTCGCGACGCTGGAGGCAGTGGATTGGCAGAAAATCCAGCTAGTCGTCGAATGCATTCCCGAAAAACTCGATTACAAACGTGATCTTTTCAAGTCGCTATCGGAGCTTGCCCGGCCCGACACGGTGCTGGCCAGCAATAGTTCAAGCTTTCCTATCAGTCAGATTGCCGAGGGCCTCCCGAGGCAGGAAAGGATGATTGGCCTGCATTTTTTCATGCCGGCGCATATCGTGCCGCTGGTGGAAGTCGTTCTTGGGCCTGACACCGATCCGCAGATCGCCGACAGTCTTGCCACGCTTATGCGACGCTGCGGATCAGTGCCCATCATGGTACGCAAGGACGTGCCCGGTTTTGTCGCCAACCGGCTTCAGCATGCTCTGGGTCGTGAAGCTTTTTCGATGATTCAGGAAGGCATCGTCACACCGGAGGACATCGACAATGCGGTGCGCTTCGGTTTTGGCTTTCGCTACATTGCGGCCGGCCCGATCATGCAAAAGGAACATGCCGGCCTGGATGTGCACGCAGCGGCGGCGGCCACCATTTATCCTTCACTGTCCAACGTCAGCGAACCGCCACCGGTGCTGGCCGATAAGCCTGGCAACGGACAATTGGGCATGAAGACGGGTCAGGGCTTTTACGACTGGTCGCCAGAGCAGATCGCAGCCGAGCGGGCACGCTATGATCAGGCGCTGCGTAGCGGGTTAAATATTCTGGCCGCAGATCTGCCTGAGATCCAGCCATAATCGGTTAACGCCCTTTTGTGGCATGGGCAACTGCGCATGCCCTTGCGGTCCGTCCCATACCCTTGCATGACCGATTCGGTATTCAGGGTACGGCCCGGCGCTGCGTCGGCATTTAGCGCGGCGCACCCAGTGTCAGACTCATATGCCGATTGACATCCTTGTACAGGAGATAACGGAATTTGTCGGGCCCACCCGCATAGCAGGCCTGAGGGCAGAAGGCGCGCAGCCACATGAAGTCGCCCGCTTCAACTTCGACCCAATCCTGATTCAGGCGGTAAACGGCCTTGCCCTCAAGCACATACAAGCCATGTTCCATGACATGCGTTTCTGCAAACGGAATCACGCCGCCGGGCAGAAAGGTCACGATATTGACATGCATATCATGGCCCATGTCGGTGGGGTCCACGAAGCGTGTGGTGGCCCAGCGTCCATCGGTGTCCGGCATGGCGACGGGAGCGACCTGTTGTTCATTGGTGACGAAGGCAGCGGGGTAGGCGATACCCTCAACCGCCTGATAGCGCTTGCGGATCCAGTGGAAGCGCGCGTGCGTATCGCTGTTATTGTCCACTGTCCACTCCGAGGCCGGCGGAATGAAAGCGTAGCCGCCTGGTGTCAGTGTATATTCGGTGCCGGCCAGCGTGAGCGAGAGCTGTCCTTCTACCACGAAGAGCACGCCCTCTGCCTGCGGATCCTGTTCGGGATGGCTGCTGCCGCCACCGGGCGCAACTTCGACAATATATTGGGAGAAGGTTTCTGCAAAACCTGAAAGCGGTCGGGCCAGCACCCATAGCCGGGTTTTTTCCCAAAACGGCAGACAGCTGGTGACGATATCGCGCATGACGCCCTTGGGAATGACGGCATAGGCTTCGGTGAACATGGCTCTGTCGGTCAGCAGTTCGGTCTGGGCCGGATGACCGCCATGAGGGGCGTAGTAGGGGGTCTTTGACATAGTAAAAATCCTCGTATTTTGTCAGGTTAAAGCAGAATGGGCCGGCCAGGTGAGTGCCGCTACCAGCGTCATCAGCGCTGTCAGGGTAACGGGCCGATCAGGCCACCCGGCGTGAGTGTGGCAATATCACAATTGTGTCCTGGACCACTGCGATCGATGACCAGGAAATCCGACGTTGCCTCCAGGGCCAGCAGCGGGTGATGCCAGACACCTGCCGCATAGTTCACGCCTTGCCGGCCCTGGCATAGGAACACATGCAATTGTTCCACCGTCGGCGCTTCACCGGCTGCGGCAACCACCACCAGATAGGGACGCGAAGACAGTGGCATAAAGGCCTGGCTGGCCAGCGGATGGCGCTCCATCATGCTGATCTCAAAGGGCAGGTTGCGTGGCAGGCCACGGAAAATCGACACGATGGTTTTGCCCTGCGGCCCCGGCTCGATATGGGCCAGATCGTGATAACGCTCTGTATTGCCATCGTTGATGGTAAAGTGCTGCGCCGCATCGCTGGCCTCGATCACCTGGCCAAAGGGGGCGAAGGCGTCGCGCGTCAGCGGCGCTATCGTCAAACTTCTGAGTGTCATGCTGGTTGTTACCTTTAATCCTTGTTGGTTCCGGTCGGGCCATTGAGCGTATTATGCGCCTGTTGTCGGTCAATATCGCCTTCCCAGGCGCCGATAACGATCGTACCTACACAGTTGCCGATCAGGTTGGTCAGGGCGCGGGCGATGCCCATGAACCAGTCTACCGACAACACCAATACCAGACCGATGGCGGGAATGGCCGGAACGGCGCTCAGGGTGGCTGCAAGAATCACGATGGCCGAGCCAGGCACGCCGTGAGCGCCTTTGGAGGTCAGCATGGAAATGGCCAGGATGGTAATCAAATCAGTCAATGACAAGGCCGTATTGGTCGCCTGGGCGATGAAAACCGCTGCCAGGGTCAGGTAAATGGAAAACCCGTCGAGATTGAACGAGTAGCCGGTAGGGATCACCAACCCGACAGTCGTGCTTTTTACCCCCATGCGCTCCAGTTTATGCATGACCTGAGGTAACACGGCGTCTGACGATGCGGTACCCAGCACCACCAGTAATTCTTCGCGCAAATAGGCAAGCAGTTTGAAGATATTGAACCCGGCAAGTCGCAGAATCAGGCCCAGAATCACGACGACGAAGATCGCGCAGGTCACATAGAACAGGACTACCAGCATGCTTAACTGGCCCAGCGTGCCAACGCCATATTTGCCGACAGTAAACGCGACTGCACCCAGCACACCCAGCGGCGCCAGGCGCACGATAAAGCCGATGATCTTGAAAAACACATGGGATAACTGGCTCACCAGCGCCGCAACCGGCCGCCCGCGTTCCCCCATCACAGCGATTGCCGCGCCGAACAGAATGGCAATGAGCAGCACTTGCAGGATATCGCCAGAGGCAAAGGCGTCGGTGAAGGTTTTGGGGATGATCCGCATCAGGAAGCTGATCGTATCGGTCGCATGTTCAGCCTGGGTCGCATAGGGTGCCAGCGCACTGGCATCCAGTGAAGAGGTGTCCACGTTCATGCCGTGACCGGGCGCGAACAAATAGGCCAGACCAATGCCCAGTGCCAGGGCAAAGGTGGTGACGATCTCAAAATACAACAACGCCTTGGCGCCTACCCGGCCGACTTTTTTCAGATCGCTGCTGCCACAGATACCGTGCACCACAACGCAAAAGACCAACGGCGCAATAATCATTTTGATCAGCTTGATAAAGCCGTCACCCAGCGGTTTGAGCTGCTCGCCAAAATGCGGCCAGAATACGCCGATAATCGCGCCCAGAATCAACGCCACCACCACCTGGCAAAAAAGACTTCGACAAAGAATACGCATGTTAGATCCACTCCCGGGGAGCGCCGTTGAGTGCGCCAGCCTGTTGGTGATTTGTGAAATGCTATCTGAAATGTCAGATAACATTTCAACTATAATTAGAACCACTTAAAATGCGATATTCGTGAAAACCCTAAAAAGTCCCTCTTACCATGCGAACTCCCATACGTTCTTCTGACCAGTCTTTGGCTGAACAGGCTTTTGAAGCCTTTCGGGAATTGCTCGCTTGCGGCCAAATTCGTTCGGGCCAAATGATTTCAATATCAGAATTGGTGGAGGCCACCGGCCTGCCCCTGGCGCCCGTGCGGGAAGCCGTAAAGCGAGCGGCCGCCGCCGGGCTGGTATCGATTCTGCCCAAACGGGGCGTATTGGTTCTTGAGGCTACCGCAGCGGCGCTGCATGCCGGCTTTCACCTGCGTTATCTGTTCGACCAGGAAGGTGCCCGTCTATTGGCGCAGCAGGCGCCGGATCGTGAGCTGGCACACTTGCGTCAGGAACATGAGCTCGTGCTTGAGCAAGCATCAGAAGGCGCCATCTCCGCCGAATTACAGTTGAAAGCCATGGAGGTCGACTGGTCTCTGCATGCCTGGCTGACCGGGGCATTGAATAACCCGGTTGCTCTCGCGGTCTATGAGGAAAATCGTTATCGTCTGAGTGTCATGCAACACTCGCGTCGACCATTGCCGGAACGAATTATCCCAGCCATGACCGAACATTTGCAGATTATCGATCACATTCAGGCCGGCGCACCGGAACTGGCTGTGCAGGCGGTCAGAAGCCATCTGCAAAAGACCCTGCGCTGGTGGGGTATTGTGGATAACGATGGTCAGTTGTTCAAGACGGGCAGATAGCCGTCAGATAAGCAATAAATAACCGGCGAATAAGACCGGCTTGCTTGCGGTTGGAGGTGCTGCGACGGTCTGCGCCGATATGATGCCGCGGTCGCTTGCGCTCGTGCCTTCAGACAGCCGGCGTATCTCTGAGCACGTTTTCTCCCGTGCGGGGATTGGTCAAGGTGACGTTCTCCAGCGCCTTGATCCGCCAGGCATCGCCCTCGCGAGTGAGCACAGCCAGGATCAGCGTATCGACCGCGTGGGGGCCTGCCGGATGTGCCGCCCCAGCCGCAAGGCGGCTCCAGAAGTGCACGATTGCGGCGTCACTGTTGATTGCTACCATATCGATCAATTCGTTTGAGAGTGTCGAGTCACTATAGATGGTGGCGTGAATGGGCGCATGCAGCCCGACAATTTCTTCAATACCACGTACGTAATGCCCAAAACGGTTGACGAACGTGGCATCCTCATGGAATAACGCGCCGAGTGCGGGCATATCGTGATCGTTCCATGCCGCCTGAAAAGCGCCGGGCACGTCTTGTGGCTGATGCATAGGGTTCATGATGGGTCTCTTGCGGGTCAGAAAACGTCCCTATCAGTTTAGCAGTAATGCGTCTGCAGGCTTGCGGGTATTGTGGCAATGCCCGGGCGCAGCAGACACCAGGAGAGAATATGTCAAATGTATTTATTGTGGGTGGTTCCGGGAAAGTGGCCCGTCATCTTGCACGTCAGCTGAGTACACGCGGACACACTGCGCGCTCGCTGCATCGGGACGCCCGGCAGGCTGATGAACTCAAAGCCCTGGGTGCCGTGCCCGTATCCGGAGACCTGCTCCAATTGGATATTGCCGGGCTGGCTCAGCTCATGACAGGCAGCGATGTGGTGGTGTTTTCGGCAGGCGCCGGCGGAAAGGGCGGCGCCCAGATGACAAATGCCATTGATGGCGATGGGCTGGAACTGGCGGTTGCTGCGGCGAGGACTGCCGGTATCCGGCGCTTTATCCTGGTGTCAGCCTTCCCTGAAGCCGGTCGTGGCAAGGTCGTATCCGACACGTTCGAAAATTACATGGCCGTGAAAAAACGCGCCGACGTGCATCTGGCCGAAACGGATCTGGATTGGGTTATTCTGCGACCCGGCACATTGCTGGATACGCCCGGCACCGGCAACGTACGTGCGGGTCTGGCCATTCCCTACGGTGGCGTACCGCGGGAAGATGTAGCGGCTACCCTGCTGGAAATCATTGAGAACCCCGAGGTCAACCGGATCATTATTGAGCTTACCGAGGGTGACACGCCAGTGGCGCAGGTCGTGCAGCGACTGGCGCACAGCTGATTGGAGCAAGGATTGAAGCAGTGCCGGGCGCGACGCCCGTCTCAGCCGAGCGCAACGTCTGCCGGCGCGGGTGTTGGCGGCGTCACCGGAGGCAGCGTGCTATCGATCACGCTGGGGCCGGTTTCCGTCAGCATCCTGGGCATATCGGCCAGCGCGTGAAGGCCGCGGCTTTCCTTGCGCTGGGCCGCACATGCGGCAATCAGCCAGGCACAATCCAGACGATTGCGCACATCCACAAGCATCGGTGTCCAGGCAAGTTGCGGCGCTTGCGCCCATTGTCCGCGCCAGTGTGCTAACTGCTCAATTGCCTGGTTAATACCAAGTGTTGTTCGCATAATGCCCATCTGTTTTCCCATGAGTTGCCGGATGGCTGCGGGATCTGGCAATGCAGCCTCTTCAGGCATATCGGGGGCGCCCCTGGTCATTTGCTGATGGTTGCTCACAAGCGGCGCTGTATCGGTGACCGGTTCCGTCGCACCCGCCTGTTCGCATCGCTCAACAATGGCTTGCGCACAATTGCGCCCGATCACAATGCATTCAAGCAATGAATTGCTGGCAAGGCGATTCGCGCCATGCAGACCGGTATCGGCCACTTCGCCGACGGCGTACAGGCGGTCTACATTGGTGCGTCCGCTCAGGTCGGTAACGACGCCACCGCAGGAATAATGGGCCGCAGGCGCAACCGGAATGGCATCACGGGTGATATCCAGCCCCAGACTCATACAAGTGTGATAAATCGTGGGGAAATGCTCAAGGATAAAGTCTGCCGGCCGATGGGAAATGTCCAGCCATACAGGCTGCCCGTGCTGTTTGCTTATTTCAGTGTGAATGGCGCGCGCCACAATATCGCGCGGCGCCAGTTCGGCACGTGAATCGTAATCAGGCATGAAGCGGTGCTGGTCTGCGTTCTTCAGCACACCGCCTTCGCCCCTGACTGCTTCCGAGATCAAAAAGGCAGGCGCGTTCGGCAATGCCAGCGCGGTTGGGTGAAACTGTACGAACTCCAGATTGGCAATCCGGCAACCTGCTCGCCAGGCAATGGCCTGGCCATCACCCGTGGCGGTGGGCGGGTTGGTGGTATAGGGAAACAGCTGCCCCAGGCCACCTGTCGCCAGAACAGTACTGCGAGCCGTCAATACGAAAGCTTTACCTGAGCTCGTATCCAGGGCGTGGATACCCTGGCAGGCGGGGCGTTCTGGATGTTCGTGGGTAGACCCTTCGTTCCTGGTTATTGCATCGATACACAGGGTGTGTTCAAACACGTCTATGTTGGGTCTTTGTCGTAGTTGTGCCTGTAATGCGGATGTGATTGCTGCGCCGGTGCTGTCAGCGGCATGAACAATGCGCCGGTGACTGTGTCCGGCTTCGCGTGTCAGGTGTAATCGATCCGGCCCGGCCAGGGTAAACTGAACGCCATGGTCTCTTAGCCAGTCAATTGCTGCTGGCGCAGCCTGCACAATGTGGCTGACACTTGTCATATCACACAATCCGGCGCCGGCAACCAGCGTATCACGAACGTGGTTATCGGTATGATCATCGGTATCCAGCACCGCGGCGATTCCGCCCTGGGCCTTGCTGCTGGCGGTGATCTCCAGCGACAATTTGCTAACAACGGCAATGCGCATATGGCCGGGCAGGCTCAGCGCCACAGACAGGCCGGCCAGTCCGCCTCCGACAATCACTACATCATAATCATGCATTTGGGTCTTCATTATGCAGGGCCTATTTGAGAGAATAAATGCACATCGCGACTCAGGTCGCCGCTGGCCCGGATGTTTTTCTTATAGGCCGCAGCAAAATCCAGCATGCGTTTGATGGGTTTGAGCGCGCGCGATCCCAACGCCGTATCAAGCATGATTTCGCCGCTATGTGTTTGCAGGCAGTTGGCTACACCGGCCAGCCCGTTCATGGCCATCCACGGGCAAAAGGCGCAGCTTTTGCAGGTGGCGCTTTCGCCTGCCGTGGGGGCGGCAATGAACGTCTTGTTGGGCGCCTGTTTTTGCATTTCATGCACAATGCCCTGATCGGTGGCCACGATAAAGCTTGTGGCGGGCAACTCGGTAACGGCCTGGATCAGTTTGCTGGTGGAACCCACCACATCTGCCAGAGCGACTACCGCAGCGGGCGATTCCGGATGCACCAGCACGCGCGCTTGCGGGTTGGCTTTTTTCAGATCGGCCAGCTCCTCGGCCTTGAATTCATTGTGCACCAGGCATGAACCCTGCCACAGCAGCATGTCTGCACCGGTTTGCTGCTGGATATACTGACCCAGATGGCGATCGGGGCCCCACAGAAGTTTTTCACCCCTTTGATGCAGATACGTTACGATTTCCAGGGCAATGGAAGAGGTCACCACCCAATCGGCTCTGGCCTTGACTTGTGCGCTGGTATTGGCATACACCACCACGGTTCGCTCCGGGTTGGCATCGCAGAACGCCGCGAAAGCATCTGGCGGGCAGCCCAGATCCAGCGAGCAATTGGCATCCAGGTCGGGCATGAATACCCGCTTTTCAGGGCTGAGGATCTTGGCCGTTTCACCCATGAAGCGAACGCCGGCGACAACCAGTGTCGTGGCCGGGTGATCGCTGCCGAAGCGGGCCATTTCCAGCGAGTCGCCCACGCAACCGCCGGTCTGTAGTGCCAGATCCTGCAATTCTGCATCGACGTAGTAATGCGCGACCAATGCGGCCTGTTGTTGTTCCAGCAGATCGACAATCAATTGTCGACAGGCGTCCCGGTCCTGCTGGCCAAGCGGCTCGGGTACCTTGGCCCAGGCCTGTTTTACGTCACAGGACAATCCCATGCGGGCACCGGAGGAGGGCAGCGCCAGCGCTGGAAAATCAATATCAAACGTCTTGCGTACAGCGGAGGAGGTCGTTGTCATCATTCTGTAGTCCGGCTATGTTCGAAAGTTATTTATACTCTAATTGAGTATAAATAGTAAAGTGCTTTTTTTATTTCAGGGGTCTGCCGCGTTGTGGTGCAAATGCCATTTGGCCTGTTCTGATAGAATCCATACATTGTTGATGGATATGGTCAGGTATGGTTTCAGATGTTCCCGTGTCGAACAGTGCAGAAGGCGCTACCGAGGTTGTCGCGGTTTTGATCGCTATTACCAATCTGAACGCGCGGGTACTGACTGTGGAAAACGGCAATATCCTGCCGTATGGGCCGTTGTCGCCCGTGCATAGCTCCCTGCAGGCTGGCGTGCGGCAATGGGTTAAAAACCAGACCAGGCAGCCGATGGGCTATGTAGAGCAGCTCTATACCTTTGTGGATACGCAGCGTACCCGCGCTTCGGGGCAGCCGGTTCTGTATGTCAGCTACCTGGGACTGGTCAAGGAAGCTGATGAGCGCCTGCTGGAAGCCAATGCCAGCTGGCAGGACTGGTATCGATACTTCCCCTGGGAAGACCATCGCGACGGCAGGCCGGAATGGATCGCCCGTGTTTTTTACCCGCATCTTAGAAAATGGGTCGCCTTTGCCGGTGACGACGCGGTGCGCCAGAGCCGGCAGCGGCGCGTGGATCTGTGCTGGGGCCAGGGTGAGCATGCCTGGATTGAAGACAACACCCTGTATCGTTATGAATTGCTCTATGAGGTCGGCCTTATTCCGGAATCGCCCCTGTTTGATGGGTCTATCCCTGAAGCCATGACGGGTAAACCGATGCAGCACAATCACAGACGGGTGCTGGCCATGGCCATGTCCAGGCTGCGCGCAAAAATCCGGTATCGCCCGGTTATCTCCGAATTGATGCCCACCGAATTTACGCTGCTGCAATTGCAGAAAAGTATCGAGAGCCTGGCCGGTGTTGAGCTGCACAAGCAGAATTTCCGCCGCCTGATGCAGCATCAGGAGCTGCTCGAGCCGACCGGACAAAGTACGGTTCAGGAGCGGGGGCGCCCGGCGCAGCTATATCGGTTCAAAGACACGGTGCTGCTGGAAAGCTTGCTGTCCGGCAGCAAACTGCCTGTCAGTAAATAAACTTTTAATAAGTGATTGTCGGTTTTTTATAGCTGTTATATACTCAATTTGAGTATATAACAGCCTCTATGAGGCGACCTTACAGGACCTGTACGCTTATGAATCCCGCCCTTCATGAATTACCCGATGTTGTTTTATTGCCCTTTGTGCAGGCGGCGCTGGCAGAAGATATGGGACGAAAAGGCGATATTACCTCACAGGCCACCATCCCGGCGGGCAAGCAGGGGCGTCTGCACGTGGTCGCGCGCCACCCGGGCGTGATTGCCGGAATGGCGCTGGCCCGGCTGGCCTTCGCACAAATTGATCCGGCCATCGAAGTGAAAATTGTCTGTGAGGATGGCGCGCATGTTGAGGCAGGCCAATTACTGGCAACGGTTTCCGGAGACATCCGGTCCATGCTGGCCGCCGAGCGTACGGCGCTCAATTTCCTGACTCACCTTAGCGGTATTGCCACGCAGACAGCAGACTTTGTGACACGGGTTGCCGGTACGAATGCACGCATTACCTGCACCCGCAAGACCATTCCCGGCCTGCGGGTGCTGCAGAAATACGCCGTTCGTGTTGGTGGCGGGTGGAACCACCGGATGGCACTGGATGACGCCATGCTGATCAAAGACAATCACATTGCACTGGCCGGCGATCTGCGTACTGCCATTCGCCAGGCTCATGCCCATGCAGGGCATTTAACACCTGTGGAACTGGAGGTGGATACTCTGGAACAGCTTGCGATCGCCCTGGAAGAAGGCGTTCGTCTGGTGTTACTGGACAATATGGATTGCGATACCCTGAGCCAGGCCGTGGCGATGTGCAAGGGCAAGGCCCAGACCGAAGCGTCCGGCGGCATTACACCCGAAACCGTACAGGCCGTTGCGCAGACCGGTGTTGACTATATCGCTATCGGCTATCTCACGCACAGCAGCAAGGCGCTGGATATTGGTCTTGATTTTCAGGCGTGAATTTGGGTCATTGCAAACGTCATAAATACTATGGACAGTCCTATGGGGCAGCACCCATGGAAACACCAGGGATTCCTTTAAAATGCATCAGATTGTTTTAACGTCGATGCCAGCGGCCCGTTTCAAAACACTCAATATGTCTATGCAGCATCCTCAAGGCCCTTCATACATTTGAAAATATAGGTGTTTTCATGAATTTGCGGCAATTAAGATATTTCACCAGAATCGTGGAAACGGGCAACATCACACGCGCCGCTGAGCAACTGTACGTCGCTCAGCCTGCCTTGGGAATGCAGGTGCGTCAGTTAGAACAGGACTACGGTGTCAGTTTATTGGTGCGACATCCACGTGGCGTACGCACCACCCGTGCCGGGCAACTCCTGTATGAGCGTGCTTGTGAAATTCTGCGTCTGGTGGATGACACAGAACGTCTGGTCAAAGCGCAGGGGCGCTTCGAAATGGAAGCGGTCATGCTGGGGCTGACCAATGGGTTTATGAACATAGTAGGGCGGGATCTTATCCTGCTGGCAAAAAAAGAGCTTCCGGGCGTCAAGCTCGGCGTCGTCGAGGAACGAAGCATTGTGTTGATTGATGCGCTGGAACGTCATGAAATTGATCTGGCCCTTGCCTACGAGGTTCATGAGCGTCCGGGCATGATCCGGGTGCCGTTACTTGAAGAGGAAATGCTCTTTGTCTACGCAGCAGAAAATGGCAATGGCCGGTTACACGATACACCTGTCACTTTTTCGGAAATGGCGAAACACGAGCTGGTGCTTCCTGGGTTACGAGATGGTGTGCGTGAACAGCTATTCACCGCCGCGAAACGACGTGCAATCGAATTGAATGTGATTCTTGATGTATCGTCTGTGTCCATGATGAAGCGGATGGTCGCGGCGGGTGACGCAGCGGCTGTTATGCCATACGGCAACGCCATTGAGCATATTGAACTGGGATTGCTGAATGGACGGAGGATTGCCGATCCGGCCTTAAGCAGAACCTTATATCTGGTTCGTTCGATCACTCGGGCATCATTCAAGCACGAGGAGGCCCTGATTGATCTGCTTGCGCAGATTGTGCAAATGTACATATCGCGGCTAGGTTCACTGGCCAATCGCTGCACGCCTGCAGCCGATCTGCTTTCCAATACGGTCGCTACCTTGCGGGATGAGTACCGCGCACCCCGCTGACTTGTCCTCCATCCAAAGAAAAAACTTGGGTCTGCCATATTTCGATCGTTTTGGACTTTATCGTTCAAATTCGTTGTAATGGTCCTGTGCTCACGCTGCTGCATTCGGGTTGTTGAACGCCGTAATAACAGCGCTGTCACAGAGTCAACGAAAGGAACGGGCAATGAACGCAATGAAACAAGAGGGACAAGGTCGTATTGCCGTTGTCCTGGGAGGAGCAAATGGTATTGGTGCAGCCACATGCCAGAAGCTATATGAGCATGGCTGGAAACTGGTTGTCGCAGACATTGATTACCAGGCAGCTCAGGATCTCGCTGTAGGTATCGGGGGCGAGTCGGTCAGGGTAGACGTGCTGGACGCGAAATCGATCGCTCAAACTGCACAACATATCGAATCTGAAATCGGACCTGTACATGCGCTGGTCAATTCAGCAGCAATTTTCCAGGCGCAAGTCAGACCAGAAGAGCTACCACTGGAAGTCTGGGAGCGGATTGTCAATTCCGCATATCGCGGCACCTATGTCAGTTGTGTTGAATTTGGTAAACGCATGGCTCTGCGCGGCGAAGGTGCTATTGTCAATATTTCGTCCATGGTAGGGCAGCGCCCCAACCACGGCCATGCATATTATTCAGCGAAGGCGGCAGTCAATATGCTTACTGAAGGCATGGCCGGTGAATGGGGACGTAGTGGTGTTCGAGTCAATGCGGTCAGTCCTGGTTTTGTTGCTGTGCCCCGGATGCTGGAAAATATCGAAAAGGGCGAGCGCTATGCTATCTCGCCAATTGACGTCAGTGCACTGGGCCGGCTGGTAGAGCCACGGGAAGTCGCCGAGGTTATTGCTTTTCTGCTTTCAGATCGGGCGTCCGCCATTACAGGTACCAACTTGCCTGTCGATGCCGGCGTTCTGGCAACCAATGGATGGCTCGTCCACGGTGGTGTGCCGGCAGCACGAAAGGCAAGTGCAGTATGAGCGAAGTAGAACAATTACGGGTGGATGCCTCTGAACTGCAGCAGTTTACCGAGTCCATCTTCGTGGGCGCTGGATTGAACGCGGTTCACGCAGGGCAGGTCGCCGACAGTCTGGTCAAATCCGACCTGAGAGGCACCCATTCGCATGGCGTCGTACGTATCCCTTTTCTAATAGATCGCCTGTTCAAAGGAGGCGCCAACGCAGATCCGCAAATAAAAATTCTGCGTGAAGCACCGGCGACCGCACTGCTTGACGGCGATCGTGCGCTAGGCGCCGTGACAGCAACCCATGCCATGCGTATTGCAATGGAAAAGGCACAAACAGCCGGTGTGGGCTTTGTCGCGGTAAACAACAGTGATTTTATCGGAGCTTGCGCGCATTATGCTCTTATGGCGATGCCTAAAAACATGATAGGCATTGCGTGGACTAACGGCTATCCCGGGATGACTCCCTGGGGGGGAAGCGTCAACAACATTGGCAATAATCCCATTGCTTTCGCTGCTCCTGGGCTGGCGCAGGGACCGGTGGTGCTGGATATGGCGCTGAGTGTAGCCGCAGGCGGAAAGGTGCGACTAGCCGCGAAAAACAATCGTCGCATTCCCACGGATTGGATCATTGATCGCCATGGGCAGCCAACCGATAACCCGGCTGATCTGGCCGCAGGAGGGGCATTGCTGCCACTGGGCTACAAAGGGTATGGGCTGGCCGTATTCGGGGAGATTCTTTGCGGTGTGCTCACTGGTTCACGTATTTTGTCTGAGATACCTGCCTGGTTTGTTGATACTCAGCGGGACATTGGCAATGGGCATATTCATATGGCCATTGATATATCGTCATTTATCGAGCCTGAGGCGTTCAAGCACAGAGTCGATGAAATGGCCATGATGCTTAAAAATACCCCACTGCTTACCGGTATGCACGAGATCCTGCTGCCTGGAGAGCGCGCCTGGCGTGTTCAGCAAGAGCAACTGAGCACAGGAATTCGCCTATCGGCCTCTGTATGGAAGGATTTGCTGGAACTGGCAGATCGCCTGAATATATTCGCACCGACAACACAGCAATAGTTGCCGCTTTCAATACTTGAACTGAAAAACAATATGCTAACTACACAAGACCTTACGCTGGCCCATTTAACGATTAGCGCCACGCCTGCGCAAACCATCGAAGCTGCAGCTGCAGCCGGCTTCGGAGCCACAGGTATCCGAATTTGCGGACGACGACCGGGCGATGCGTTTGCAACTCCTGTTCTAAATAATCCTTCAACAATTAGTGCACTGCGAAATCAGGCAACCGAACTGGGTGTGAGATTGTCTAACGTGTCGGGTTATCAGTTTTATCCAGAAACCAGCATCGATCAGGTGAAGCCAGTCATAGACGCCACCGCAGAGCTGGGCGTACCGATACTGGTGGCTAACAGTTTTGATCCTGATGAGTCGCGGTTCATGGACACGTTTGCCAGCTATTGCGAATTGGCTGAAAAGGCCGGGATTCGGGTGGCGCTGGAGTTTCTGCCATATAGTGGTGTTCGTACGCTAGAGGCCGCCTGGCGTGTTGTCCAGGTCAGCAGCTGTAACCAGGCCGGGTTATTGCTGGACGCATTGCATCTGGCTCGCTCCGGTGCGACGCCTGAACACATCAGACTCGTCCCGGCTGAGCGGATTGTGTTTGCCCAATTATGTGATGCAAACCCGTTTTCAGGAGCGATGACAGACGATGCGCTATTACTGGAGGCCCGTGGTGCGCGTCTCCCGGCTGGTGAAGGCGTATTACCCTTGTTTCAGTTTTTAGATGAACTGCCCGTCAATTGTGAAATTGAATATGAAGTGGCCAGGCAGGATATGAGAGGCAAAACACCCACGGAAAAGGCCCGTGTGGCAGCTGCTGATGCGGCGTCTTTCATGGCGCGGTATCATGCGCGACAGCATGGCATGGAGGTGCTGTAAGATGCCCTCATCCACAAGCGGACTTCGAATTGGTGTCATCGGTTGCGGCATGATCAGTGCTGATCATCTGGCCGCTTGGTCCAACTGTAGAAACGCAGTGGTTGCCGCTGTATGCGATTCCTCAGTCGAACGTGCCAGGGAACGGGCTGCGCAGTTTGCAATAGCGCAAGTGTATGACTCACCTGAAATTATGTTCGAGCAGGAAAAACTAGATGCAGTAGATATCATCACGCCACGCGAGACACACGCTGCGCTGGTCCGTATGGCGGCCAGATATGGTGTACATGCCCTATGTGAAAAGCCACTATGTCCGACTTATGACGAGGCATTGGCATTGGTTCAGGAAATTGGTTCGTCGATTCGCGTCATGGTCAATGAGAATTGGCGATACCGGGCATACTTCAAAAAAATCGGTGAATGGATAGATGCGGGCAGGCTCGGTACGATCACGCAGGCACGTATTGCCTTATGGCGTTCCAGTATGCTGCCGCGCACCGGCGATGGACGAATACATGCCTTCACTCGTCAGCCATTCCTTCAGAATGAGCAGCGCGTTCTGATTGCAGAGTCACTGATCCATGAGATTGACGTCGTTCGTTCACTTTTTGGCGAAATGTCGCTGATTGCCTGTTGTACCGCAAGGGCATGTCCGGCGCTTCAGGGAGAGGATAGTGCGACGCTCTTGCTGCGCTCAAAATCGGGGTTCCCGGTCACGATAGACGGTGTTATGACTGCAGCCGGCCACGACACACGCGCACCTGACCGACTGGAGATCGCTGGAACACGGTGCAGCGTGATATTGGACAATGCTGTGCTCAGGCTGATTGGCGAGGAGCAGGACACCATCACCTACGACGAGTCCGAAATAAGGCAGGGGTGTTTCAATGCCTCGATCCAGCACTTTGCAGACCGTTTGCTCGACCAGAGTCCGTTCTGGACTAGTGCCCGGGATCAGCTTGCCAGTTTGCAGCTAATGGAACAGGCTTATCGTTCGGCGGGGCAGCCTGCTGTTCTGACTAACGAGTAGTAAAAAGACACTGGCGTATTGTACGCCTCTGCGCCCTATCAATCATATAAAGGAAAATGAAATGGCCCTGGCAGGAGAAGCGCTAATTGCGATCTGGAATGATATCGCACCTGAAATGCGTGAAGATTTTTTCGAATGGCATCCGCGCGAACACATGGTAGAAAGGCTTGGGATTCCTGGCTTTATAAGAGGCCGACGCTATATTGCAGTGGACGCTCAGGTTGAATTTCTGACGCTGTATGAAGTGGCCAATGCTGACGTACTGGTGAGCGATGTTTATAAAACTCGCCTGACCAATCCTACGCCGTGGTCGACGAAGACATTACCCGCATTTCGCAATAATGTCCGGGGTGGGTGTCAGATCCATTACAGCCAGGGGTATGCGATGGGCGGCTTCATAAAGACTATACGCATCACGACTGGGAACGACAGCAAGGCCTCGTTCATAAAGCATATTGTTAACAACATGTTGCCAGGTCTGATCGACTTGCCTCGAATAACAGGCGTGCATTTGGTAGAGAACGATGCTGCATTGACCGGGGGGAATTCTGGTAATCAGCGAGGACGGGTTATTCAATTGCCTGACTTGATACTTATGGTTGAAGGTTCGGACGAAATAGGGGTGAGTGATGCATGTGCACAACATCTACCCGAGGATGCGCTGCTACGGGCTGGTGCTGACGATGACGTAATCAATGGCTTGTACCGATTGGAATACAGCATACAGAACCTGCTTCAGCCGATGTGATGTGACAATTACTGCGCAGATAAAGTCAGGCGTGAAAGCCGGTAAAGATGAAAATGACAGTATTTCATCTTTACCGGCGTTGATCATTACTGCTTCGGGAACGCGAGTGAAATCCGCTAGCGTCCGGTCGTATCTTAGGTTGTTGAGCCTGGCACGATTTTCGTCAATTCTGCAACTTTTCTGAACGTTTCGGATTCTTTTGCAATGCGCTGGCTGAAGGCTTCGGGGGTGTCACCACCAGCGGTAATACCAAGTGTGACGAGGCCCTCCCGGACTTCTTTGGTTTTCAGCGCTTCCAGCAGTGCTCCGTAAATTTTATCAGTGATGTTGCGTGGCGTGCCTTTGGGCGCGTGTAGACCAAACCAGTTGCTGGCCGTCTCCAGGTCAGGCAAACCTGCTTCGCGAACTGTCGGTACATCCGGGTAATTAGGATCGCGCTTTTTTCCATATAGCAGTATGGGCCGCAAGCTGCCATCTTTAGCGTGCGAGTTCATGACAATATTGCTTAGCAAGCTCAATTGCACGCGGTTGGAGATCAGATCCGGCATGATCTGGCTGCCACCTTTGAAGTGCACAGCATCAATATCAAGTTTCGCCAGCATCCTGAAATATTCAAGATAAAGATGCATATTGCCTCCGGCACCGGAGTCTCCATAAAACATCGTATGAGGTTTGCTTTTTGCCAGCGCGATAAACTCCTGGATATTGGTTGCCGGTACCTGCTTGTTGATGGTGAGAAATTGATCTCCTTCTCCGAACATTGAGATGTGTTCCAGATCTTTTTGGGGATCGACTGACATCGACATGGTATGTGGCGAGACGGTAATCTGACCAATACTTGACGCAAGAAGTGTATATCCGTCTGGTGACGATCGTGCCACTTGTGCAGTGGCGATATTGCCAGCTGCTCCCGGCTTATTTTCTACCACTATTGTCTGGCCCAGAATACGGCTCATTTGTGTGGCAAAAAGCCGAGGCAAGGCATCGGTTGTGCCGCCTGCGGAAAAGCCAACCACTATCTTGATGGGTTTGACGGGAAAATTGTTTGTGTTCGCATAAGCGGGAAGTGCTGCTGCGAGCGGTGCAATACTGGCATATTGCAGGAATCTGCGTCTGTTATTCCGAGCCATCGTCTTGTCTCTCATTCTATATGTTTAGGTCTGATGTATGGGTGCCTCGGCATACTCACTTGCATGCGTATTACGCCTGGAGACAACTGCATTACAACGGATCGGCCGGTCAATGTCCAAAACGATTTATGTATATGAGGCCTAAGCGTTTGCTTAGGGCTCGTAGGCAACTGCTCATCACAACGACGTTGCTCAAAGGGTGGTTACACCTGGTTAGGCATAGATAATCGTGACCGCACAGTCTTCGGTGCGGGCACCAGATCACGGGCACACTTTTCTCTCATGGAAGGCTCACCCGCCGCTCAAGCACATTTGTCATTTGCCTGATCAGTTCCGCAGCCGGGCCGCTCTTGTCCCATGCATAGAGCGAAACCAGGATTGCGGGCGTCTTGCCTAACGGTGCATACTCACGCACACGCCGCCCGGCTGCGGCTTTGACTGGTAGCACGGACAAACCCAGGCCTGTTTCTACGCCGACCAGCACGCTTTGAAAGCTGCTGCCTGAAAAAGCAACGTACCATTTTCGGCGTTCCCGTTCGATCTGATCAAACATGGCCTCGCGGTACAGCCCGCCGGGTGGAAAAGTAACCAGCGCAATGGGATCGGACCAGTGCTGGCTATTGTCTGCGCTTTCTGACGATGACAATATCGAGTTCCCCGGCACGGTAACGTTCGCCCAGATTGCGGCTCAGGCCGGTGGTGATGTCCAGCCGGACCGAGCGGTGCTGATGCGTGCAGGCCCTGAAAACGGCCGCCATTTGATCGGTCACCAGATCTTCGGGCAGCCCGATGCGTATGGATTGGGTGCCGGCCGGGTCGCCCAGCATGGCTTGCGCTTCGCGTTCCAGCGCAAGTATGCGTCTGGCGTAACCGGCCAGCCGTTCACCCGGCACGGTGGCCTGTACCGGACGGGCGTTGCGGTGCACCAGTTGCTGGCCAACGGCAGATTCGAGTCTTGCCAGTTGCTGACTGACGGTCGATTGCGTCAGATGCAGGCGATCCGCTGCAGCCGTGAAGCTGCCGGTATCCACAATTTCGACAAACGCGGCAAGAAGGCGGGGATCAAGCAGTTTCGTCACCCTGGCTGATAAGTGTTCTGACAGCAATTATAATCACAACATGCACAATCTTAATATTTATTATTTAATAATTTAATTTCCAAATACTATGCGGCTTGACTATACTGGCTGCGGTTCGGTATCCAAATGACCCGCCTCATGGCACAGCGGGCGTACAAACCGGTATGCGTTCACTCGTTGTACCTGTATCGCTGATCATCCGGCAAGCGGGTTAGCGCCGGTTGTGCAGCGCCATGCCGGTCAGCCCCGTCTGCATTCAACACGAGTCCGGAGGTCATATGACCAGATCGATTGTCCTGGCAGTGCTCGCCGCTGTGATGCTGGCCTGCATGCCTGTTTTCCCGGGAGCAGTCATGGCAGCTTATCCTTTGCATGTGGCAGCAGGCAATGACGATGTCGCTGCTATCGAACAACTGATATCCGGCGGAGCAGAAACAGATGCACGCGATAGCTCGGGTGCCACAGCGTTGCTGGTGGCGACAAGGGCGAACAAGGTGCGTGCTGCGCAAGCGCTGATTGCGGCAGGTGCCGATGTAAACGCCAAAGACAACATCAGTGACAGTGCATATTTGTATGCGGGCGCCAGGGGTCATCTGGAAATCCTGAAGCTTGCGCTGGCGCATGGCGCTGATCTGGCAAGCACCAACCGGTATGGTGGGACGGCACTGATTCCTGCTGCCGAACGCGGTCATGTGCAAACCGTGAGAACGCTGATTGAAGCCGGGGTGGATGTTGACCACATTAATAATCTGGGATGGACCGCGCTTCTGGAGGCCATTATTCTTGGCTCAGGCGGCAAGCAGCATCAGCAGATCGTGGATGCCCTGTTGGCGGCGGGCGCCAACCCCAATCTGGCTGATCGCGAAGGCGTGACGCCGCTTGCTCATGCGCGGTCACATGGCTACCGGGAAATAGAAAACAGGCTGCGCGCTGCGGGCGCGCGGTGATCTTTGAAGGGATACATTGATGCAACAGAATACGCGTTTTCTCCAACAGGCAATCGAGCTGGCATTTACCAATGCAGAAAAAGGGGGACGCCCGTTTGGCGCTGTGGTCGTACGCAACGGTCAGGTGATTGCCCAGGCGGCCAACGAGATCCTGACAACCAACGATCCCACCGCACATGCCGAGTTGCTGGCCATCAGAGCGGCCAGTCAGTATCTTGGCTCGGCCAGCCTGGCGGGTTGCAGCGTATTTGCCAGCGGTCATCCTTGCCCCATGTGTATGGCTGCAATGAGGCTGGCCGGCATCAGCGAAGTGACCTACGCGTATAGCAATGAGGACGGTGCGCCCTACGGTCTTTCGACAGCAGACTTGTATGCCGATCTGGCCAGGCCGTTTGCCGAGCAGTCCATGGCCATTCGTCATGCGCCTGTCCGGCTTGCTGACAGACCCGATCTGTACGTGCATTGGAAACACCAGGAACAACAAGGCCGGTGAGTCAATGATGCGGGTTCAATCGCCACTTGCGCGCGTCCTGCTGGTCGCCACGGTCGCGCTGATAGGGTTTAATCTGCGGCCCTTCATTACCAGTATCGGGCCGCTGGCCGGCGATATTCGTGAACACACGGGCCTGGGCTTGCAAGGCATGGCCATGCTTACGCTGGTGCCGATGGTGTTGATGGGATGTGTCGCGTTTGTCGGACCGGCGCTGCAAAGCGCATTCGGTGCACGTCGCTCTATCATCGTGGCGCTGCTGGTGATTTGCAGCGGATGCGCCTTGCGTCTGCTGAGCATCAGCGGCTGGAGTCTGATTGCCACCGCCGCGTTGATCGGCCTGGGGGTCGCCGTCATACAGGCGATTTTTCCGGGAATCATCAAGCGAGAGTTTGCCGGTCATGTCGGGCCCATGATGGGGCTTTATTCGGCCATGCTCATGGGGGGCGGGGCGTTGGGCGCGGTCTCGGCGCCTGCCATGTCGGCAACGACAGGGATCTGGAGCCTTGGGCTGGCCTGGTTTGCCTTGCCCGCCGCTGCGGCGCTCATGCTGGCATGGCGGTCTCTGCCGCTGGATGCAGGCGCGATCAGGCAGCAGGGTACAGCCCGGCTGTTGCTGGCCAGACCTCGCACCTGGCTCCTGATGCTCTGTTTTGGTCTGATGAATGGTGGCTACACGTCTGTGGTCGCCTGGCTGGCGCCGGCCTATCAGGAGCTTGGCTGGAGCGCCGGGGCCAGTGGCGGTTTGCTGGCCGTGCTGGCGGTGAGCCAGGCGCTGGCGGCGCTGACAGTGCCGTTGTTTGCCCGGAGTTCAATGGATCGCAGGCCCTGGCTGTTGTTCACACTTGTGATGCAGGCCGGTGGGTTTGCAGGCCTGGCGCTGGCGTCAGACTACGCCGCACTTGCCTGGGTGGTTATGCTCGGGTGTGGCCTGGGCGGCTGCTTTGCCTTGTTGCTGATTGTGGCGCTGGATCATCTGCCCGATCCTGCACAGGCGGGCGCGCTGTCAGCCCTCATGCAGGGCGGTGGATTTCTGATTGCTGCCGCTCCTGCCTGGTTTGTTGCGGTATTGCATGACGTGACCGGTAGTTATGGAGCCGGATGGATGGGTCATCTGGCGGCGGTGCTCATGGTTGCCATGCTGACTCTGCGTTTTTCTCCCAAACAGTATGCACGCGTCATGCGGGCACAGACAGCAGAGAGCAGGCAACAGGATACATTGTTGGCCGCCGCTGTAACGCCAGGCCAGGATACGTGCTGAGCGATTAATCGCTTGCGCGATTGCGGTATTCGACCGGATGCCAGCTGAACCTGGTCTTCGTCTCTGAGCGGATATGGCCGATGCCGGGAAATGGTAGATGCGGAGCAGCGATTAACTGGCGCTTGTTGGCGAAATCAGAAAATGCATTTTTTCTAACTGCAATGGCTGCTTCCGGTTTCAGGTCATAGACAATGGCGACGTCCGGTTCGGGAAATTGCACGGCTTCCACATGGACGATGTCGCCAACGAAAACAATAGATTGCCCCTGACTGCTTGCGGTAAAGAATGCACTACCGGGTGTGTGCCCCGGATGGATGGACGCTGTTATTCCTGGAAGAACAGGTTCCCCATCGTTAAAGGTTTTCACTTTCCCCAGTTTTTCGTAGACACCGATGGTCTTGATGGCCTCTGCAAAATACTTATCGTCATAGCCGGTTTTACTGGCGTTGCCCGCATCCAGAAAAAAGGCCAGATCCGGCGCACCCACATGGACGACGGCGTTCGGAAAGGCCGGTTTGCCATTTTGCACCAGACCGCCGGTATGGTCAGTATGAATATGGGTGATAAGCACATCGGTCACCTGTTCAGGTTTAATTCCCACGCTGGCCAGGCTGTCATACAGTTTGCCTCCGTAGCCCGGTCCAAACAGTTCGCCGGATCCGGTATCGACCAGAATAATACGTTTGTCATCACGAATCAGAAACGCATTGATGGACGCCTCTACGGGATTGGCAAGAAACGCTTTATTGAGCAGATTGTCGACATGGGAATGAGAGGCGCCTATCAATAATTGATATAAGTCCTGGGGCACGGTGCCATCTGACAGGGCAGTAATGGTCAGCTTTCCAAGTGGCAGGGAATAGGAGTCGACCGTTTGTGCATATGTTGCGATGCTGGCCACAGACGTCGTCTGGGCTGCCGCGGGCAAGGCAATGGCACTTGTGATGGCCAGTATGCCAGAAAAAACAAGGGGGGTAATGCGTGACATGATGTTGATTTTCCATGGTTGAACGGAGAAAACACATCATGCGCCATCCGCTGACACTACACAAATCGTCAATTCCGATGTGACCTATCGATACCGTTGATGGCTGAGTCGTTCGTGATCTGCTCTTTCGTTCCGCTGGTCCTGTACGGCGTCGAAGACCATCGAGCGCAGCCATCGGTGTGCCGGATCGGCATTGACGGTGGCATGCCAGAACAGATTCATGGAGAACGTATCCAGGGCCAGTGGCGGTGTAAACAGATCAAGGCTGCCGGCATATTGCTGTAGAAAGCGTCTGGGCAGGGTGCAGATGCAATCGGTTGCATTCAGAATCAGCGGCGCTAAAGCATAGCTCTGGACCGAGACCGAGACACGGCGTTGCCGCCCGAGATCGCCAAGCACTTCGTCAACCATGCCGTTGAACATGCCGCCACTGCTCGAAATCAGCAGATGATCCAGTTCACAGAATGTATCCAGCGACAGCGGATCGGTGCCCCGGGGGTGTCCAATGCGTTGCGCGGTCAGAAACGCTTCGTTAAAGAGGCGGCGTCCGATCAGGTTCGCTGTTGCATCCTGTGCGGTGCCGATAAACAAATCCACTTCGCCGCGTTCCAGTTGCTCACTAACCAGGCTTTTATCGGGGAGGACAAAGGCGACTTTGACTGCCGGGGCGCGCATTCGCATCAGCGGTAGCAGCGCGGGAGCGAGAATGGCTGCGGGGTTGTCCATCGCGGCAATTCGGAATGTACGCTCGCTGGTTGCGGGGTCGAACACGTGTGCCGATTGCACAAATTGAGTCAACTGCTGCAACAGGCGCTGCAGCTCCGGCTTAAGCGCCAGCATATGCGAAGTGGGTGTCATGCCTCTACCCGAAGAGGAAGGCACAAACAAGGGGTCGTTGAAAATACGGCGCAGCCTGGTCAGCCGCCCGGAAAGCGCTGACTGCGTGATATGTAATCTGGTTGCCGCGCGCGTTACGTTCTGTTCCAGCAACAGTGCGTCCAGTGCAAACAACAGACTGATGTCCAGATCGCCGATCTGCCGGTTCACTGGCATTGCCTGTCGGCTCTGGCTTCATTGACCGAAGCGCGGCAAGATATGCCGGGCAACGGCATTATTAAGGTTGTTAATACTTTAAGAGTCATGGGAACGGACTTTCTCAGAGAGGCGCAACGAAAACGGTCTGCAGACCGGCTGCGTCGAATCTGAGTATCTCACAAGGGGGTGATCCCTTCAAGCAGCGCTGCGTCTCATGAGACACCTGGTGGATGCGCTGTTACTCCTGCGCCACCCTGCGATCAAAGGCGCCGCCGGTTTGTGCCTGTCCCCGGGTGGTGACCGCTGTTTTACCCAATAACGGGAAAACCAGCTCGGCAAAGCGAATGGCCTCCTCCAAATGGGGATACCCCGATAGTACAAACGTGTCGATGCCCAGATCGGCATATTCCTGTAGCCGGGCGGCCACGGTTTGGGGATCGCCCACCAGCGAGGTGCCTGCACCACCGCGAACCAATCCTACACCTGCCCACAGATTGGGCGCTACTTCCAGCTTATTGCGCTGCCCCCCGTGCAAGGCGGCCATACGCTGCTGACCCACCGAGTCCATTTTTGCATAATTCTGTTGGGCACGTGCGATATCTTCGTCCGTGATATGGCTGATCAGTCTATGCGCATCCTGCCAGGCTTCGTCTTCGGTCTCCCGGACAATCACGTGAACGCGTAAGCCAAATCGTACCGTTCGATTATGCTGTGCGGCGCGAGCCCTGACATCGGCAATTTTACGGGCAACGGCCGCAGGCGGTTCACCCCAGGTCAGGTAGGCGTCTACATGCCGGGCAGCCAGATTATGTGCCGCCTCCGAAGAGCCACCGAAATAAAGGGGTGGCCACGGTTTTTGCACCGGTGCATGATAGTTCCGGCTTTGTTTGACTGACAGATACTTCCCATCGAAATCGACGGTTTCACCTGATAGAAGCCTTTTCCATATTTGCAGATACTCATCTGCAGCCGCGTAGCGTTCATCATGACTCAGTTGCACGCCGTCTGCGGCCAGCTCGGCCGCATCGCCGCCTGGCACCACATTGAGCAGCAAACGCCCATGTAAGGCCTGATCCAGCGTGGCCGCCTGTCTGGCGGACGGTGCAGGACCACCCAAAGAGGTTCTGAGTGCGACCAGCAGTTTGATTCGCTGCGTGACCGGGATCAGGCTGGCGGCGACAACCCAGGGATCAAGACACGAGCTTCCTGTGGGAATAAGCAAGCCGTCATAGCCAAGGTTTTCACTTGTGATGGCGATCTGACGCAGATATTCGCTGGTGGGCTCCCGGCCAAAATCTGACGTACCAAGATAGCGCGTGTCGCCGGAAGTGGGGAGAAACCAGAAAATATCAAGGCTCATGACGTTTGTTATATAAGGAAGGGATGGGCATCGCCGGCTTACGCAACAGCACGTTCAGCAATATGCTGGCGCTGCTGATTGAGTGTGCCATGGAGTACCGGTGCAGACAGGGAAGCAACCAGTTCAATACGTGCCGTCAGAGCTTCGCTCGCAATCTTCCCGTCCTGGATTTCTCCTGAAGTGGCGTAAACACCGGCGGGCAGGCTAAGCGCATGAAAGAATCCGAACAGGGTACGTAACTGATGATCGATGACCAGACCATGGCGGGCGCTGCCTCCCGTAGCCGCCAGCAGGACAGGCTTGGCTGTCAGTGCGTCCATATCAATCAGATCAAACAGGTGCTTGAACAAGCCTGGCACTGAACCGCGAAATACAGGCGCGCCAACGATCAGAAAATCTGCCTGCTCAATGCGCTGCAGTGCCTGTTGCGCAGCAGGATTCAGATCTTCCTTTGATAAGGCAGTACCGATGGACGGGACCAGATCGACCAGGTCGATGAATTGGGTTTGAAGTGCAACATCGTAGGCAATTCTCTGGGTGACTTCATCCAGCAGGACGCGGGTGCGTGACGGACGATGCAGGCTTCCATTTATGACAACTGTATTAAGAAAACGGGGCATGCTGTTCTCGGTTGATTGAAGAAGTAAATGAATATTCGCATCATTACACCATTACGATGTTCCGGATCAAACAATATATATTGCATTTGTATATGACGCAGAGATTGCATTTGTATATGCCTGGCAAACTGCAGGATCCGGCATAAGCAAAATACAAATTGATATTGGAAGCATCAATGTCCGGGTTGCTAATATAAACACGAACTTCAATCAGACATGGACATATAGCATATGGCAGACAGCGCTTTCAGGAGCCGCAGATCATCTTTGAAATTATTGGCGGGACTGGGCACGCTGGCTGGCATTGCGCCGCTGAATGCGGCCTGGGCACAAACGCAAGCCAAAACTTTTCGGGTGGGCTGGCAGAAGGGCTCAAATATTGCCCTGCTCAGGGCACGCGGCAATCTGGATGCCCGACTTAAAAAAGAAGGCGTCAGCGTACGCTGGATTGAATTTACGGCCGGCCCGCAAATGCTCGAAGGATTGAATGTGGGCAGTATCGATTTTGCCTGCGTTGGTGAAACACCACCTATCTTTGCCCAGGCGGCGGGTGCCGATCTGGTGTATGTGGCAAGCGAACCGCCGGCACCCAAGGCCGAGAAAATCCTGGTACAGAAAGATTCGTCTATTCAATCCTTTAAGGAACTCAAAGGCAAGCGAGTGGCGCTCAATCGCGGCTCAAATGTGCATTATCTGCTGTTGAAAGTGCTGGAAAGGGAAGGTCTTGCCTACACGGATATCGAGGTGAAATACCTGCCGCCGGCAGATGCCCGGGCAGCTTTTGAAAGCGGCTCGATTGATGCATGGGTTATCTGGGATCCATTTGCCCAGGCTGCAATCGAACAGATCGGCGCACGCGTGCTGGTTGCCGGTCATGACCAGGTACATAACTATAACTTTTACCTTTCAACGGGCGCCTATGCGAAAGCCTACCCCGAGGTGCTCAAGTGGACAATAGAAGAAGTGGATGTTACCGACAAGTGGACAGTCGCGCATTTTGACGAGGCGGCGCAGATTCTGTCGCCGCAGATCGGACTGAGCAAAGAAATTACGCGACATGCACTGGAGAACTATGCGTATGGCGTGGCGTACATCACAGATGAGGTTGCTCAGAATCAGCAGAATATTGCAGATGCATTTTCTTCACAAAAGCTGATTCCTCGTGCATTGGAGATCAGGAATGTTATCTGGCGTCCATGATAAGCCAGCGGACAACGTTGTCGAACCACTAGCCACTGAACAGGAACGGCGGCTATGGCGGGAACGCATCGCAGACAGCAGCCTGGCGCCCTGGCTGGTGCCGATTGGCTTGATTCTGCTATGGCAACTGGCTGCCTGGGCCGGGTGGCTTTCAACCCGTATTGCGCCGTCGCCGCTTGCGGTTGTGCATGCCGCCTGGGAACTGATACGCAGTGGTGAAATCTTCGTTCATCTGTGGGCCAGTTTCGTACGCGCGGCTATCGGGTTTTGCATCGGGGGCGCCCTTGGCTTGGTGCTGGGTTTTCTGAACGGTGGATTCAGGGTATGCGAGCGCCTGCTGGACACGACCATCCAGATGATACGCAACGTACCGCATTTATCGCTTATCCCGCTGGTCATTCTGTGGTTTGGCATTGACGAAGAGGGCAAGCTTTTTCTGGTCGCATTGGGAACGTTGTTCCCCATCTATCTGAATACCTTTCACGGAATTCGCTCCGTTGATCGGGATCTGATCGAGATGGGCCGATCCTATGGTCTTTCAGACTGGCAGCTATTTACCAAAGTTATTCTTCCCGGTGCCATGCCCAGCATTCTGGTTGGAGTGCGGTTCGCGCTGGGTTTCATGTGGCTGACTCTGATTGTTGCTGAAACCATTTCGGCCAGCAGCGGCATAGGCTATATGGCCATGACCGCGCGCGAGTTCATGCAGACCGATATCGTGGTAGTCGCCATTTTGCTATATGCCATTCTTGGCAAACTGGCCGATACCGCCTCGCGCCTGCTTGAACGACGCTTGCTGCGCTGGAATCCCGCATTTAACAAATAAGTCGCGACCACATACCTGGAGCAATGAGTATGGAACAAGAAAACGGCGGAGTAGCGATAAGACTGGAAGGCGCCGGCAAGCGCTTTGGCACACGAACGGTATTGCAGGGAGTCAATCTCAGCGTTGCCGCAGGAGAGTTTCTCTCTGTAGTAGGACGCAGCGGTAGCGGCAAAAGCACGCTTCTGAGGCTGCTTGCGGGCCTGGATACGGCCAGTGTGGGCAGAATCCGGGTGGATGGGAAAGCGGCTGCGCAGTCCAGAGATGACATACGCATCATGTACCAGGATGCACGTCTGTTGCCCTGGCAAACCGTTGCAGACAATGTTGCGCTGGGCCTGAAAGGCAAAGGCAGTCAGGTTCGCAAGGTGGCTCTGGAAGCGCTGGAGCAGGTCGGTCTGTCGGATCGTGCCGACGAATGGCCAAGTGTGCTTTCCGGTGGTCAGCGTCAGCGTGTGGCCCTGGCCCGGGCGCTGGCGCATCGGCCACGATTGTTGCTGCTGGATGAACCGTTAGGAGCGCTGGACGCCCTGACCCGTATCGAGATGCAGGCGTTGATCGAATCACTATGGCGAGATCATCAATTCACTGCGGTCCTGGTTACGCATGATGTGGCTGAAGCCGTTGCACTGGCTGATCGTGTGATTTTGATAGACCAGCATACGATCTCATACGATCTGGATGTCCAGCTTGCACGTCCGCGCCTAAGAGGCGATGCTGACTATGCTGCGCTGGAAGGACAATTACTGTCCCGCTTGCTGGGCAAGAGTGAGCCTCATCACCAATCACAGGCGGCATAGCGCCTCTTTCTTTACAGCGAGCAAAGCGATTTATGACAATTGAACTGAACTGGTATCTGCCCAACCATGGCGATTTCCATGGGTTGACGAATAATCGACTGGGCGAGTCGGCCAACAGGATTCGGGCGAGCACACCTGCCTATCTGGAGTCGGTGGCTCGGGCGATCGAATATGCCGGCTTTAACGCCGTGCTGATTCCTACCGGCCCGACATGTCACGACGGCTGGGTGGTGGCCGCCTCATTGGCTCAGGTGACAACACGCCTGAAATTTCTGGTCGCATTTCGTCCCGGATTTGTTCTGCCTGCCGTAGCTGCGCAAAGTGTGCAGTCGCTGCAGCGAATTACCGGCAACCGCCTGTTGCTCAATGTCGTGACCGGCGGGGATTCGGCAGAGCAGCGCGGTTATGGCGATTTTCTGGATCACGATCAGCGCTATGGGAGAACAGCAGAGTTTCTGGATATTGTCAGGAAAATCTGGGCGGCAGAAAAATTCAATTATGAAGGTGCGCATTATCGTCTGAAAAATGCGGCACTGCTTCGTCCCCTGAATAATCCTCCTCCCATCTATTTCGGTGGCGCCTCGGCTGCAGCTGAGGTCGTCGCTGCACAATACAGCGATACGTATCTGTTCTGGGGCGAGACGCCGGAAATGGTACGGGAGCGGATCCGTCGGGCCGATGCCCTGGCCGCAAGTCACGGTCGCAAGCTTCGTTATGGCTACCGGGTACATATCATTTCCCGCGATACACCGGAACAAGCCTGGGCCGAAGCGGATCGCCTGCTCAGAGAAGTGCCACGGGAAACCATTGAAAAGGCGCAGAGGCAGTTGCAGAAAAGCGAATCGGTGGGGCAGGCACGCATGCGAGCCTTGCGCCAAAGCACGACCTTCAATGACGTTCGTGATCTGGAAGTGTATCCAAACCTGTGGACCGGCGTCGGCCTGGTGCGCGGTGGGGCAGGTACTGCCATCGTAGGAAGCCATGAGCAGGTTGCTGAACGGATTGAAGAATTACATTCTGTGGGTATATCAAGCTTCATTCTGTCGGGTTATCCGAATCTGGAGGAAGCCCTGAATGTTGGCGAAGAAGTCGTCCCGCTGCTGAACAGCAACACTGCCTTGCGTGCTGTTGCCAGCGCCTGATGAAGGAAAAAGATGAGCATTGAATTTAACTGGTTCCTGCCTACGAACGGCGATAGCCGCCACCTGACAGGCAACATCAGCAACCCGCAATTGCGGCCCACACATCTGGCGCATCGCGAGCCGGATGTGGACTATCTGGTGCAGATCGCTCGCGCGGCAGAAGCGACAGGCTTTAACGCGGCCCTTATTCCCACCGGAGCCGCCTGCGAGGATGCGTGGCTGATCGCAGCGGCATTGGCGCAGAACACGGAAAAACTCAAGTTTCTGGTGGCGTTTCGCCCAGGGCTGGAATTGCCGGCCTATGCAGCGCAGAAAGTGGCGGCCATGCAGACCTTCACCAATAACCGGTTGCTGCTGAATGTGGTGACCGGCGGCGATCAGGATCAGCAGGAAGCGTATGGCGACTTTCTTGATCATGACGAACGTTATTCGCGTACGGCTGAGTTTCTGCAGGTTGTCCGGCAGATCTGGCAGGGGCCCGGTCAGGATTTTTCCGGTACTCATTACCAGATTGATAATGGCGGGCTGGTGCGGCCTCTGGCGACACCGCCCTCAATTTATTTTGGTGGCGCCTCGCCGGTGGCCGAGAAGGTGGCAAGCGATGCGGCCGATGTTTATCTGTTGTGGGGGGAAACCCAGGAAATGGTGAAACAGCGGTTGCACCGCGTACGCACTCTGGCACAGCAGCAAGGACGCACGCTTCGCTTTGGCCTGCGTATCCATGTGATCGCCCGTCGTACGCAGGAACAGGCATGGGCAGAGGCGGAAAGGCTGTGGCGTGAGCTGTCGCCGGAAACCATCGCAAAGGCACAAAAATCACTGCGCGCCAGCCAGTCTGTCGGACAGGCCAGAATGCAGCAATTGAATTGCGGCGGGCGCGGCGATTCTGTGCGCGATCTGGAAATAGCCCCTGGCTTGTGGTCCGGGATTGGCCTGGTGCGTGGCGGAGCGGGAACAGCGCTGGTGGGAAGTTATGAGCAGGTTGCAGACTATCTCAAGCAATATCACGATCTTGGTATAGATACATTCATTCTTTCTGGATATGCCAATCTGGAAGAAGCCTGGCGTGTCGGAGAGAACGTGCTGCCACGCGTGCATTAAGACGTCTGCTGCGAGGGTAACGGTGCTGCTGACAATGTGTTAGTCGCAGTCGGGACAAATGAAATAGAAGAGGGGCAATGCAAATTACCCCTCTTTTTTACTGTGGTACGCCCTGCATGGGCGCAGTCCTGCGGGGCATTACGTGTACAGCCTGCGATCAGGCAGCACGACGGTGCCTTGTTGGCTCCTGCGCAGTATCAGGCGCTGCTGTTTCCTGATTCGGCGGGTCCTGCGACTCAGCTGGCGTGTCGCTGACCGGTTCGATTTCGACGCCCAGATGCTGTAGCAGATAACGGCGGATGCGTGCGATCTCATTTTCCCGTGCCGGCGCATGCGCCGGCAAACTCACCGGAACATCCACGGTCAGCTTGCCTTGATCCAGAATCAGGATGCGCTGCGCGAGGTGAATGGCTTCATCTACATCATGTGTCACCAGCAGTACCGCCGGTTCGTGAAGCTGGCACAGTCGTCGCAACAGGGTATGCATGCGCAGACGGGTCAGTGCATCCAGTGCCCCGAACGGCTCATCGGCCAGCAGCAGCTGCGGGTTACGAACCAGCGCCCGAGCCAGCGCGACCCGTTGCTGCTCGCCGCCGGACAATTCAGCGGGCCAGGAGAGCTGACGATTATGCAGGCCGACTTCTTCAAGTGCCTGTGTTGCCCGCTCTTTTACATTGACTCCCTGCAGCCCGAAGCTCACATTGTCCACCAGCCGCTTCCAGGGCAGCAGACGGGCATCCTGAAACACCACGGATAATGAAGACGGTACCTGCAGCGAGCCTTCTCCGACCACGTCGTGATCCAGCCCTGCCAGTGCCCGCAGGAATGTACTTTTCCCTGAACCACTGCGACCCAGCAAGGCGACAAATTCCCCCTTGCCGATTTCCAGATCGATGTTGTCCAGAACGGTACGGGTGCCAAAACGGCGGGTCAGATTCTGTACCGAAACCGCGAGCGTTCTGTTCTGTGGGAGTGTGGCTAATCGTTCAGTGTTTTGCGCCATTTGAGTACCTTTTTCTGTAGTAAACGGACCAGCGTGTCGGAAGTAAGTCCCAGTACTGCGTACAGCGCAAGCCCGACCACAATGACTTCCGTTTGTCCGTAAGTTCGGGCCAATTCAATCATGTAGCCGATGCCACTGGTGGAGTTGACCTGTTCGACCACGACCAGTGCAAGCCATGACGACGTTACCGCAAAGCGCAGCCCAAGAAGAAAACCCGGTAATGCGCCGGGCAGGACAACGTGGCGTATAAACTGGCCACGCGTAACACCCAGGGTTTCGGATAATTCAAGATAGCGACTGTCGATGCTGCGCAGGCAATCATGTGTCTGGATGTAGATAGGCACCACCACAATCATGGCGATGGCGGTGATTTTCATGGATTCGCCAATGCCCAGCCAAAGCATGAGCAGTGGAATCAGCGCCAGGCTGGGTATGGCGCGCTTGATCTGCACCGGGCCGTCAATGATGTATTCGCCAATACGACTCAGTCCGGCAACCACTCCCAGCACGACGCCGAATATCACACCCCAGAACAGCCCCTGCAGCGCCCGGAAAAGGGAAGTTTCAAAGTTACTCCAGAGACGGCCGGACTGGATCAGCTCTGCCGCCGTCTGCACCACCACCCAGGGTGGGGAAAGCGTACGATGGTCTATCAGTCCGGTCCAGGAGCCGACAGTCCAGATGACCAGCAACAGAACCGGCCCGATTGCGCCGCCGTAGCGGATCTCTTTGCCAGGACCCAGGCGCGAGCGACGTGAGGTGGCTGGTTTTGTAGCGGTAATCACATTGCGATTGTGATGGCGATCACCGATTGTGTTCGCCGCGAGTGAGTTAATGGTATTCATTGTTTGCCTAATGTCTGGGTGGCCTGTAGCGACTGAGTGGCGACCTTTTCAAAGCGACGGTCGAAGAGTTTTTCAGCATCCAGACGCTCGTTGCCGGTTTCTTTTGCAAGCAGATCGATGGTTGCCTGCTGACGGGTGATCACATCGTTCCAGTCAGCAGGGATATCGGGCTCTCCGGCAGATTTGGCCAGATACTCGCCATCGGCTGTTTTCAGGCCCTGATCCTGTACGTAATAACCTTCGACCCATTCTTTTGGATGCTCATAGATCCAACGCGTCGCCTTTGCCCAGGCCTGCACATAGGCGCGAGCAGCCGCGGCTTTGGCAGGATCGTCCAGAACAGACTGCAGGGTATAAAGGTGCCATGCATCATCCCGCAGACCGTGCGATATCACACGAGCGCCGTTGCTGCCATAATTGGCCAGATAGCGCGGCTGATTGGCCTCGGCGATGGGGGCTGCATCTACCAGTTTGCTGGCAAGTGCGCTAACGTATACGTCTCCGGTGCTTGGCATCTCCACCAGTGTGACGTCGTCCTTGGTCAGCCCGGCTTTTTGCAGGATGCGCAGCACCAGCGCGCCCTGCGCCTGGCCAGGGCTAAACGCGATTTTTTTACCCTTCAGATCCTCAATGCGGTTGATATCGGCGCCTGGTGCAATGCCCAGCTTGTAGATTGGATGTTCAAGGGGATCCTTGCGAAAAGCCGCAGCAATGATCTTTACCGGCAAACCCGTCCACGTTGCATGAATCGGCGGAATGTCCGCGACAGAGCCAATGTCCAGTGCATTGGCGCGGAAGGCTTCGGTGGTTCGCGGACCGCCGCTGATATTGACCCATTTCGGTGTGAACGGAAGATTTTTTACTTCACCGGAAAGCTCCAGTGCACGCTGTGTTTTCGGGTCGCCAATGGTCAGTGTGGTGCCGGCAGGAACAGTATCGGCAATCGGCGCCGCAGCTGATTGAGCGCTGACCAGCGGTGCACACGTCAGCATAATCGCAATCGTAGCGCAGGCGTGCGCAGTGACCGATGAAAGAATACGAATGTGATTTTTTGAAATCATGTGCGGGTTCCTGTTTTCTGACTCTGTTGATTGAATCGTGCAGTTGAAATAACAGCACTTGTTTTGAGTCTAAAGGAAAGCAAATCTCACACGAAGTACATTATGCTTATATTGTTATGATGTGCAATTGATAGCGAAGCGCAGCGTATCCAATTGCGCTCCACATCAATCTGCATGATCATCATGTTATTGCGGTTGTGCTAACGGTTTGTCGTTGGCCTGTTTCTCGCTACTGCCAGATTGTTGCTGAACATCCGGACGCGGGTCTGGTACAAAGCCATCGCGATTGGGCATCCTGATGGCCGCCAGCGATTTTGCATCCAGGTGTGCATCCTGCGCCACCAGCCCGTTCAGGTGCAGAAGATAGGCGGTAACGGCATATACCTGTTCATTACTCAGGCTTTGCGGCGCGGTCAATGGCATGGCGCGCCTGATATAGTCAAATAAAGTAGGAGCGTAGGGCCAGTAGCTGCCGATTGTTTTGACTGGTTTGCTGCTGGCCAGTGTACCAGCGCCTCCCGCGAGTTTATCGCCACTGGCTCCTTCGCCCTTAGCGCCATGACAGGATGCACATTGCTGGGCGTAAAGACTGGCACCCTGAGCGACCGTGCCGCTGCCATCGGGCAGATTGCGTCCATCGGAAAAAACATTAATGTCCCACGCAGCGATGTCTTCCTGCGTGACGGGCTGTCCAAAGCCGAATTTTTGTTCTGCATGAACGGCGCCGGTCGCTGCACTGATTAACATAGCGCATGCAAGCAGGGCTGCCTTACGGTTGATCGAACATGTACCGGTAAGCGAAGGGTTATGCGCGCGCATGTGTCACCTTTCCGTCAGATGCGATACGCCAGGGTGTAATCGCGTTATTGTGATAAGTATTATTAACGCCGCGCACGGCAACGAGTGATTCCAGCGTGGGTTGTGTGTATCCGGTTTCATCGGTAGCCCGGCTTTGTATAACCACGGGCTCGCCGTTCCATTCCCATGGGAACCGAAAGCGCGTGAGCGCCTTGCTCAGAACCGGCGTTTGCAACTGGGCGGGTTGCCAGGTTTTTCCTTCGTCTAAGGAAATTTCAACTTTGCTAATACGCCCTTTACCGCTCCAGGCGATACCACGGATTTCATGAAATCCCTTGCCGTCAACTTGCTGTCCGCCGGAAGGGCTGGTAATGATAGATTTGGCTTCCATCACAAATGTGAATTCGCGTGCCTTGCCGTCGGGCAGGATGTCCGTGTACTTGGATGTTTCCTCGCGCGAATGCACAGGCTGGTCTGCGACCTGCAAACGCCGCAACCACTTGATACTCATATTGCCTTCAAACCCAGGCAGTAGCAGCCTTAGCGGATACCCCTGCTCGGGCCGCAGGCGCTCGCCATTCTGACTGTATACGAGCATAGCATCGTCCAGACATTTTTCCAGCGGGATGCTGCGGGTCATGCCCGCACCATCGGCGCCTTCGGCAATCACCCATTTGGCTTCGGGCTTCAGGCCAGCCTCTTGCAGTATTGTTTTGAGCGACACACCAGTCCATTCGGCGCAGCTGACCAGACCGTTGACTTCGGCGGCGGTCTTGCCATAGACCGCGTACCCGGGATTGCCGGAGCATTCAAGAAAATAAATCCGGGATTGTGAGGGAAAGCGCCGGATATCATTCAGTGTGAAAGACAGGGCGTTGTCGACCAGTCCGTGCACGACCAGCCTGTGTTCAACGGGGTTGATATCGGGAATGCCATTATGATGACGTTCGTAGAACAGCCCGTTGGGCGTAATAATGCCATCGAGCTCCTGCAGCGGTGTACGGGTCGAGGAAGAAAAATACTGTTTGTCCGTCTTGCGCAGATGGCGAATCACACCGCTTTCAAATTCGGAGGGCTTGCCATAAGGGCGACTGCCAACCAGCGCGCCGGGTTGTTTGGACCACGGTGGGATCGTTAATGCCTTGTCGGTGGCTGCCGCTGCTTCTTTGATCGTTGCCCCCGTCTGGGCTGTTGCCGTTGCCAGACCAGCGCTGCCTGCCAGCACGCCGGTGACCGCTGTCACGCCATTACGCAAAAATCGCCGACGCGTATGCTGTGCGTCTGCTTCTATGACCGCCAAAGCGTCTTCAGTCGAGTCGTTATCCATTTGAATGGTCTCCGGTGCGAACGTTGATTGGGTTGATATGATTGCAATGAGTATAGGATTGCGTTGCAACTGCGTCCAGTAATTGCTACTTATAAATTTAGCGGATGCGGTTATGTGGTGGATCCGAAGCATCAAGCGCGTGGTGTAGCGCTAACATTGATACTGTAGCCGAGAATGGTGGCGAAGTATATGGCAAGTGTAATAATGACGTTTGGCGATTGTCGTGACCACTGCCAGGTATAAGGTTTGTGCAATGGGCGACAACCGGATTGTTCAGTGCCCGTTTTCAGATAGGAAATCAAATACCTGTCTAGCGCTTGGAGATAGCTCTTGAATACGGCGCGTGCCAAGCAGGATCTTACGATCCGCCCATTCTTCATCAAGCCTGACTCTTACCGTATTGGGCACTCTGTATAAATCCACACAGCCTTCCGGCAGTATGCCAATACCCATATTCGCGTTGATAAGCAGACACATGGCATCATAGCCCGACGTTTCAATATCTATCCTGACATTGGTCGATTCTGCCCGTGCTGCATTCAAGAGCTGGTAATTAAGCTGCGTGCCTGCAGTAAGCGTAATGTGGCTATAGTTAAGTGTATCTCTGAAGGAGACCTGATCACGCTTTGCCAGCGGGTGCCCGGCCGGAACCAGCACGATCAGCGTATCTTTGCGAAAAAGCGCAACTTCAATATCTTCCTGATAGGGAATTTGCGTGAAGATGCCAATGTCCAGTTCACCGGCAGCCAGCGCCCGGGTGATGCTCAGGCTGTTTTTTTCTTCCAGATGCAATTGGATGTTGGGATAGCTGGCTGTGAATTGCGCCAGCAAGGGCGCCAGAAACTGGGTGATGGCCGTGGGGTTGGCCGCCAGGGTGACGCTACCGCGCTGTCCCTTGCTGAAGTCGCCAAGCTGGTTTTCCACCGCCTGTACACTGTTAAGAATGGCGCGTCCGCGGTATAGCAGCTCCAGGCCCGCGGGCGTTGGTGTAACGCCGCGGTTGGTCCGGTTCAACAGGATCAGGCCAAGCTTGTCTTCCAGTTCCGACAGGCGGCGGCTGACTGCGGCCGCCGCAATATTTTCCAGTTCTGCTGCGCGACTGATCGTACCCTCATCAACAACCCGTATAAATAATTTTAATGTGAGCAGATCAATTTTCACGGCGCGTTCAATGCAGAAGCGAACCCGCTAGTTACCCGACAGCAAGAATCCTGCGTTGGGCACCCGCGTTTCCAGGTTGAGAGTTTTCAGCATCTGATACACCGTGGCCACGGCAGCGGAGAGCACTGGCTTGCCGATTTTGTCTTCAGCCTTCTGGATGGAAGGCAGCGACGGCATTTGCACGCAGGCAGACAGAATTACTGCATCTACTCCGTCGATGTCCAGACGGGTAACATGCTCCAGCAGGTTGGCCGGATCCAGACGACCGACTTCCAGGTTATCAGAGACTTCCAGGCTGATGGAGTCATGAACACGGATTCCTTCAGCCTCAATGTATTCTATCACGCGCTGTGTGAGCGGCTTCATGTAGGGCGTGATAATGGAGACCTTGCCCAGGTTTTTTTCCTTCAGGCTATCTACCAGTGCGCCGGCCGAGCTCAGTATGGGGATGTTGGTGTTGTTTTCCTGAACCGCTTTTTGCAGACGGGCCTGCGATTGGCGATGATAACCGTTGCCCTGGGCCATGATGGCCACCAGGCAAGCGTAGGCCATGACATCCATGCGGGCATCGCTCAATTCGATGGCGCAGCGGTCACTGGCCTGATCCATCGCGGTCAGTTCCTCCGGTGTGACGCTCATCATCCGCATGCGCGCAGAGTGATAGGTGAATGTTTCGTTGGGGAACAGCTCTCGGCGGGCGTTCAGCATGGCCGGAATTTCGGTTTCCATGGTTGTGTTAGAGCTTGGCACAATCTGACCGATTCGGTAGTTTCTCATTTCTGACCCTTTAAAATCATTGAAAATTGATTGTAGTCAGGCATTTAAATTAAACAAATCAATCATTTACGATGGTGCCATCGCATTATGCGATGGCTGGAAGCGGGCGTGATATCCGCCGTCTAGAGTCCGGAAAACCTCCTCCGAGCCTGCGAATGACGAAATGGTTGTGCAAAAAAGGATCCCCGAGATGACCAGGACAGATCGAAGCCATTCGTGGCAGTGTATCTGTGCCTGCATTGGAGGTGTGTCTGTCGATACCGCGTACGGTGCCATGTGCAGTACAGTATTATGTTCACTGCTCTTCCTCTGGTGCCAAAAACCCATGCACAACACGATCCCTCTTTCTGCGCTGGGCTCCAGAATCTGTATTCTGGGACCATCAAATAGCGGAAAATCTACGCTGGCAGCGGCGATTGCCCGCAAATGTGATCTGGCGCCGGTCCATCTGGATCAGCTTTTTCATGAACCTGATTCTGATTGGGTGCCACGTCCTGCAGCGACCTTTGCCGCTTTGCATGATGCCGCAATCGCGGGCGAGCGCTGGGTGATGGACGGCAACTATTCCCGACATATGCCACAGCGCTTCACGAGAGCTACCGGCATTATTGTGTTGGATGTGCATACGGCGACCAGCCTGTTGCGCTATTTGCGACGAACACTATTTGAGCGAGAACGCTTTGGCGCCCTGGCGGGAGCTCAGGATAGTCTCAAATGGGAGATGATCCGCCATATCACAATTGTTACGCCACGCAATCACGAGCGTTATACTACACTGGCTCAGCAAGCCGCTATACCCACCGTATTGCTGCCATCGGTGCGTGCCATTAATGGTATTTACAGGCAATGGGGGCTCGATCGACGCCCACAGGACTGATCCACGGACACTTGCGCCAGGTGCGATGGCTATTCGGTATGTTAACTATTGATCAATACCTATCGGAGGATCTATGTTCAGAAAAGTTTTACTGTGTCCCGTGCTTGCATGTACTGCGCTACTGTCTTTTGCAGGGAATGACAGCTATGCCGTCACACAAGGCGGTATGAATCAGGCCGCCAATACCGACTATAAAAAAGCCGACGCGCAATTGAACGAGGTCTATCGCCAGGTGCTCAAGAAGCTTGAGGCTTCCGAGCAGGCAGCGTTGAAAGCCGCCCAGAACGCGTGGATTCACTTCCGTGACCTTGATTGCCAATTTCAAAGCGCCGGATCGCAAGGGGGATCCATTCATTCAATGGTTGTTTCCGGTTGCCTGACCGACAAGACGCAAGCCCGGATCAATGAGTTAAAAATGCTGCTTCAATGCCAGGAAGGCGATGTGTCGTGTGTTACGGCACCGTGATGTGTGATGAGCGACCGACATAACGGGTCCGCAACGGGTTGATAATGCAGCGGCCGGGCGCAGATTTTCCTTCTGAACATTAAGAAAGTTATTAATCTGTAAATAAGGTTTAACGCCATTGTTTTCAGTACTAGGATAATAACTATAGACTTCTTTTTAACATCGTTCCGACATGGCAATTGCCATAAGGAAGGGAGGTGAAAATGGTCTGGCATACCGCTTTTTTCTTCACACTGGCGTTCGTATCAGCAATACTGGGCTTCGGCGGTTTTTTGACCTGGGGCGCGTTGGTGGCGCAAATTCTGTTTATCGTATTTCTGGTACTTGCGTTGTTCACTATTTTTATTCGGAAGAAACGCTAAGCGGCACAAAGGAAAATCATGGTTTTGCAGACTGTGCAGATCTTGCAGGCGAGGCTGCCGACGCCATGATGCCAGGATAGCGTTGTAATGGCAGTGCTTCTCATGCACTATTATTAAAGGATCAGGCACCCTCTCAGGGTGCCTTTGATTTGTGCGCTCAGCATGGGCACACTCCTGCGGGTGCCGACGTTAGTCCGTTATGCATTCTTCTTACACCTGGCCTCATTGCACCCGCGGATGATCCTATTTATGATTCCGCTCAGACACAATCAAAAATACAGATTCAGGTGCGCGCACCTATCCGAAGTAGTCGATTGAAATATTTATTGATCGATATCAAATTGGCCGTCACATGCATAAGATATAAATACGATAAGATTGAAAGTTCAATCAACCATTTCAGAAAAGCCGTTCAATACCATGTGGCCTGCCGGTTGCAAGCCTATTGACGTGCTTCAGTATCGCGGGTTGCGGGGCACGTTGGCCTCGTTTTCTGTCGAAAAACAGACCGCGTACGCCTGATCCCTGATTTTCCCAGTACTGGGGCCGCAGGCTGCCGGCATACTGCTATTTCTGTCGTTTCAGTAGACGTGTGCGCCGGAGTAACTGATAACTTATGTTTTTATAAATGGAGGTTTTCATTGTCGCTGTTTGATTCATCAGATAAATATGGTTTGGTTTCCCGTGCCTTGCACTGGCTGATGGCTTTAGGCTTCGTCTGGATGTTTTTTACCGCTGCCCTGCATTATTTTGCGGATGAAACACCTATTACAGATGCGCTATGGCCAACCCACCCGGTCATGGGGTTCACCGTGTTCTGTCTGGCCATTCTCAGAGTGGTATGGGCGGTGGTCAATATGTCGCGCAGGCCACCGTCGCTATCGCTCTTATCTGGATTGGGACATAGTGTGCTGTATGCGCTCATGCTGGTCATTCCGGCACTGGCATTATTACGCAACTACGGCGCGGATCGTCCGTTCTCGTATCTGGGGATTTCTCTGATGGCGCCTACCGGTCAAAAAACGCAATGGATGATCGATCTGGCCGGATTGTTGCACGGCGAGCTTGGCTGGACAATGCTGGCATTGGTGCTGGGTCATATTGGTATGGTCGTTGTCCACAAAAAATCGTCCAGCACGACCGATGTGCTGCCGCGCATGCTTTAAGAGGGAACGGTAGCACTTCCCATATCGCTTTTGTTTTTTTTTAAGGCAGATCACCTGCAGCACAGGTCTGCCAATAGCCGGCATTGCCTTGAGACAGCGTGCTGGCTTTTTTGTGAGCGTCTGCTTTTGCAGGCGCTCATTCGAACGACCTGTGTGCGAACGACATTTGTGATTTTCGTGGCTTTTGCGATGGACAGCAGAACAGGTGTAATATGACATCAAGGAGCCAGAAGATGACAGCAACATTCAAAAAAGGTGACCATGTCACCTGGAACAGCGAAGCGGGCAGGGTGTCGGGCAGGATCACGGTTGTCCATACCAGTGATTTCGAATATAAGGGATATGTCCATCATGCTTCAAAAGATGACCCGCAATATGAAATAAAAAGCGACAAGACGGATCACATTGCTGCGCATAAAGGCGCAGCGTTGCGACATCTTAAGTGAACAACAGTTTCTCGGTGTGATGCCCGCTATGACGGCCTGATCTGCCTGGCCCACGAGCACCGGCCAGCATGGATGGTCTGCCTTTATCGTGCGATCGGGGTCATAACAGGACTGCATGGTCAACCCGGATCCCTTCAGATATGAAAAATTCGATAAAAATTGCTGACGAACGCACGTTCGAACAATATATCCAGGCGATTCGCAGCTGTCGGGTGTGTCACGATCAGCCTCGCTATGGGCAGGCCATGAGCCCTGAACCACGTCCCATTATCCAGGTATCCCAGACTGCATCCATCTGTATCGCCAGTCAGGCGCCCGGTACGCGGGTGTATGAAACCGGGCGACCTTTCAACGATGCATCCGGTGTTCGACTCAGACAATGGATGGGTATCGCTGACCAGGACTTCTACGACGAGACCAAAGTTGCGATTCTTCCCATGGGATTCTGCTTTCCCGGATTAAGGGCCGATGGCAGCGATCTGCCGCCACGGCGTGAGTGCAAGGAACTGTGGCGCGAGCAGTTGTTTGCCCGCTTGCCTAATTTGAGACTGATATTAACGATAGGCGGCTATGCCCAGCGCTGGCATATGGGCCCGCAGGTCGCGCGCCAAGGGGTTACGGAAACGGTGCGGGCCTGGCGCCAGTACTATCATGCCGGTCCATCTTTGCGCCTCTATCCGCTGCCGCATCCCTCGTGGCACAACAACCGCTGGCTTAAGCAACATACCTGGTTCGAGGATGAAGTGCTGCCTCAATTGCAGCGCGATATACGTCAATTGCTCGCCTGAGCATTTCATAAGGCGTGATCTGTCCCTCCCGATAGGGTGTCATTTTGTCTGAATTCCGCGCGTTGACGGGCCGCGGAATCACTAGGGTAGACATCATGTCCAGATGTCATGATGTCTCGCAATTCACCGCGTGATGCTTTTGCTATAAGAAATTAGTATTCCGTGCATGAGATTTTGATATTGGCCTGATTCTAATCAGATATCTATACTGGCAGCCTACTGTTCACCTCTGGATATACCAAATGCTGCCACATAATCTGGAGCGCCTGAGGGCGCAGCATCCCGCGAAAAACCTGTCAATCAACGGCCAGAACTGGAAGATCATAGACGTAGGGTCGGGCTCACTGCCATTGGTCATGTTGCCTGGGGCGCTGGGATCGGCAGATTCGTTTTATAAGCAGATTCTGCATTTCAGCCGTGAAGGGCGGGTTATTTCCGCTAACTATCCATTGTCATCGGATCCATCGACGCTTGTCGACTCATTCAGGCAATTGCTTGATCAACTGCACATCGACGAGATTGTTTTGTTCGGTACGTCGCTTGGCGGATATATCGCGCAGCGATTCTATGAGAAGTGGCCCGATATGGTACGTAAACTGATCATTGGCAATAGCTTCGTTGATTCTTCACGTCTCTTGTCAACTGAAATGTTTGATCCGATGCTTGCCAGGAATCATTCGGCAAATGAACTGCTAACGCTATGGCGGCAACGTATCGAACACAACGTGGCGGCTAACGGTTCATCCGAGTTATCGGATGTGACGCTGGACTTTTTGCGAACCCCTGCCAATGCTGAACAACTAAAAGCACGCTTGCTGACACTGGCACATTCCGAGAGGGTAATCGGAGAAACGGCCGCCAAGGTGGCGATTATCGATTGTGAAAATGATGCGATTGTCGATCCCGAGACCCGTCAGGAGTGCAGACATTGTTACCCAAATGCACGGATTTACAGTTTGTCAGAGGGCGGACACTATCCATATATCCTGAACTCAGCCCAATTCAACGACATTATTACCACTGAAATTGCCGACTACTGGCAACAGGTAGCCCCAGCAACCATAAATAGATAACGCATCAAACGGAGATACAGATGAGTAAAAGCCAGAAGCTTCCAACAGTGACGCTCAACTATGAGCAAATGCAAAGCAGAATTGCCCGGTTCAAAGACATGAAGGGTTTTGATGGCGGTCTTCCAGATAGTGATATTGACGGATCTCGCAGGACCTTGATCAATGCAGTTGGATTTCAACCACCCCTGGAAACAGAAAAGGCCGGATCACCTGTGGGTTCGGAAGCAGCGCGCAATGCGGCGATAAAAATTCGCGAAGGATTCAACTTAGGGTACTGTCGCTGTAAACCTGGAAACGGTCCGCTCATGCATAATCACGATACGAATGAGACATTTATCCCCATGACAGGAAAATGGCGTTGCTCGTGGAATGAAGAGGATCCACAATTTGTGGATGTGGGGCCCATGGATGTGGTGTCGTTTCCTCCCGGCGTTCTGCGGCGATTCGAAAATATTACTTTCGATGAGCCGGACATGGAGCACATTCTGATGTTTGTGATCGCCGGAGATGCGCCCACAGCCGAATTCACCGATAACGCCCTGGCCATTGTTCAGGAAAAAACAAAGATCTGAACAACTGGCTTGATCAGTCAATAATTATTATACGGAGACAATTATGGTTAATGCAGGCGCGCGTCTGGATCGTTTGCCGATCACGGCATTTCATCGGAAGCTACTATATCTCATCGGTCTGGGTGGTCTTTTTGACTCCTTCGATATCTACCTTGGCGGCAGTGTGCTGGCTGCTCTGGTTGAAGAAGGCTGGTCGGATGTCAATATGAACGCCTGGTTCATTTCCGCAACATTTGGCGGAATGACGCTAGGCGCATGGCTGGCAGGCGTGCTGGGTGATCGATACGGAAGGAAATTCACTTACCAAACGAATTTGCTTATTTTTGGGCTGGCTTCTCTGGCAGCGGTCTTTGCTCCGTCCATGTCCTGGTTGATCTTTTTTCGTTTTGTCATGGGCCTGGGGCTGGGCGCAGAACTGGTGGCGGCAACGGGCATGCTCTCTGAGTTTATCCCTCCCAATCATCGCGGGCGTTGGTATGCGCTTATGTCCTGTCTGATCAATTTCGGGATGTTCCTGCAAACCGTTTTAAGTCAGTACCTTATTCCAAACTACAGCTGGCGATCCATGTTTCTTGTTGCTGCCGTAGGGGCGCTCGCATTGTGGTTCGCGCGCAAGAATATGCCGGAATCTCCGCGCTGGCTTGAGCAGCAAGGTCGTTTCGAGGAAGCGGATGCCATTCTTACTAAAATCGAAACCGAAGTACAAACTCAGATTGGGGCTCCATTGCCTGATCCTGTTGTGCATGCCAGGCAAGCACAAAGCACAGCGTCCCTTGCCAGTCTCTTCAAGCCGGGCATTATTTCACGTACTATTGTCGCGAGCATTATATGCATCGTGGTCAACACAACGGCATTCAGTTTTGTGACGTGGTTGCCAACGTTTTTTGTCAAGGAGGGCCTGTCGGTTGCATCATCACTTGAGTTCCTGACGTTTATGTCCTTTGGTGGACCGATAGGCGCCATTGTCGGGTATTTGCTGGCAGATAAACTGGGGCGTCGCGTGGGGATTTTATGCTCAGTTCCATGTGCGCTTGTTTTTGCGTTAATTTATCCTTTTACAAGAGATCCGATTCTGACTCCTTTGGTTGGGTTCTTTTTCCTTACGTCCCTCTATGCTTTCTTTGCTTTCGGCTTTTATGGGTACCTTGGCGAATTGTTTCCCACGGCGTTTCGTCTGCGCGGAATCGGCTTTGCGCACACTGTAGGACGGGCAGCAACGATGGCAACACCTTTTATTGTTGCAGTGTTGTACACGCATTACGAAATCTACGGTGTTATTGGGCTGGTGGCGATCAGTCTGGTCTCGGTATTTATCGCAGTTCTGTTCTGGGGTCTTGAAACAAGAAACAGAACACTGGAACAACTGGAGGAAAATGTAGACATCATGCAAAACAGCGAAGCCGATGCCGGTCTGGTGTCCCGAACAAGCCCTTAATGTAATCGTTCGATAAGCGCGCTACAAGAATACCCATTACAATTGTGATGGGTATTTTATTTCGGTATGGTTTGCGGGCATCTTTATGAATCTTAAGCAGATTTCCTACTTTATAAAAATTGCAGAGCTGCGCAGTTTTACCCTGGCGGCCAATGCGTTATATGTCTCTCAGCCTGCCTTATCAAGACAAATGAGCCAGCTGGAAGATGAAATAGGTACTGCTTTATTCATTCGTTCAGATAAAGGGCTGAAACTGACCGAAGCGGGCGTATTGCTCAGACGACGTGCTCCGGCCATACTCAGTGATGTTGCGCAACTGCGTAACGACCTGCAAACCGCCTATTCTCAGGCGCCCGCGGGCGTGCTTTCGGTGGGCATCGGCATGTCTTTAAGGGATATACTTACTGTGCCGGTTATAGCCGGCTTTCAAAAGGTATATCCAAATGTGGCACTGGATATTCTTGAAAGTGTCACAGGGCCATTAGTCGAAGATATCAAAAGCGGCAATATTGATTGTGCGCTGGTTTTCGAACTGGATCCTTCTGCACAGGTTATTGCAGAACCTTTTGTGAAAGAGCGTTTATTCCTGGTCGGACCGCCAGATGCCAGCTTTAGGGGCAGAGCGTCAATGAATGCAAACGAAATATTTGACAATGCATTGATTTCAACCAAAGCGGATAATCCAATCCGCAAGAAAATTGAAACGATTGCTCAGGGCCTGTGCAAGGAACCCAAAATTGCATTTGAAACCAACGCCGTCTCGACCATGGTCAGTTGCGTTGTATTGGGTGGTTATTATTCCGTACTTCCCTATTCTTCGATTTGCAAAGCTGTTCAGGAAGGCAGGGTAGCGGCGGTTCCTGTTGAAGACTTGACACTAGATTGGACATTTGTCTATTCGAAAAGCTTTGGCTTATCGTTGGCTGCCAAAGTCTTCCGGGATTTCTTATTCACCCAGGCAGAAGGCACTATTTCGAGTGGCCTGTGGCCATTCACTGAGGCGCTGTTTACCCAAGGCCTAGTGTCGCAGGAGTAGTGGTACCCATTTGGCTGCTATTGCGGTAGTTTAAATCAGGGGAGACTGTTTGACAGTACGATTGTCTTCTTACCCGCCTGATTAAATTTACCGACTGGTACAAGGGCATTGCGCCTCGCACGCCTGTACCGGCAAAACTTCCTTGATCAGCAACATCATTACAAATGAAATCGGCTGCTTTCTCTGACGATCAGATCACATGGCAACTGGTCTTCAACGATGCTGTCTTGGCCTTCTTGTGCTGCCGTCAACTGCTGCAGTACAGTCCGGGCTGCATGCTGACCAATCTGATAGCGTGCAGGGCGCAGGGTTGTCAGGGCCGGTCGCAGTCTTGCTGAAATGGGCGCATCCCCAAACCCGGCAATTGCGCAATCGCGAGGCAGTATTAGATTGCATAAGGGGGCGTGCAATATCGCACCAGCCGCTATATTGTCATTGGCAAAAATCAAAGCCTGAGGTCGGGAATCGGCAGGTAAATGGGATAATCCTTCGATGCAGACTGCACCAGCCTCGAATTCGTCGTCCTCCGGGACAATCTGCACATTTGCTTTTATGCCCGCGCTCGTCATGGCGTCTGCATAGCCTTGCGCGCGCTGTTTGGCGCGGAAGTCTTCAGTTGTTTGTGACATGACAAACTGTATTCGCGTAGCGCCTTGTTCCAGAAAATGCCTGGCCAGTATGGCGCCGGTTTCAATATGCGGGAACCCCACTTGATGAAACGGCCGTCCGGGTACCAGACCCCAGGCTTCGATCACGGGGATATTAAGTGCACGTAGCATGGCTTCGGCCGCCGGCGTGTGATCGTGTCGGGTCAGAATCAGGGCGGTGGGGTGCCAGCCAACAAAAGTGCGGATAGCCTGTTCTTCCAGTTCCTGAGAGTACTGGGCGTTGGCCAGAAGCAGTTGCAATCCCGATGCCTGTAATTCATCAGTCATGCCTTTTACCAAGTCAGCAAAAGTTGCGCTGGCAATGTTCTGCATGACCGCGCAAACCACTCTTCCGTGTCCTGAGGCCAGGCCGCCAGCCACCTGACTGGGTACGTAGCCGATTCTGTCGATAATTTCGCGCAAGCGTTCTCGTAATGCAGCGGAGACTTTATCCGGGCAATTGAAGTAGCGCGAAACGGTAATGGACGAAACGCCGGCCAGCGCGGCCACGTCGTGGATGGTGTAGGAGCCTGCTTTGCGGCGCGTGGTACGTGCTGTTTGTTTTTGAGTCATGGTTTATCCCAATGGCGTGCTGTTTGGCCACCGCCCTACAATTATATCAATGTTACCGGTAACAGTTACCGGTAACATACGATCCCGGCTAAATGTATTCGTACGACTGCCTCACACCTATGACACGCCCCACCCTACCTGTTGTCACGCCGTATCGCCGGTGCGACGGGGAAAACCCGTCAGACCATGGCTGCCCTTGTGGTGGACAATATTTTGCAGCACCTTAGCGGTAGAAGTCTTATTTCATTTGTGAATTGACCCTATAACAAGCAAGGAGACGAAATGAATCCATCCAAAGCGGTACGCCGCAGTTATGTCGTAGCTGTCCTGCTGGCAGGCATGACTTTGTTTTCATCGGCTTATGCCCAGGGAGATCGGTATCCCGATAAACCAGTCACATTCGTCGTACCGTATCCGGCGGGTGGCGTAGCCGATCAGTTTGCCCGCAGTATGGCTACAGAGCTCGGCAAGCGACTTGGACAATCTGTTGTCGTCAGCAACCGTGCCGGTGCCAACGGGAATATTGGATCTGCTTATGTTGCCAAGCAGCCAGCCGATGGTTATACGTTGTTACTGGGCTCCACCAGTACGCTGGCAGTAAATCCACATTTGTATAAAGATATGGGATACGACCCGATCAAGGATTTGCAACCGGTCACCCTGACCCACCAGATGCCTAATGTGTTGATAGTAGGCGCTGGGACACCATACAAGAATGTCAAGGATGTGATCAAGGCGGCCAAGGCTGAGCCGGGTCGTATCCCCTTTGGATCGGCGGGCAATGGCAATTCCATGCATCTGGCAGGGGAACTCTTTCAGAAACAAAGCGGCATAAAGCTGATGCATGTGCCATACAAGGGAGCGCCACCTGCACTCACAGATGTCATAGGCGGAGCGCTGCCAACAATGTTTATCAATTTGCCTGCAGTGGTCAGCTATGCGCATTCCGACAAGCTCAGGATTCTTACCGTTGCGGCAGCTCAGCGCTCCAAAGTATTGCCAGACGTGCCTACGTTCGAGCAGGCAGGTGTGCCTGGCGTAATCTCCAGCGTGTGGAATGGGATTTTGGTACGCAGCGGAACGCCGGACGTGATCGTCAATAAACTAAATCAGAACATTGTGTCGATCCTGCAGGCAGAAACATTTCGCCAGCCGCTGGAAAGCCAGGGATATGAAGTACTGTCTTCTACACCGCAGGAATTTGCAGATTTACTGCAAAAAGACACCAACGCCATGGGCGAGCAGGTTCGCGACGCGGGCATTCACATAGACTGATAGAGGTATTTTTGTGCAGAAAAAATTAAATCAATTGCGTAGCCAGCGCTGGTTTGCGAGCGATGATATTCGGGGGTTTGCGCATCGTCAGCGCATGCAGCAACAGGGGCTCTCTCGTGAAGAGTTTATGGGCCGCCCTATAGTCGGCATTTTGAACACCTGGAGCGACCTGTCGCCGTGCCATGCACATCTGCGTGATCGCGCCCAGGCGATCAAACGTGGCGTATTGCAGGCAGGCGGATATCCGCTGGAGTTACCAGCCATGAGTCTTGGCGAAGTTATGGTCAAGCCAACGACCATGTTGTATCGGAATTTTCTTGCGATGGAGGCTGAAGAGCTAATCCGCAGTTTGCCTTTAGATGGCGTGGTGCTACTGGGTGGCTGTGATAAAACTACGCCTGGTCTCGTGATGGGAGCGACGTCCGCGGATGTGCCTGCGCTGTTCTGCCCCGCAGGCGCCATGTTGAATGATCGCTATAAGGGACAGGCGGTAGGGGCCGGAACGCACACCAAAAAATACTGGGAGCAGTACACCATTGGCAACATTGACCAGCCTGAATGGATCAGTCTTGAAGCCCGCATGACCCGCGCGCCGGGCACATGCAACACGATGGGCACCGCCAGCACTATGACGTCTATTGTCGAAGCCATGGGGCTGGCACTGCCTGGTTCTACCAGTCTGCCAGCCATGGATGCTGCACATACCCGTATGGCCTGGGCCTGTGGTCAGCGCATTGTTAGCATGATCTGGGAAGATATGCGTCCCACCCGCATTTTGACCCGCGATGCGTTCCTTAATGGTGTGGCAACCTGGATGGCACTGGGCGGCTCAACTAATGCGGCTGTTCACTTGCCTGCGATGGCCGGGCGGGCTGGGGTTGCATTGAACCTTGATGATTTCGATGCGCTGGCACGCCAGGTGCCGGTGTTGGCCAACCTGTTTCCTTCCGGCGATCGGCTGATGGAGGATTTTTATTATGCGGGCGGTCTGCCCGCACTGCTGCAACGCATTCAGGCGCATTTGCAACTGGATGCCCTTACCTGTACAGGAAGAACGCTGGGCGAGAATATCGAGGGACAAACCAGTGCTGATGATGACGTGATCCGCGCGCTGGATAATCCTGTTATTCCCGCCACAGCGCAGTGTCCCGAAGCTGGCATGGCGCTGGCTGTATTGCGGGGCAATCTGTGTCCGGATGGTGCCGTAATCAAACCTTCTGCTGCAACGCCCTCTTTCTTGCAACATACCGGCCCGGCACTGGTTTTTGATTCCAATGCCGACATGTTGGCGGCCATCAATGATCCGGATCTGGACGTAACAGAAGATACGGTTTTGGTGCTGCGCAATGGCGGGCCGGTGGGAGGCCCGGGTATGCCGGAGTGGGGCAATCTGCCTATTCCGAAGAAGCTGCTCAAGCAGGGCGTCCGCGACATCGTCCGTCTTTCCGACGCGCGCATGAGTGGCACTCATTATGGCACATGTGTATTGCATATCGCACCGGAGTCTGCCGTAGGTGGCCCCTTGGCACTGGTACGCACAGGTGATCTGATCCGGCTGGACATCAGTGCCAGAACTCTCGATGTGCTGCTGCCCGAGAGCGAACTGGCACAGCGTCGCGCGCAATGGCGTGCCCCCGAACCGGCCTATAAGCGTGGCTTTACACGAATCTATCAGTACGAGGTAACTCAATCCAATTTCGGTTGTGATTTCACGTCTTTGGCTGGAAACGAGAGAACGCCGGAACCCCCGATTTACTGATTCAAATTATTGCATTTGTATTAACGATGACAGGAGTATGTATGCCCGCAGCAACTGATCTGCTAGAAAACCCTTTTCGCGCCCGCCTTGCCCAGCCAGGGGCACCATTAGGCACCTGGCTTATGTCTGGTGCCTCAAGTACCGCAGAGGCCATGGGACGTGCCGGCTTTGATTGGCTGCTGGTAGATTTGGAACACGTACCGCTAGACAATCAGGATGCGCTCCATGTTTTGCAGGCTATTGCGGGCACCAATGCATGCGCAGTGGCGCGTCTGGCCGCAAACGATCCTGTGCTGTTCAAGCGTGCGCTGGATCTTGGCGCTCAAACCGTGATGGTGCCCTTTGTTGACAGCGCTGAAGCGGCTCGACAGGCAGTGAGTAGCGCCAAATATCCACCGCTTGGGACCCGTGGTTTTGCTGCAGTACATCGGGCCAGCGGCTACGGTACCGCGACCGACTACGCAAAACGTGCGAACGAGTCGGTCTTCACTATTATTCAACTGGAAACGCCGCAGGCCGTCGCCGCGCTGGAAGATATTGCTGCCGTGCCCGGCGTGGATGCACTGTTTCTTGGTCCTGGTGATTTGTCCGCAAATATGGGGCATATCGGCAACCTGGCGCATCCCGATGTGCAGCATGTGATTGCCGATGTGGCTCGGCGTTGCCAGGCTATCGGCGTGCCTTGCGGTATTGTCGGGCCCACTCCGGAAATGGTTTCAAGCTTTATCAGTGCCGGTTATGCCTTTGTTGCCGTGGCTTCTGATATGGGCATGATGATGCGGCAGGCGAGTGCATTTATCCAGGCAATCCGTCCGGCGCTTGCAAAAGGGTATGAGGGGGGCGCGTACTGACCCGCTTAACGTTGATGGACTGAGGAGTCCGGCGTCGTACTTAAACCATGGAGGAGATAAAAATGATATTTGACACAATGATGCAATCGAATCAGAAAATAAGAATCAAATATGCAATGCTCGTGGTCGCAGCATCTGTCCTGAGCACAACTGCTACAGCCCAGAATGCCTATCCGGAAAACCCGGTAACCATTCTGGTACCTTTCGGTCCGGGAGGCACATCGGACATCATGGCTCGGATTCTGGCAAAACATTTGCGTGAGGCAATGGGCGGCAATCTAATTATTGATAACAAAGGCGGTGCTGGTGGTGCTATCGGTATGATGCAGCTTAAGCGAGCCAAGGCAGACGGCTACACGCTTGGTTTGTCCGTTATCGGGCCAGAAGTATTGCAGCCCGGTATGCGCAGCACTGGTTACACCTATCAGGATTTTGATCATATCTGCGGCACCTACTCTGTACCACTTATGATGATGGTACCTCAGGACTCGAAATTCAAAAACATGCAGGATGTTGTTGCTTTCGCCAGCAAAAATCCCCGGCAATTGACTTACGGCACTTCCGGCACAGGCACGTTATTGCATATCGCCATGGAAATGCTCATGAAACAGGCGAACGCAACTGCGTTACATGTGCCTTATAAAAGTTCCGCTGAAATGGTGACTGGATTGCTGGGAAAACAGGTAATGGTGATCAGCGATACGACAACGGTGGCTAAGCAATACAAGTTGCGTCCACTGGGGATCTTTTCCGATCAACGACTTAAATCCACTCCGCAAGTGGCCACAACCAAAGAGGGGGGCTGGCCTATACAGGCAACCATCTGGGGCGGGTTGATTGCTCCCAAGGGGTTGCCGAAAGAAATCGTTGCGAAACTGGAAACTGCATGTGAAAAGGCGGTGAACAGCGAAGGATATAAAGCAGACGTTGAGCCTCTGGATACACCGCCACATTTCCTGAATGCGGAAGCGTTTGCTGCCTTTGTAAAAGATGAATCGGAAAAATATACCAAGCTGATTCAGGAAATGGGCATCACCAGTGAAAAGTAGCGCGGCTGTTCGGGGTTTTGGCAAAAGAGGCTGTACGAACGCTGCAGCAATCAGGATTGACCCTACTTGACATCGTCTTCTGAAGATATATACTTCACGCATCAAGGGGAGTAGCTTTTCGCCGCCGCATCGTCATTACGGTTTCATGTTTTTTACATGGCACCCGGTGCCCGGGCAACACATCAGGTGTTGTAAGCAAGACCTTGCCACTAAAGGGCAAGGTTCATAAATCCTATTCAAGAATAAATGGCCTGTGTCCTTTACGGATAAGGCCATTTTCGTTTGTGCCGGTACCTCAGTATCGGCTGGTTGTACTTCTCTTTGTCGTGAGAGCGAGAGAGGCCTGTCCATTTTCAATTCTAATTTTTATATTAATGGATTTACGGGTGTACTTATGCTTGAATTTTTTCAGACCCTGAGCTGGGCTGCAGTATTTCAAATTATCATGATCGATATCCTGCTGGGTGGTGACAATGCAGTTGTCATTGCGCTGGCCTGCCGAAACCTGCCGAAAAAGCAGCGCATGCAGGGGATTTTGTGGGGTACAGCCGGTGCGATCATTCTGCGAGTCGTCCTTATTACATTTGCATTGACGTTGTTAACGATTCCATATCTTAAGATTGTAGGTGCCTTGCTGCTCATCTGGATCGGTATCAAACTGCTTGTTCCGGAAGACGACGCGCATGATAAGATCAATGGTGGCTCGTCGGTTTGGTCTGCGGTTAAAACAATTATTATCGCGGACTTTGTCATGAGTCTGGATAATGTCATTGCCATTGCCGGCGCAGCGCAGGGGGCTCATGCAGATCATCAAACGGGATTGGTGATTGCAGGTTTGGTCATCAGTGTGCCTATTATTATTTGGGGCAGTACACTGGTGCTGAAGCTTATTGACCGTTATCCTGGTGTGGTGCTGTTCGGTGCCGCATTGCTGGGATGGATCGCTGGTGGCATGCTGATCACGGATCAGGTTGTCGTAGAGCGTTTCGGTGAAATCACCGGCCCGGTCAAGATTGCGGTTGAAGTTGGCGGTGCTGTATTGGTTGCGTTGGTGGGTACGTGGCTGGGGCGACGCAAGAAATTGGCATCTGCGGAACAGGTGTAAGACAGCTGACGTAAAAGCAATCGCACAGGCGGAATTGAAGATCGCCTGCGCTGAAATCTTGCCGATATGAATGGGGCCGGATTCGACCGTATGTTTTGGTTCGTTTCGCCGCAGCCATTATCAGGCATATCTGGTCCAGGTTCAGTGCTACAGATACACCACAATCTTATTATTCACGGACAGCGCAAAATACGCTGTCCGTGATTGTTAAATCAAAACCCCCAGCTGGATCCGGCGCCAAGCAGCGTGGCAATGCCCAGCACCAGGAAAATACAGGCTGCGATGGTGTGTACCAGTTTCATGGATATGCGCTGACCCAGCTGTTTGCCCAGAATCACTGCGGGCACGTCTGCAATCATCATGCCCAGTGTGGTGCCAATGACAACCTCAATCGGAAAGGCACTTTTGGCCGCCAGTGCGACGGTGGCCAGTTGTGTTTTGTCGCCCATTTCAGCCAGAAAGAAGGTCACCAGAGTCGCGCCGAAGACACCGAATTTTCTACCCAGTGGCGCTTCATCCTCATCCATTTTATCGGGGATCAGGGTCCACGCGGCCATGGCAATAAAAGAAATGCCCAGGATCCAGCGCAGCGCTTGCGGACTGATGGCAGTGGTAATCCAGGCGCCGACGGCACCAGCCAGTGCGTGATTGACGATGGTGGCGCACAGGATGCCAAGAATGATGGGAATGGGTTTTTTGAAGCGGGTTGCGAGGATGAACGCAAGCAATTGCGTTTTGTCGCCAATTTCGGCCAGCGTGACTACGCCAGTAGAAAGAAGAAGGGTTTGCATGAATCAATACCGCGACCGGACAATAGACGAATGATCACCTTTTCCCCGGTCAAAACAGAAAAATGTGATCAAAGGTCTTGCCAAGCGATATCGCCGTTTACGCCATGATGCATGCATCAAGTATGTTGACGTAAACCTCAGGAAATTGAGCGGCTACTCCCCAGTGATGGCTAGATTATATCGGACCCGGCGCGGCTGCCGGAATAAACCGCAGGAAATTTGTGGATATGGTAAATGATAATAATTCTTATTATCCGATGGTCTGGCAGTGACAACGAGAGGGCAGGAACAGAAATCCAGGGGGCGGTATGAAGTAGGTCATACGCTCACCTTTGAGGCGAGCGTATGTGATGGTGCTCTAAATCATTTCACCATCGCTTTTCTTTGCCGCACGCAAATCACGTATAAGCGCAACAATCAGCACCGATAGAATGACAGCCGAAATAACCGGCCAAACAAGAATATATGCAGTAAGTAATAATTCATTCATTATCTGTCTCTCTTTCAGGCACGTGCCGGCGCTACTTCGCCGTCCACGTCGGTTGATGTTTGCTCGTCCATGTCAGTCTGCTTCTGGAATGAAGTGACACGTTCGGCTAGCAGCGCAAAATCAAAGCGTTCCTTGTTGTTCCAGCTCATGGCAACGCATACCAGCGCGCTGATGCCATAAGAGGTCAGCGAGCTGAGCAGTACGGGATAGTCACGCAGGAAGCCCACTGCATTGGGAATGGCAATGATCATTGTTGCGATGGCTACAAAGATGGCAATCTTGCGGTTGAAAAATGCAAAGGTCATCAGGCCAAGTACAACGCCCATACCTGCGGATGCGCATAATTCAAAGAGCACGGCGATAATGCCTTTGAGGGGCAGCAGTTCAAAGCGAGCGACAGCAAACAGGACCACCGCGCAGATTACTGATGTGGTGAATGCCTTGTTGGTGACCTTGTCCCAGTAGAAACTCACGATGACCGGAAATACGATCGCGCCCCATAGTGCGCCAACAAATACCAGCATCACCAGAATGTCCAGGCGCAGGCTGGCAAAGACCACGCCAATCATGGTGGCGACAATCATGGTTACCCGACCCCACCACAACATCCGTTTCGGATCAGGTGTGCCGCGGGCCATGTTTTTACCATAGATGTCGGTCATCATAATGGACGACAGAGCCGACAGATCTGAGTCTGCGGTTGATGACAGGGATCCCACCACCAGAATGAAAAATAGCGCAATGCCAAATGGAGGCAGGTAGGTAGAGGCCATTTGCGGAATGATATTGTTCATATCACCACCTGCGGGTGTCAGGCCGACGAAAAGGGCAAGCATACCCAGCATGCCCAGTCCGATGACCACCGCACCATAGCCAACGGTCGCGGTCAGGAAGGTGGACTTGATCAGATCTTCACGCACGGCAAACAGGCGTTGTGCAATCGTCTGATTGCCAATGGCATAGGCAAGCACCGCCACGAAATAGGGTGCTCCCTGTTCCAGTATGGCTTTCGTTGAAAAGAAATCGGCCTGTTCAGAAGACAGGTTGCTCCAATTGGCTGCGAGCATGTCGGTGCCACCGGCATTAAAGAATATCAACGGGATGATAACGATAGCGGCCAGAATCATTGCCACCAATTGGGCGAAGTCTGTCATGACCGATGCCCTGAAGCCGGACCAGAGCGTATAGGACAGCACACCCAGCCCCGCAATCAGTACGCCCTGGATAAACGAGAGTGGGCTGAGCACGGACACCAATGCGCCCGCAGCAGTAAAGTTCACCATCAAACTGATACAGCTGCCCAGCAAATTGGACACGGCCATGATCAACTGACTGGACGTGCCATGGCGTGCATGCATCACCTCAGCGAGCGTGTGCGCTTTGGGGGCCAATGCCCGAAAGCGGCGTCCGTAGGGATAGATGAACAGAATCATCAGCGCACCCCAGAAGCCATAATGGATCGGTCCGGACAGACCGTACTGGTAGCCTGAGGTAGCGCTGGCATAAAAAGAGGCGGCCCATATCCAGGTAGCAATCATGCTGGCGGCCGAGAGTCCGAAGCCCACTGCGTTGTTGGATACCATGTAGCTGTCGACGTTTTCTTTTTTCTTGCCGATCATGAGCGACATCAGAAAGGTCAGGCCATAAAATCCGACCAGCAAAAGTAGTGCTGTGGTGCCAGACAACTGGTAAAAGGCGGATTGTTCTTGCATATACGTTCTATCGTCCTGGTTAGGGCCGCGCAAAAATATGGACGCAACCGTCCCTGGTCCGAAGTTCGCGCATCCGGACGCAAGGGTTAAAAGAGACACAAGCAAGGAGTCTCTGTCGAATCGAGCGCATGAGACCAACCGTTTTATCGTCGACGGATTAAGCAGACATCTAAAGCCAATGACAAAGCGTTCGCCGCAGGCTGCTTTAGCCGCTTGCGGTTTCTGTCATTTAGCCGCTTGCGGTTTCTGTCAGGTTGACCTTGTGATTGTCATGGTCGACCCTGTCTTGTCGGACAGGGTATGCGCTGGCGGTCAAATGGACCGGCCGGGTTGTTCCGCAGTCAAAGACTGGGTGTGTTGTTCGGCAAATGCCGGGCTGCGAAGCAGCCTATTGACGGGGAGGCTTCCCCTGGAATAAACCTTATGGGTTGTTTCTGCAGCAACGAGCCGTGTGGGACTTTGGCATGGTTCTAACACCTGCTGTTGCTTACACGCAGACAATTGCAGCTAAGTTTCATTATGTCAACTGCAATACAGGGCGTAGTGTATAGCAATTGTGATGGTAAGTCCAGCCGGGGGAAATAGATCATATGGATGACTGGGCTTTGGGAGGCTCAAAACTCGAAGGAAATAGATGGGATTTCGGGTAGGCGATTTTTAGCGTGAACTATAATAATTAAATAAGAATCATTCTCAATTTTATGTAATAATGAAGCACTGCTATCACCTTTTGAATATTATCCATACCTACCTATGAAACCACGCTTCGATAGCGCTGCTGACATCGTCAATGCGGCTGCACGGTCACCGGCGGCGGGCCGACGGCCATGGCGGGCGCTCGGCATGGTGCGGCGGCTGGACTTCAATACGCCGGGTTACCGGTTTGAATCTGATCCGGTAGCAGCCAACGAGCCGGTTCTGGAAGGGCGGCTGCGGACTGTGCACTTGCAACCCGGCCTGTCCATGCATGGCACGGAAGTCGTTGATCTGCACAACATGGTTTCGCGGGTGAACATCAAGGCCGGGCTGCGTATAGTGGTTGCGCTGGCTGGCGTGGTAGACGTACACATTGGAGGGCAGCGCGTGCATTTGCGCGCAGACGATTCCTCTCATGCTGCCAGTGCGGCGATTGTCAGCATGCCCGATGATGCCCTGTTCGAACGACAGTGGCAAAGGGGCAAGTGGGAACGTAAACTGGCCCTGCATGCCACACCCGAGTGGTTGCAGAGTCATGGCTGGTTGCACGCCAGGGACCAATTGCCCGATACCGGGCGGACTGGCAGCGGCGCACAGCGAGCCACCTGCCTGAATTTTCCCGATACGCTCTGCATTAAAACCTGGCAACCTTCACCTCATGCACTGGCATTGGCCGAGCAAATGCTGTGTCACTCCGAAGACCCGACAGATGAACTCAGTCGCTTGCGGCTTGCCAGCCGGGCGCTGGAGCTATTGTATGAAGCATTGTCGAGCCAGCGTGTTGATGTTGGCGCAACAGAAGTCACGAAAGGCACTTTGCGACAGCGCGACCAGGAACGTATGTTACGTTTGCGCAGTTTCATTGACAACGAACTGCAAAAGCCTTTTACTCAGCCGGCCACGATTGCCGAGCTCGCTCGCCATTTCGGTCTGAGCGCCAGTGTTCTGCAGCGGCAGTTTCGCAGTGCTTTCGGTACATCGGTCAATGACTACCGGCGGGTCACCAGGCTGCATCATGCCCGTAACAGCCTGGAGCAGGGTCTTAGTATTTCTGAAGCCGCCTATCAGGCGGGCTACACCAGTGCGGCCAACTTTGCTACCGCCTTTCGACGTCAGTTCGGTCTGAGTCCCAAAAGCCTTCGCGCACGCCTGTAATATCCCGGTCATTCCAAAACTGACGTGCCCGCAAAGAACTTTGCATGTTCCTCAAACTTATTTTGTAAATGAGAATGATTCAATCTATCTTGCGAGCCACTGAATAGGGCGGTGGCCGCGAGTCTGTGTCTGACAGGCGTCATCGATAAGTAAGAAACTCAAGGAATCAGGAATGGAAATGTCCGGCAGGCATGATAGCGGCAGACGGTTTGGGATTGATATGACACTTGCGCCGATAGTGGCGGCGCTGTTTTTTTCCGGTGCAGGGCATGCGCAGGAAACAGCACCAGTCGCGACGCTGGATGCGGTGGTTGTGACGGCCAGTGGTATAGAGCAAAGCGCCAAGGATGCACCCGCATCCATGACTGTCATCACGCAGGACGATATCAAAAAAAGCGGCTATACCACGGCAGCAGAAGCCATCAGCAAGGTGGAAGGCGTTTATATGGTTGGGGCCGATTCCAACGCGCATGACATTTCCATCCGGGGGCTGCCGGGCGAGTACACACTGATTATGGTGGACGGCAAGCGCCAGAATACGCGCGAATCCATGAATCGCGGCACCGGTGGCGTTCAGTACGAATTCATGCCGCCGCTGGCCGCGATTGAGCGTATTGAGGTGGCGCGCGGACCCATGTCATCCCTTTACGGCTCCGATGCCATGGGAGGCGTCGTCAATATCATCACCAAGAATGTGCCCAAAGAATGGTCGGTGGCCCTGGACACGTCTGTCACTCTGCAAAGCGACCATGATTATGGCAATAGTCGTGAAGGCCAGTTCTGGCTTGGCGGGCCGATCAAGGACGACGTTCTGGGCTTGCAGATCTACGGTTCCTATAATGATCAGAGTGAAGGCGCCAATTACTTTTCCAATGTGGACGGCCCTTACGCCAGAAATAACCAGAGCATTGGCATGAAACTGGCGGCCAAGCTGGCCGAAAATCAGGATCTGGTGTTTGATGTGTCTTCGCAGCGCCTGACAACAGAGGCAACACCCGGTCAATCTCTTCAGCCAACGGATGAATGGAACAAGGTGCAGCATCGTCGCACCGCTTTCGGCCTGACCCATACTGGTCGCTGGCGTCTGGGCGAATCAAAAATCGCCTTGTACCGCGAATCCAGCACACAGGAAAACTGGCCCAAAACCGGTGAGTACACAGAGAATCGGCGTATCGCCAATACGACGCTGGACGCATCATTCAGTATGCCGTTCAAGTCTCATACATTGCGCTTCGGTGGCCAGTATTTGCATAGCCGTCTGGATGGCATTCAGAAAGAGGCGGCGTTTAACAATTATCCAACCAATACCAATGACGTGTCACTCAGCAATTATGCGCTCTTCATCGAGGATGATTACTATGTGACCGACAAGTTCACCGTGACCGCCGGCGTGCGCATGGACGATGATGAGCGCTTCGGTATTCACTGGTCACCCCGTCTTTATGGTGTATATCATGTGACCGACGCATTGACGATCAAGGGGGGGATAGCGACCGGTTTCAAGGCACCGACTATCCGTCAGAGTAATCCGGGTTATTGTATGTCCACCGGGGGCAACTCCGGTTTCCGTGGCCCGCTTTGCGGCAATCCGGATCTTAAACCGGAAACCAGCGTGACGCAGGAGCTTGGGCTGGTGTATGACTGGGCAGAAGGCAGTCATTTTTCAGCAACGATCTTCAACACTAATTTCAAAAACAAGGTTGCCAGCTATGACACCGGCGAGCAAGACCCCCTTAATCCGGGTACGGCCAACCACTTGTATGTGTACGACAATATCGACAAGGTGCAGATCTATGGTCTTGAACTGGGTCTGAATATGCCTCTGAGCGATTCGCTGCGCCTGTCTGCCAACTATACGTATACCAAGTCCAAGCGCAAAGGTGGCGGTGAAGTTTCCTTCAACGGCAATTCGCTGGATGGCGAGCCGCTGGAAAACACGCCGGAACACGTACTGAATACGCGTTTGGACTGGCAGGCTAATGACCGGTTGTCTGCCTATCTGCGCTGGAATGTGACCGGCAAGGCCTATTATGCCGCCTATCGCAATGGCGCCATGGATGTGCGTACCCGCCCGGGCGGCGCCACGTTTGATATTGGCGGCAGCTATCAGGTCAGCAAGAATGTGGCATTGCGTATGGCCGTGCTGAATCTGACGGATCATAAAACGCCGCTGGATCTGCGCACTCGCTATGAAGGGCTGGATGGCAACTGGATGGTAGACCCGGGGCGTCGTGTATGGCTTGGTGCCAGCATTAATTTCTAGGATTGTCTGTGTCCGGAACGATAAAAAGGTGGGTCTCTGCAGCGTGGCTGATCGGACTGTTACTGATCAGCCTGCCCGCAAGCGCTCAGATAGAAATCATCGATCAGGCCGGACGGACGGTACGTCTGGCGCAGCCCGCGCAACGCATCTTTTTTGCTGAACCGGGTGACTTTACGATCATGGCCATGCTGGAAGAGAATCCGGCGCGGCGCATCGTCGCATGGAACCGGTGGCGGCTGGACAAGCACACGTTGGCGCACTGGCGCAGCATTGACCCGGTTGCGTTCGACAAGATCAAGCAGTTGGTGATTGACGGTCCGCAAAACCTGAATGCAGAAATGCTCATCGCCAATCAGCCGGATCTGGTTGTGCTGGATCGTTTTTTTGGTGCTGCAAAGCAAACGATTTCGCGTCTGGAGCAGGCAGGCATTCCGGTTGCTGTGCTGAACCTGGAAGCCGATCTGCGCGAACGTAATCCCACCGAAGGCCTGGAGAAGATGGCCATTCTGATCGGGCGGGAGCAACGCGGTCGTGAGGTGGCCGAGTTTATTGACCGTCACGTAGCGCGCATCACGCAGCGCGTAGCCACGCTTAAAAATCAGCAGACTGCATTGCCGAAGGTGCTGATGGAACCGCATGCCGGTATCGGACCTTGTTGCATGTCGGTGGGCTCGGGGGTTCTCATGGGTGATCTGATTCTGATGGCGGGCGGCAAGTTGCTTGGCAGCGACATTGTTGAAGGACTGTCCGCGCAACTGAGCGCTGAATATGTGATTGCCAGCGACCCCGACATATATATCGGCACTGGCGGTCGACATATCGAGGCGCGTGGTGGTTTGCTGCTGGGGCCGGATGTTGACCCGGCTGCCAGCCTTGCCAGTTTGCAGCGCGTTACTCAGCGGGTTGGCATTGCCCAAACCAGCGCTGCACGCAATCAACGCACCTATGGCATCTGGCATAGTGGCTACCCTATTGTCAATCTGGAATTGATCGCCACCTGGCTGCATCCCGAGCTGTTCGGTGATGTGGATCCGGCGGCGACGCTGGCCGAGATCAATCAGCGCTTTATGGCCAAGCCACTGACCGGTACGTTCTGGATTACACCGCACCCAACACCAAAAGCTCACTGATGCATTCTGAACAAACGCTTGCCCTGGCCCCGGACGCAGAGACGGCCGCGATTAATGCTCGCTGGAAACAGCACAGACGCACCCTACGTCGCCGCCGATGTATTGTGGCGGCACTGGCTTTATTGGCGCTGGTCGCCGCCCTTACGGATTTATTCACCGGAAGTGCAGCGCTGACGCCGGCGCAGGTTATACAGGGCTTGTGGACTCCGGATTCGTTGTCTACGCCGATGCAGGTCGTACTCTGGCAGGTGAGACTGCCAGTCGCGCTGATGGCGCTGCTGGTGGGCGGAGCGCTGGCGCTGGCTGGCGTGGAAATGCAAACCATTCTGAACAACCCACTGGCCGAGCCTTTTACGCTGGGTGTTTCTTCGTCCGCTGCGCTGGGGGCGGCATTGGCCATTGTGCTTGACTGGGGGGTGATCGGCAGCGACGCCACCTGGCTGGTACCGGCCAATGCGTTTGTCTTTGCCCTGGTCTCGCTGATGTTGCTGCAGTTTCTGGCGCAATGGCGTGGCGCTCAGGCGCAGACATTGGTGCTTTTCGGGATAGCCATTGGTTTCACTGCCGGTGCCTTGCTGTCGCTGTTGCAGTTCATTGCCAGCGAAGAAGCGCTTCAGCAACTGGTGTTCTGGAGCATGGGCAGTCTTGCCCGTGCCGATTGGCATAGTGTTGCCATCGTCGCCGCTACGCTGGTCGTGACGCTGCCTTTCTCATGGCGCGCAGCAGGGCAATTGACCGCACTGCGACTGGGTGAGGAGCGCGCACGCAGTTTTGGTATTGATGTGACCTCGCTGCGGCGCTGGGCGCTGGTGCGTATCAGTTTGCTTGCGGCCACGGCCGTGGCCTTTGTGGGGACAGTGGGCTTTGTCGGTCTGGTGGCGCCTCACGTTGCCCGGATGATTGTCGGGGACGGACACCGTCACCTGCTGCCGGCCAGTGTGCTGATCGGTGCTGCACTGGTGGCACTGGCTTCCGTGGCCAGCAAGTCATTGCTGCCGGGCATCACGCTGCCTATCGGCATTGTGACGGCACTGGTAGGATTGCCGGTGTTTATGGGATTGATTCTGCGTCGCAGCGGAGTATCGGTATGAGCACCGGATCCCATTTGCATATTGAAAACCTGGGTGTTCACTACCGACAGCGTACCGTGCTCAGTGGTGTCGATCTGCCCGATATCCGGCCTGGCGAGCTGATTGCGCTGGCCGGCCCGAACGCCGCCGGCAAGTCGACGTTGCTACGAGCAATCGCGGGTCTGGTGCCGGCCAGCGGTCAGGTTCGTTACGGAGATGATAACTGGTCGGGCTGGTCTGCAGGCAAGCGGGTGGCGCATATCGGCTATATGCCACAGGCCTCTACGGAAAGCAGCAATCTGACGGTGCTGGAAGCTACGCTGGTGGCACTGCAATGGGGGCGCACCGGTGCGCGCAAAGATGACGCGTTCACTGCCTTGCGGGTGATTGAGCATCTGGGCATTGGCGAACTGGCTCTGCGCGCGTTGCACGAGCTGTCGGGCGGTCAGCGGCAACTGGCTGCCCTGGCGCAGGCGGTAGTGCGAGGCAGTTCGATCCTGTTGCTGGACGAGCCGGTAAGCGCCCTGGATCTTGCGCATCAATGGCAGGTGATGAACGTGGCGCGCCGTCTGGCCAATGAAGGCCGAATCGTTATTGTCGTATTGCATGATCTGGCACTCGCCGCGCAATGGGCTGATCGCATTGCTATTTTGCATCAGCGGCGCATCCATGCCTTCGGCCATCCCAATACCATTATCACCGATACGCTGCTGCGCGATGTATGGGGCGTACAGGCACGTGTGCGGACCTTTGAGCAGGGGCGCCCATTTGTACTTGTAGACGCCGTCGCGACCGGGATGGATCTCTCCGCCGACAAACAATCTCAGGATAATTCATGAAACCTACTTTTGAGACAAGCACGACCGTCCCGCTGGGTGACGCCGCAAATGTACTGGCTCAGGTGCTGGCGCATTTGCGCGAACACGATCTCCTGGCTATTGAACGGGACAATACCTGGCAAGTGGATTATGCCGATACAAAAATTCGCTTCAGCGTGCTGGCAGGCAGCCTGCATGCACAGGTTGCCGCATCCTCTGCCGCGACGCTGTATGAAGGCAAAATGATGGTAGTTCATCATATTCAGGAGTTCGGCCACTGCAAGCCGGAGGCGATTCAATGGCAGGGCGACAATGTGAGTCTGGATCGCCCGCCAGCATTTCGCCTGATCACGGTGCAGGCGGTGTCCGAGGTGGGGCCGCATATGCGGCGCGTGCGCTTTAATGTGGACGATCTGGCCCGCTATGACCAGAATGACAATATTCATTGCAAGCTCATTTTTCCGCAACCCGATGTGTCCGAGCCGGAATGGCCCACTCTGGCAGCGGATGGCATGCCGCAATTTCCCAAGGGTGACAAGCGTCTGGATATCCGCACCTATACGATTCGTCGCATCAGCGCACCGGAAGGCTGGTTTGAGGTGGACTTTGTGCTGCACGAGGATGCCGGACCGGGCTCGCGCTGGGCGGCGCAGGCTGTTGCCGGGCAGCAAATCGGTTTGTCAGGCCCGGGTGGGCGTACCGCCAGGTCCGCAGGCTGGATGTTGCTGGGCGGTGATGAAACTGCCTTGCCAGCCATTGCGCGCATCACGGAAGCACTGCCAGCCGACACCAATGGTGTTGTGCTGATCGAAGTGCAATCCCCAGCCGATCAGATTCCGCTGGCGACACCTGCCGGCATGTCGGTGCAATGGCTTCATCGCGGTAACGCTGCGGCCGGGACAACGACATTGCTGGAGGACGCCGTAACAGCGTGTACGATCAGCAAGGATGAAGACAGGTTTGTGTGGGTGGGGGCGGAGTTTTCGACTGCCCAGACGGTACGCAACTGGCTGCGTGAGGCGGTTGGCCTGGGCAGCCGCGAACAACTGGTGGTTGCCTACTGGCGCCGAGGTCTTGACGAGACCCAGATGAAGAGCGCACCGGGCAGAGCGACAGCCGACGAGCAAGCCAAACAGGCCGGCGCATGAGCGGGTCTGCTGAGGACGGTTCGGCTTCGTCGTCGTCCGGGCGCCCGACTTGCTCTGCACGCAAGCGATGGCAGTGGTCCCGCCTGACGCTGGATCTGGATCCGCTGCGCCATTCACCTGCTTTTCGTAGTCTTTATCTTGCTCGTTGCGTGTCTTTGCTGTCGGTTGCCATCCTGGCCGTTGCCGTCGCCTGGCAGGTGTTCGCGATCAGCGGCTCATCGTTGCACGTGGCCGGCGTCAGTATTGGCCTGGCCGCGGGGTCGCTGGTAGGGCTGGTGTGGGGCGGGGCGCTTGCCGATCGAGGGGATCGCCGCCGCACCATGATTTGGGGGCGTAGCGGTTATGTGGCGGTTGTCGTCGTGCTGTGTGCCAACAGCCTGCGGGCAGAGCCGGGGTTGACGGAAATCTATCTGGCAACGCTGCTGAGCGGGCTGACCAGCGGCATCAGTGCGCCCGCACTGATGGCTGCTATGCCGCGTCTGGTGCCGACTCGTCAATTGGCTGCTGCCGGTGCGCTCAACGCCTTGAGCATGGAGCTGAGTCGCCTGATCGGACCTCTCATTGCAGGGGCCCTGCTGGCACGGTTTGGGCTGGTCGCCTGTTATATCGTTGTGCTGGTGGGGGCTGCAATGGTTCCTGTTCTGCTGACGCGCCTGCCCCGCGATTTGCTGCGGCCTGACACGCAGAAAGGTCAGACGCAGACGGATAGCACGCCGACGGTACGAACACCGGTTTACATTCAGTGGCGTGACGGTCTGCTTTATGTGCGACATCACCAGACGATTGCCTGTTTGCTGGGACTGGACCTGGTCATGATGCTGTTTGCCAATGCGCATGTATTGATGCCCCAACTGGCCCGGGAGGTTTTGCAGGGCGGGCCGCAAATGGTCGGTTATCTGTACGCGGCGCCAGCCTGTGGCGCCTTGCTGGTGGCACTGACTTCGGGCTGGACGCGTCAGTTGGCGCGTCCGGGACGGCTGGTGGTGGTGTGCGCGCTGTTATGGGGCATGGCGATTGCCTTCTCCGGTGTGGCGGCAGGTGGTTTGACTCAGGGTCTGCCATCGGGGGCCTGGCCTGTATTGGTGTTTCTGGCTATGGCGGGCATGGCCGATACGGCGTCAGATATTGTTCGTGGTGCCTTGTTGCAGATACATACGCCGGATGCCCTGCGCGGTCGGGTTTCCGGTCTGTGGCTTTTGCAGGGGTACCTGGGCCCGGCCCTGGGCGGTTTGCAGGCCGGCTCACTGGCCAGCGTATGGTCTCCGGGCCGGGCGCTGGTGCTGGGCGGTTCGGCCTGTGCACTGGTGGTCGGACTGTTTGCTTCTGCTCCCAACGGTCCGGTGCGCATGGGGTTGTGGCGCGAAGGTAAAGCGGCAGGGCCGTAGCGGCGCCTGCCGAAAACGGCGTCAGTACCGGTGCATCCGAAATAAATGATTTCAGATGGCATAGGTCTGTGAGCGACTGCTGCCTAAGCGTCGTTCTTTATGACACAACCGGCTTCATTTTTCGGAATGTGATTATCCTTGAGCCACTGCGTGGTTTCTTCCTCGCCTGCTTTTTTCAGGGCCGTCATGATGGAGTCCGGCGGGGAGGTGTTGAGCGTCATTTTGTTTTCTCGCATGCGGGCATAATTGGCTTCGATGCGTTGTTCAACGCCGGCCCATGATTCTGCCGAGACTTTCTCTGCTGCATTGGTCAGAACAGTTCGTTGCGCGTCGTCCAGCTTGCGCCAGGTATCCATATTGATAATGGTATAGCTCAACGGGATGGAATAGCTCACTGCCATAAAATTAGGCAACTGGGTCCACAGTTTACGACCTGCGCCGCCGTCACCGGAGGTCAGCACAGCGTTCACCTCATTCTTCTGCAGTTTTTCTGCAAGGGCCGAATAGGGCAGTTGTACGCTTTGCGCACCCAAACGCTCAAACACCGATTTGCTGGTGGCGTCATAAGTTCTGATTTTCAGCGCCTTGATGTCGGCCTCATTTGTTAGCGGTTGCACCGACCAGATACCAGACGGTGGCCAGGGCGTCACATACAGCAGGTGAGCGTCGAGTTTTTCTGCGCCTTGTGCCAATGCCGGTTTAGCGCATTCATAAAGTGCTTTGGCCTGTGCAAAGTCTTTTGCCGCAAAGGGCAGCGATGAAAGCAGAAACAGCGAATTGTCGTTGCCGAGCACACCACCGAATAAGGTGCCCATCTGGGTTTTGCCCTGGCTAACGGCCTTTACCTGTTCGTCACCCTTAAACGGGTTGTCTTTATCCTGTTTTGTTTCAATTGTGATAGCCTGCCCGGATGCCTTTTCCACTTCTTTTGCGAAGCGCAGATCCGCGTCTGCGGTGATGGAGGTTGCCGGATATTCATTGATCAATTGCAGTTTGACCTGTGCTTGCGCACCAGGTGGAAATACTGCCGCAAACAGGATTGTGATAATGAAGGTGCAGCGAAAATAAATACGTTCCATGTTTACTGCTCCTTATTTCCTGTTGGATAGCATCGGCGCGATGAAATAGGTTTTAGCACTTTAGGTGTTTATTTCCTACCGGTGAAAACGAGCAGAAGGAGCAAAGAAAATGACTTTTTATTCGGCTGACCGGTTGTCCGGACGCTGCATCAACTGTCTGATTTGCCGACAGCCCCCAGCACCGCTGCCTTGAGCGACTCAATCCATGCCTGATCGTGCACGGATTGAGCCAGAAAGCCCGTACCAACCATGGCTGCAAAAAGCACCAGGATCTCCTGTTCGGACATCGCCGTTTTGCCATCCTGCGACGTCGCTTGCATGGCGGCACCTCGAAATTGCTGAAACAACGTTTCCGTGTATGAGCCATACAGGTCAACGGTCTCGGTGCCTGCTGCTTCATGGCTGACATGGGGAGCAAAGGCAAGAATGGGGCAGGTCTGGGCCGCCTGTTTTTTACGTAAATACTGCTGGATCAGCACCTGCAGGGCGCCCTGTGAGGCATTCTGATTGCTATCGCATGTCTGCTTCCATTTTTCAGACGACTGCGCAAACACGGTGGACAATACCTCATTGACCAGTGCCTCTTTTGAGGCAAAGTGCCGGTAGAAGCCCCCTGCTGTCAGACCAACAGCAGTCATGACATCTGTAATGGATACATTATCTACACCGCGCTCACGAAACAGCCTGCTGGCTGCATTGAGAATTTCGGCACGATTGTGTTCGGCTTGTTGCCTGGAAGATCGGCCCATAACAGTTCCTCTTAAATACAAACGAAATAACGCGATCTGGTCAAATCTACACGCCTGTCACCATCATGCCAGACCATCAGGCTGCGGGTTTGGTTCTGGCACGGTAGTGATGCATACCTTTTTCGTGCTCATTCCATCATCGTAATAGACGACAGTAAACCGCTATTTTATTCCTGTCAGCGAGACGTACAGTGCTGCGAAACATACACAAAATGCCTGAAAAAGGGTGAGGCCTGCTGATATGACGATATTCGTTGAATCGGATAATAGATTGTGTATATAATCTATTTTACTTGAAAACTCTGGCAACAGGCTCATTATGTCTTCGGCTCCCGCACAAACCCGACCGCTCTCTGTATGGCAAATCCTGTTCTGCGGGGGCATGATCGTCACTTTTTCCATGGGCGTGCGGCACGGCTTTGGCCTTTGGTTACAGCCTATCATTCAGGCCAATGACTGGGGGCGCGAAACCTTTTCATTCGCTATTGCCATTCAGAACCTGATGTGGGGAATTACCGGTGTGTTTGCCGGTATGCTGGCGGACCGCTTCGGGGCCTTTAAAGTCATTATTGCAGGTGCAATTCTGTATGCACTGGGTCTGCTGGGAATGGCTTATACAACCTCACCACTTACGTTCACGCTCACTACCGGTGTCCTACTTGGGATGGCTCAGGCAGGTACCACCTATGCGGTTATTTTCGGGGTGATCGGGCGCAATATTCCGGTCAGTCGTCGTTCGTGGGCGATGGGTGTGGCCGCAGCAGCGGGTTCATTCGGCCAGTTCCTGATGCTGCCCACAGAGAATATCCTTATCAACTCCTTCGGCTGGCAACAGGCGCTGGTTGTGTTAAGCGTAGCCGTGCTGACGATTGTGCCGCTGGCTTTCGGATTGCGCGAAAAAACCATGCACCTTGCCACAGAGGAACAGTCACAGGCCACTCACACGGCCAGTCAGCAGGGCATTGTCCATGCCATCCGTGAAGCTTTCGCTTATCGCAGTTTCCGGCTGCTGGTGCTGGGTTATTTCGTTTGTGGTTTTCAGGTGGTCTTCATTGGCGTTCACATGCCCAGCTACCTGAAAGATGAAGGCCTGAGCGCCGAAGTGGCCAGTTATGCGCTGGCGCTGATCGGGCTGTTCAACATATTCGGTACCTACCTTGTTGGCTCTCTTGGTCAGGTGTGGCCTAAACGCTATCTGCTGGCGTTTATCTATTCAGCGCGCGGTGTCGCCATCGTCCTGTTTCTGATTGCGCCTATTTCAGCGACCAGTGTGTATATTTTCTCTGCCGTCATGGGGTTCCTGTGGCTGTCCACAGTGCCGCCTACCAATGCCATCGTGGCCCAGATTTTTGGCGTGCGGCACTTTTCCATGCTGGGTGGCTTTGTCTTCTTCAGTCACCAGATCGGTTCGTTCCTTGGCGTATGGCTGGGTGGAAAACTGTATGACATTTATGGCAATTATGATGTGGTCTGGTATCTGGCTATCGTCCTGAGCGTGTTCGCTACCTTGATGAATCTGCCCATCAACGAAAATGCAATTGATCGCAAGCAAGCAGTGGCAGCATGATGATCTGATGGTCTGATGGCAGACGCAGAGACAGCAGTGCTCGCGCGTGCACACGGCTGTTTTCCTCAAAGGTCATCGACTCATTTCTGCTAATACAATTGTCATTATTTCGGACGTCTTACTGCACGTACCTTGCCGCTGGCGCCACCACCGCAGTAGAACAGCTCAGCGCCATCGGATTCAAGCCCGCTGACACCGGTGCCAGCTGGCATCAGCAGTTGCTCAAGTACGGCACCACTTTCGGGGTCAATCCGGCGGATGTCACTGTCGTCGTCCTCCCACGTGCCATGCCATAGATCACCATCAACCCAGGTAATACCGGTGACGAAGCGATCGGACTCAATAGTGCGAATGACGGCGCCGGTTTCAGGGTTGATCTGCACGATCTTGCGGTCGCGATACTGACCTACCCACAAACTGCCTTCGGCCCATGCCAGGCCTGAGTCATTGCCATGGCCCGGTGCCGGAATGGTCGCCAGTACGCTGCCGTCGTCCGGATCAAGTTTATTGATCTGTCCACTGGTAATCTGCCAAAGATGAGTACCGTCAAATGCCGTGCCTGCATCGCAGGTGCACGCCAGTGTGCGTGTGATGCGCTGTCGCGCCGGGTCAAGGGCCAGCAGGTTGTGACCGGTGGCAGCCCAGACCTGGTTTCCGTCAAAGGTGACGCCATGAATGGCATCCACATCGGGAAAAGGCCCATATTCCTGCACAATTTGTGCGGCGCTGGTGGTGGCCGCGGCGACATCGGTTTTTACTGATTGTTTCATGTCTATCTCCTGTTTCCGTACCGCAAATGGATACGTTAAGGTCATTCTATTTCAATGCCAGAACAGAGGGGAGTAACAATATTGTCGTGAAACCGGCCAGAGATGAAGACACCCAGCGTCGTGCACGGGGTTTTCCCACCGCATGAACCTCACCGCTGGCCTGCAAGTCGGCCAGTGCCCGCTGTATCGTGCGCTGGCTGGCACCCATTGCCAGTGCCAGGGCAGCGGTAGACCACGGCGCACCATCGGCAAGAAGTGCCAGCAATGCTGCCGCTTCACTATCAATAGGTGGAGCCAGTACAACGGTGTGCCGATTGTCCTGAGGCACCAGCACGTAACCGTCCCGGGTTGCCACGATTTGCGCCATCGGGCTAATCAGTTTGCGCAGTCGACCCATTTCTACGCGCAAACGGGCACGATGTGATTCATCGGGCTGGTGGAGTCGAAAGACCGTAGCAATAAGTGACTGTCGCGATATATCTCCGGGCCAGGCGTAGGCAAGCGCACGCAGCAGTTCGAAAAGAATGGGTCGCCGGGACAACGAAAGCCATGCGCCGTCAACACTGACGCCACGACGACAGCCATCGATCACCAGTGCGGACGATGACACCAGATCGGCCACTTCAGTCAGCGTTAATGTCCTGGCATCATGCGTGCTGACCAGGCTTGCCGCCGGACGCAGGAGTGTTTTTTGCATCGTGGTCACTTCAGCCTGAAGCGCCGGGATGCCGGCCTGATCTGCTGCTGCCTGTGCCTGGTGCATTGCCGTATGCACGCGGTCCATATGCAATGAACGTAGTGCCAGTTCGGCCTGAACTAAGGCCGCGACCGCGGCCAGAGACGCGGGTACGCCGTTCGTATCCAGATCGGCGATGGTCGCCGCGGCGTCTTCAAGACGACCAAGCAAGAGAAAACGGCGCGCCATAATGAGCCGGGCCTGCAGGGCATTGGCATGGTCTTTGCGCGCTGTCAGGACGGCCAACGCAGCGGCAAGCTCAGGCGCCGGGCTATCGAGTTCGCGCATGGCCAGTGCCACTTCCGCCCCGGCCACCACGCAACGCGCCTTCTGCACCGGTTCATGGGAGCCGAACTGCCTGGCCGCCTGTTCAAGCAGATCGCGGGCTCGAGCATAGTCTCCCAGCCGTGCCATGGCAACACCACGCAAAGCAAGGGCAGGCGGGTCATCGCGTAGCGCAACCAGATTCAGTGCATTGAGCACATCGCCGGCAGCAAGCAGTCGTGCGCAAGTGGCAATCAGGGAGTCCATGCCGATAGCATACACGTTTCACTTGTCATAAGGATAATTCACTTGTCATTATAAAAATGACCGTGCAAAAAAGACAGGCGGTTAGCCTGTCTTTTTGATGAATACGGCAGATCAGTAATTGGTTATCCGATCTATCTTACCTTATCCTAATAGCCGCGGCAGCCACAGCGAAATGGCAGGAACATAGGTGACGATAATCAAAAACGCCAGCAACAGAATCAGCCATGGCGAGGCGGCACGAACAACCTGCCCGATGGACATCTTGGTGATCCCTGCCGTCACGAAAAGGTTCAGCCCGATTGGTGGAGTCACCATCCCGATTTCCAGGTTCACGACCATGATGATGCCCAGATGAACCGGGTCTATGCCCAATTGCATGGCAATGGGAAAGAGGATGGGCGCGAGAATCAGAATAATGCCCGTTGGCTCCATGAACATGCCGGCAATCAACAGCAGAATATTGACAACAATCAGAAATTGCCAGGCTTGCATGTCCCATGCGATGATCTGCTCCGCGATGATCTGCGGAATGCGCTCAGTGGTGAGCACATGGGCAAACAGCAGCGCGTTCACAATAATGAACATCAGCATGATAGTCACTTTGGCCGCATCAATCAGCACTTCCGGCACTTGTCGGAAGCCGATGTCGCGATAAACAAATACAGCAACCAGGAATGCATAGACTGCCGCAACCGCCGCCGCCTCTGTCGGCGTGAAAACGCCACCGTAGATGCCGCCAAGAATGATAAAGATGAGGGCAAGACCCCAAATGGAATCGCGAGCCGCTGCCATTACTTCTTTCATGCTGGCACGGGGCTGTCTGGGATAATCCTTGATTCTGGCCACGATATAAATGGCGATCATCAGTAATATACCCAGGGAGATGCCTGGCACGACACCTGCCATAAACAGCGCGCCAACTGAAGTCTCGGTGGCTGCTCCGTATACCACCATCACGATTGAAGGTGGAATCAGAATGCCCAGCGTACCCGCGTTACATACGACGCCTGCAGCAAAGGATTGTGGGTAGCCCGAGCGAACCATACCCGCAATCACAATCGAGCCTACCGCCACCACTGTTGCAGGAGACGAACCAGACACGGCGGCAAACAGGCAGCATGCCATGACAGATGCAATTGCCAGCCCGCCATGAAAATGTCCTACGGTTGCAACCGCAAAGCGGATCATGCGCTTGGCAACGCCGCCGGTGGTCATGAACGCGCCAGCCAGTACGAAGAAAGGAATCGCCATTAGCGTGAAGTGCTCAGACGTCTCGTACATTTTAAGAGACAGCGAGGCCAGGGAATCGGTGCCAAAGAACAGAATGGTCAGCAATGAGGACAGACCCAATGCGACAGCAACCGGCGTGCCCATAAACATGAACACGAACAGCATGATGAACAGGGCAACGGTAGTCATTTGACCTCCTGTTTGATGACAGAGGTATCCTCGCTGGCATGTTTGAGCGCATCCTCTGCTTCATCACCCAGCAACTGGGCGCGACGACCTCGCAGCATATCGAATAGAATTTCGGCAAAGCGGATGAAAAGCAGCGCGAAGCCCAGCGGCAGCACCAATCGCGGAATCCACTGGGGAATGGGCATGTCCTGGGCAAGAATACCTATGGTGTACATTTTGCTGACATACACCCAGGCTCCGTAGAACACGATAGCGGTGTAGATCAGGCACAGTATGCAGGCTGCAATACCGGTGATGCGCGCGGCTTTTTTCGGCAGGGCCTTGATGAGTGCATCGACCCCGATGTGCGCCCTGACCCGTACGCCATAGGACAGACCAAGAAAAATCAGGCCGCCGAAGATGAACATGGCCAGTTCAAGCGCCCAGGTAAAACTGTAATTAAAGACATAGCGTGCGACCACCTGAGCGAAAGTGATCAGCGTCATGGCTGCCAGCAAAAAGGCGATCAGCCCTTCCTCAAGCCGATGAAACCAGTTGGCGTTCATTTGTGATACTCCTTTTTTTGAACTGCAAAAAACCTGTCGGGCAGACGATGTCTCCGCGCAACCGCCGCCAGCCCGAATCCCGGGCAGGCGAGCAGTGGACGTCATAGTTAATGCGGTTTACTTGTTGGCTTCCTGGGCTGCCTTGATCAGGTCAGCACCAATATCGCCTTCGAACTTTTTCCATACTGGTGCCATCGCCGTGCGCCAGGCCTGCACGTCTTCTTTGGACAGAGAAACCACCTGGGCTTTTTTGGCGTCGATAATGCGCTGCTTATCGTCTTCGTTCAGTTTTGCCGCTTCCTGGTTGGCATACGTGGTGGCCTCGGCCATGGCTTTTTCAAGGCCGGCACGGATATCCTCCGGCAGGCCATCCCACCACTGAGCATTGGTAACAACCATATAGTCGATCACCCCGTGGTTAGTCTCGGCAATGGTTTTCTGTACTTCATGAAACTTTTGCGAGTAGATGTTGGACCAGGTGTTCTCCTGTCCGTCAACCACGCCGGTTTGCAATGCCTGATACACTTCACTGAAAGACAGCTTCTGGGGGTTGGCGCCCAGTGCCCGGAATTGTGCCTCAAGCACATCGGATGCCTGGATGCGGAACTTCAAGCCCTTGACATCTTCGGGGCGTTGCAACTTCGCCTTATTGGTGGACAATTCCTTCATGCCGTTATGCCAGTACGCCAGGCCTTTGAGCCCGCGATTTTTCATGGAATCGAGCAACTCCTTGCCCTTGTCGCTTTGCTGGAAGCGATCAACGGCAGCCATATCATCGAACAGGAATGGCAGGTCAAACAACTGAACTTTTTTGGTGTAACGGTCAAATTTTGACAGTGACGGGGCAATTAACTGAACGTCGCCCAGCAGCAGTGCTTCCATTTCCTTACCATCGCCAAACAATTGGGAGTTAGGGAATACCTGAACCTGAACTTTGCCAGGCAACAGTTTTTCGGCCACTTCCTTGAATTTCTGCGCGCCCTGTCCCTTGGGCGTGTTAGCAGCGACGACGTGGCTGAATTTAATAACAATGGGGTTGTCTGCGGCCAGGGCGCTGGCTGAAATAGTGAGCGCGATGCTCATGCCAAATACATTAATAATACGCATAGGAGCGAATTTCATAGGTGTTGTCTCCGTAATTATGAATATTGTGATAACGTAGCTCCCAGAACGGCTCCACTGAGAACAGGACCAATATACTACATTCAGTCGATCAGATAGAATCGATAAAAACACTTACGGGTTTGCCATCAGATGCTGTGTAATGGCAAAGGTCAGAACGCAGCAACGTATCAACTGGTTCAAAAAAAGCACGCTTCAATCATGAAAAGGCAAGGTATGAGTCAGCTTAATCAGTCAAGGCGAAATTTTCTGAGGAAAACCGTGGTGGCGGGCATTACCGTGTATCTGGCACCGCTAAACAGCCACGCTTATAATGCGCTGTTTGAAGAAAAAATCCTGGAAGCCCCGATCTGGGATCCCAATACGAAAAGAATCCTTCACCGCATCGACGCCCGGTCCAAGGCGCTGGGTAAAAAGGTATTTGCCTACGATATTCGCGCTGTGGATATGCCGCACTGGCCGCAAAAACAGGCGCATGCCTTTATCCTGCGTGCTACGCGTGCAGACCGTATTTTCGAAGGAATCGATCTGTCACGGCTCGGAGAAGAGCTGCAGCCGGATCGCCTGGTAACGGCAGCGGATCTGGCCAAAGACGGAATTGCCTTCCCGGCATTTTATGGCGATGACATGTTACTGCCTGCCGGCAAAACGCCGGCCTATCTGGGACATGCGGTTGCCGTGCTTATTTATCACGATTTCGCCCGTTTTCGCTTCGCCAAAAACGCCATTCAGTTTCACCCTGACGCCATCCGCTATGGCGCAGAAACGGGTCCGCTGGAACGAGATCCGTGGGCCTCCTTCCGTTATGTACGGATCGGTGGTGATACGCCCTTTGATGACGATACGTTTTCCAGCCTGAAAGATATGCCCATTTTTCCAGCGGGTTTGCGCAAGCGGCTGCCGGTCTGGCCCGAAGGTAAAGAAGGGGGCAAACTGGACGAAGAGGGGATGTATCACGCGCAGCAGATCGACAATGAAATAAACAATCCAGCGGACAGGATCGAGGTACTGTCGGCCGACTATTCTTCGCAATCGATTGATACGGCCGCGATGGAGGCCGATAACACCAATGGCTGGTTCGACCAGGCCAGTCAGACACTGCATATGGTTATCCCGACGCAATCGCCGCCGGAACTGGCCGATGAAATTCCCAAGATGCTTGCCAAAATGCATACGCCGATCAAACGACTGGTATTGCATCCCTGTTATACCGTGGGATACGGCTCGAAGGACCACAGCAGCTTTCCCTTTGTCGGGACCATGGTGGCCATTTATGGTGATGGCCATCCGGTACGCCTGGCCAATGACCGGTACGAACAGTTTCAAACCTCGATCAAACGTCATGCATTCGATATTTCATATTCAATGACGGTTAACAAGGAGTCGGGGAAAATTGATATCTTTCGCGGTTATATGACCGGGAATGGCGGGGGGCGATGCAATTTTACGCCGTCTGTCGTGATGGTCGCAGCCACGGCAGCCCAGTCTATTTATTACATTCCCAGAAGTGATTTTGCCTCGGTCGGCCTGGCCACAAGGGCGATTGACGCCGGTTCCGCACGCGGCTACGGTACCCTGCAGAGTATGGCGGCAACCGAAATGATGATGGATGAAATGGCGGCCAGGCTCAGGCTGGACCCTATCGATTTTCGCAAGCGCAATGTACTCAAATCCGGCATGAAAAACACTCAGGGTGCGATTCCGGCAGGTGCCATCCGTGCAGATGAAATTCTGGATCTGGCCGCAAAGCACGACCTTTGGACAGGGCGCATCAGCCGCAAAGCTGAATTTGAAAGCCGGTATCCGGGTAAACGCTATGGCGTTGGCTTTGCCTGTGTGCAGAAAGACTTTGGCACGGGTGCCGAGACTTCATTTGCGCGGGTGGAAATCACTGCCGACGGCAAGCTGGTACTCAACCATAGCGGTGCGGAAATGGGAACCGGTATGACGACTTCACAGGCAGTCGTCTGTGCCCAATGGCTGGGGAAACCGGCTGATGAAGCGCATTTTTCCGTGACCGACTGGGATATGCTGCCCATGGTCGCAACGGCTGATCCTTACATGATGCCACAGGAGGATCAGGACAAGTTCTCAGCCGATCCCTTCTGGACCCCTTCCTATTGCTCGCCGTCCAGTGCCAGCAATTCCGCATTCTACTTCTCGCATACCACCAGGGAAGCATCACGACTGCTATTTGAGCAAAGCCTGTGGCCTGCTGCCTTATCCATCTGGAAAACCGGTATTGGCGGTGGCCAGGCGGCGCCGCTGGTCGTGCGCAGGGAAGATGCGCGCTGGGTTGCCGGCGGACTCACGGCTGCGGGGATGCAAATCCTGCCTTTTGCTACCCTGGCCAAAAAAGCGCATGAACTGGGCTTGATCACCGGGGTGGTGGTGCATAGCTTCAATCGCTGGCAATGGGCCGAGGCTGACTTTACGGTGAATGCCAGTCAGATGCGTCTGCCGATTGATGGCCTGGCCCTGCGCATGGGCAATGGCACTTACCAGGCCATTGCCCGTGACCGGGTCTACTATCCTCCCATGCAACGCAACAACGCCGCCGTGACCTATTACAGTGCCGTTGGCACTCTGGTGGCGTTGTCTGTCGATACGGGTACGGGCAAGGTTGAGCTTCTCAATCATCATTCTTTTATGGAATGCGGCAATCTGATTGTGCCGGAACTGGTGTCCGGCCAGTTGCAGGGCGGGATCGCCATGGGTATCGGACACGCACTGCATGAATATCTGCCTTTGTATGAAGATGGGCCTGGCGACGGCACCTGGAATTTCAATCGCTATCGCCTGCCACGGGCAAGCGATGTTGCCGTCTGGCAGCAAACGGGCGACATTCTTCCTCCTCTGTCCGAGACCGACCCGCCCAAGGGGATGGCTGAAGTCGTGATGATTCCGGTGGTGGCAGCAATTATCAATGCCATTGCCCATGCCAGCGGACATTATTTCCATCATCTGCCGGTGCGCGCTGAAAACATCAAAGAGGTCTTTCAATGAAAATCACCACCAGACCGATTACGCTCACCATTAACGGTAAGAAACAGGGGCCGCTGGATGTTCCGGAAGGCTTGATGATGCTCGATTTTCTGCATGAGTATGTGAACCTGACCGGCTCACGCCTGGGCTGTGGCCAGGGTGTGTGTCATGCCTGTGTTGTGATTGAAGACCAGCCCGACGGCAGCAGTCAGGAAACGCGAACCTGTATTACCGGTGCGCACTATTTTGATGGCAAATCGATTCGCACCGTAGAAGGGCATGCGACCATTAATGATAAAGGCGAAGAAGTGCCGTCGCCGGTGCAACAAGCTTTCATGGATCACTTCAGTTTCCAGTGCGGCTACTGTACGCCGGGGTTCGTGAATGCCGCGACGGTATTCATTGAAGGCCTCAAGCGTAATCCCATTGCCAGAGACGATCTGGAGCAAGCCATACTGAAGGCGATGAACAATCACATTTGTCGTTGTACAGGTTATGTCCGCTACTATGAAGCGATACGGGATCTGGTCCTGCAGACACCGGGTCTGATCAGGGAGGCAAAAAATGGCTAAAAAACGGTTGGTGCCGGCCCTGTTCCTGATTGTGATTGTGTTGCTGATTATTATTGCCATTTTGTGGTGGCGTGAACATCGCAGTAATGACAATCCTGTGCAGAAGGTCTCGGCCACGGATGAACAGATAGAACGCGGACGCTATGCCGTCAGGGCTGCAGACTGTGCCGCCTGTCATACCGTCGAAGGCGGTGGCCTGTTTGCCGGCGGCTTTCCCATGGAGACTCCTTTTGGCACGGTTCATGGCAGCAACATCACGCCTTCAGCTGATTATGGTATTGGTCGCTGGACCCGGGAAGACTTTTATCGCGCCGTCAGAGAAGGTATCACACCTGGCGGACGGCATCTGTATCCGGCGATGCCATACAACTCCTATCATTCAATGAGTGATAAGGACCTGGATGATATCTACGCCTATCTGATGACCCGACCGGCCATTGATGTGCCGACGCCCGAAAATGATCTGCCGTTTCCATTCAACCAGCGTTTTCTGATGATTGGCTGGAACCTGCTGTTTCAGAACAAAGACCCGCTGCCAGCCGTCTCTTCAGGCGACTCCGAATTATGGGTGCGAGGGCGCTATCTGACAGATGTGTTGGGGCACTGTGCGGAGTGCCACACGCCACGCGGCATGTTCGGCCAGATGGATCTGGCCCAATCGCTCAAGGGCGGCACGCTGGGGCGCTTCAAGGCAGCGGATATCACGCCACAGGCGCTGGCAGAACGCGGCTGGACACCCGACGATCTGGCTCAATTCCTGGCTACAGGTAATGCGCCGCAAGGCTCTGCCTTCAGCGAAATGCATATGGTGGTTGCCCTTAGCACGCAGTACCTGACAAAAAACGATATGAAGGCGATGACCACGTATCTGATGGGAGACCAACCGCCAGCTCCTAAAGTGGCGCAACTGACGCCAGGCGGCGATCAGGGCAGGACGCAGTACCTGAATCTGTGCGCAGGTTGTCACGGTGTTTCGGGAGAGGGCAAACCGAATGTTGCGCCGGCAATGGCAGGCAATGCAACCATCCGTCAGGCCGATGCCACCAACCTGATCGCATCGATTTTTGACGGTCTGCCCGAGCAGGCCTTTCCCGGTCATGGCAATATGCAAAGCATGCCCGGCTTTGCCCGTAAGCTGAATGATCAGCAGATGGCGGAACTGGTGAATTACACTCGTACAACCTGGGGTGGTTTGCCAGGAGATATTACAGCAGCGCAGATTGGCGCCTTGCGTGAGCATTGAATGGATTGGTTGCGCTATCAGCAATATCAATGACAGCGTGAGCGCAGGAGGGGCCAGGAGGCGGGGCACCATTCAGTTGATGTTACCGTCTCCTGGTTGATGATCACGGTGGTCGCCAGGTACGTCCTTTCAAATCACAGCCGGGCATGAGCATCTCAACTGAAATTATTGCGTTTGCAGGTATCAGCAAAGGAGAGCGTTGATGAGAAAAGTCATCGTTGGTGCATTTGTGAGTATGGACGGGGTCATGCAGGCGCCGGGCGGACCACAGGAAGATCCTGTGGGGGATTTCCGGTATGGCGGCTGGCTGGTGCCCTATTTTGACGACACATTGGGTGTCAAGGTTGGAGAAATCTTCGCCCGCCCCTTTGACTTGCTGCTGGGGCGAAAAATCTATGATATTTTTGCTGCTCATTGGCCGTATGTCGGCCCGGAAGAACCGCTAGGCGCCTTGTTCGATCAGATAGAAAAATACGTTGCCACCCGTAATGAGCATTTCAAGCCGAGCTGGCAGAACAGCCAGGTGCTGGGCGCAGACGCAGTGGCGGCTGTACGCAAGCTGAAGGAGCAGGAAGGGCCGGATCTGCTTACCCAGGGTTCGACTGACTTTCTGCAAACGCTGCATGCCCATGATCTGGTCGACGAGATGTACATCATGATATTTCCGCTGGTGCTGGGCAAGGGCAAGAAGTTGTTTGCAGACGGGGCAGCGCCGGCGGCATTTAACTTATTGAGCACTCAGGCGTCCGATAGCGGCGTCATCGTCAACCACTACGTGCGCGCCGGTGATATCGAAACGGGTTCGTTCGCTGCCGACAACCCATCGCCCGCCGAACTGGAGCGCCGCAGGCAGCTTGGCCTATAGACGTGTGACCCTGTTGGGCGGCACTGACGGTCCGGCGGCATGACGCGATTAACAGACGGCGTTTAAGTGCCTCCGCCCAGTCACAAGTTGGATCACGGCGACGCTGGCGCTGTGCGCAGAGATTGCGTTTGCCACTATCCGATGAGCTGGATCAGCAGTTTTTATTAACGTTTTCCCTTATTGCATCTGTAATAGTACTCGTTGTACCTTAATAATTAATTGAGTGTTTAATTATTTAATCATTCAGACCATTCAAATCACATCAGGGAATGCGTTTTCACGCAATCGCCAGCCATCATTGTTGGAGTGTTTTATGAAATATCTCACGTCAGGTATCAGTGGATTAATGCTTGTCAGCTGTGCGGCGGTCGCTGCGGAAGGCGCCGGGCCGATTAACATCGGCGTCATACAACCCTTGACCGGTTCTGTCGCGTATAACGGACAAGCCTATGTCAGAGGAGCAAAGCTGGCCGTTGCACAACGCAATGCACAAGGCGGCGTGAATGGCCGACAGGTTCAATTGCAGATCGAGGATGGTCAATGCCAGCCGGCAAACTCGGTTAATGCTGCGGAAAAACTGATTCAGCGCAACAAGGTGCCCGTGCTGGCTGGCGCGTTCTGCAGTTCGGCGACGGCCGCGGTGATGGCGGTGGCCGAAAAATACAAAATTCCACTGTTATCCGGCGTTTCCTCGAAAGCGGATCTGACAGAGAAAGGCATGAAATACTTTTTCCGATCCGCTGAAACCGACAGATTGATGGCCAGGACATTCAGCAAGATACTGGCTGAGGACCTCAAGCTCAAAACGGTGGCATATATCGGGGTCAATGATGATTGGGGGCGCGGTGGCGTAGAGGATTTCGAAAAGGATCTGAACGCTTTTGGGGTCAAGTCGGTCATGAAAGAATATTTCGACCATGGCACCACCGATTTTTATACGCTATTGACCAAACTGCGAGCACTTAAGCCCGACGGTGTCTTCGTGGCTGCAGAAACGCAGGATGGTTCCATCCTGGTGAGACAGCTCAAGGAATTCGGCATTGAAACCAAAGTGTTTGGTGTCGGCTCATGGGCAACCGCCGATTTTATCGGCTTGACCGGCGAGGCCTCGGAGGGCATTTATGCTGCGGTGCCTTATGTGTCCAATATGAAGGGCGAGCGCAATGCCGGGTTTGTTGATAGTTACAAGAAACAATACGAGCAGCTCCCAGGCAAATACGATGCTTCGGGTTACAACGCCATGAACATTCTGATGCAGGCGGTTGAGCTTGCGGGCTCCGATGAGCCGGAGAAAATTCGTGATGCACTCTACAAGACAGACTACCAGGCGCCCAACGGACGATTCCAGTTCACTGAAAAAGGCGAAGGATATGGTTTTGATACCGTGCTGGTGCAAATCCAGGGCGGCAACACACATGTCGTCACACAGGCGCGCACCGAGAAGCCGTAATTGCCTGGGCTAACAAAATAAGGAAATCGGCATGGAGTTATTACCGCAATATATTGCTAATGGGCTTGTCATTGGCTCGTTTTATGCGCTGTCCGCGCTGGGTCTGACATTGATTCTGGGCCTGATGCGCGTCGTCAATTTTGCCCACGGCGAACTGTACATGGTCGGCGGCGTAATGGGGTGGTGGGCTACAACGCGTCTGGGACTGGATTTTTTTTCCGGACTCCTGCTTGTCGCTGTTGTGCTGGGCACTTTCGGCTGGTTGATTGACCGCTTTCTGATTGAGCGAATCAGGGATCAGGGTGAAGAACCGGGGATACTGCTGACTATCGGTCTGTCTATTTTTCTGGCGAATACTGCTTTGCTGCTGGTGGGCACCGCGCCGTTGAAAATAGAATCGCCAATGGCTGGCGGTCCGCTCTTTCTCGGCCCGATCGTGTTAACCAAGGCACGCCTGTTCGCGGTCGCTGTCAGTATTGCGTTAATGATTATCACGTATCTGGTTATCCAGAAAACCCGTCTGGGCCGTGCGATGCGGGCGACCTTCCAGGATCCCATGGCAGCCAAACTGGTGGGGATCCGCACCGCGAATATCTACGCAGGCACATTTGCCATGGGCACGGTGATTGCCTCCCTGGCGGGTATGCTGCTTGGGTCCATTTACTCCACTCAGGTGTCTATCGGGGGGCTGGTGAGTATGAAAGCGTTTGTTGTCGTCATTCTGGGAGGCATGGGCAGTTTTGCAGGCGCTATTGTGGGCGGGTTGCTGCTGGGTCTGGCTGAAGCCTTGTGGGGCGGCTACGTCGCTACCGGGTGGGTGGATATCATCGGTTTCATACTGGTGATTCTGACCCTGCTGTTTCGTCCTTATGGATTATTTGTTAAACGCGCGGAGAGAGCATGAAGATCCAACGTAATTGCCTGACGGCGTTCATGCTGCTGGCAGCGGTACTGCCATTTATCGTCAGCGATCAGTATATTTTGCACGTAGCCATCATCGTGATGTTCTACGCCGTACTGGCCACAAGCCTGAACCTTGTGGTGGGCTATGTGGGCGAGTTTTCACTGGGGCATACGGCTTTTCTGGGAACGGGGGCGTATGCGGCAGCGCTGCTCTCGACCCAGGCTGGCTGGCCGATGTGGGCCACCATTCCCGCAGCCGGATTGTGTGCCGCCATCATGGGAACGATGATCGGCGCCATTACGCTGCGACTGCACGGGCCGTTTTTCGTCATCATTACCCTGTCATTTTCAGAAGTATTGCGCCTGATTGCCAATAACTGGGTCGCGGTCACAAAAGGGCCGATGGGTATTGCCGGAGTGCCGCAGCCGGCACTGTTGGCGCAGATAGATACGCTGGCGGGCAAACACTTTTACTATGCCATCGCCTGGCTGCTGCTGGCTATTGCCTTATACCTCGCATACCGCTTTGTGAATTCCAACGCTGGTCGGGCTGCAGTGGCCATTCGTGAAAACAGGTATGTCGCGCAGTCTATCGGCATTCGTCCGCTGAACTACTCCATGATGGCACTGGTACTGGGTGCATTTCTGAGTGGCGCTGCCGGTGGTTTCTATGCTCATTACATTTCATTTGTCGGGCCGGAGATGTTCCGGTTTGCATTCATGGTCACCATGATCACGATGGTGCTCATCGGTGGCAAGGGGACGCTGATCGGACCTCTGGTGGGCGCGTTGCTGGTCACGTTTCTTGAAGAGTACTTGCGGGAAGCACAGGAACTGCGGTTGTCACTGTTCGGTCTGATCGTCATTGCGATTGTGTTATTCATGCCCAATGGCATCATGGGATTTGTTACCCGACATCGTGAAAAGCGGGAGCAGAACCAGGCGACGCCGGTGAATGTGAATGTAAGCGGCACCAAAAGGAGGTCAGCATGATCAACATGAACACGCAAGCGCAGAACAGGAAGCCTGGCGGTGTCTTGCAGATCAATGGTTTGTGTAAGTCATTTGGCGGTATACATGCGGTCAAGGACATCAGCTTTAACGTGAATCGCGGTGAAATCGTCGGCTTGATCGGTCCCAATGGCGCCGGCAAAACGACATGTTTCAACCTGATCACCGGTTTCTATGCGCCTACTTCCGGAACGGTCCACTTCGATGAACAGGAGGTGACGGGTGAAAAGCCGTATAGCATGGCGCGCCGGGGCATTGTACGCAGCTTTCAGAAAACCAATATTCTGAAAAACCTATCGGTCTTTGAGAACGTGCTCACCGGTCACTATATTGAAGCACGCCAGCCTATTTGGAAAACGTTTTTTCCCACCGCAAAAGTGCGGCAGACAGAAGCGGCGATCCGCGATAGTGCGGCACGCATTGTCAACACTATCGGTTTATCGCGTCAGATGAACCTGCCTGCGGCCCAGTTGTCCTGCGGCGAACTGCGTTTGCTGGAGGTGGCGCTGGCACTGGCTGCGAAACCAAGAATTCTGATGCTGGATGAGCCGGCTGCGGGGCTCAATAGCCACGAGGCCCGGGAGTTTGGCACCGTACTAAGGAAACTGCTTGGTGGTCTGGTTGAATCTATTCTGATCGTCGAGCACAACATGGGGCTGGTCATGAACGTGTCTGATCGTATTGTTGTCATGCATTTCGGTCAAAAGCTGGCAGAAGGGACACCGGAACAGGTTCAGAAAAACGAGAAAGTGGTGGAAGCTTATCTTGGTGCAAATGCAAAGGAACAATCATGAATGCAATAGCGTCGCCACAGCGATCGGGTTTGGATAATGAGAGTGCTGCGGTCAGTCCGATGCTGCAAATCCGGGACCTGCACGTCAGCTATGGAAAGACCCAGGCACTGCATGGGGTCGATTTGCTGGTTCAACAGGGCGAGGTAATTGCCCTGATCGGCGCCAACGGCGCCGGAAAAAGCACTACGTTGCGGGCCATCTCCGGGTTGCTCAAGCCGACGCAGGGACAGATTATTTATCAGGGGAATAATATTGCCGGCGTCTCTGCCGATCGCATCGTTGCCCAGGGTATCGCTCAGTCGCCAGAAGAACGCCATATCTGGCCGACCATGACGGTGTACGAAAACCTGGCTTTGGGCGCCTATCTTTGCAAGAAGGATACGGAAGTAGAGCGGCGCGTGGCGCTTGTGTATGACCGTTTTCCCCGATTGAAAGAAAGACATCGTCAACTGGCTGGCACGCTCAGCGGGGGCGAACAGCAGATGCTGGCCATCGGGCGTGCCCTGATGTCCGAACCCTCGCTGTTGCTGCTGGATGAGCCCAGTTTGGGACTGAGCCCGCGCATGGCTGAAGAGGTTTTTGAGTTTGTCAGGGAAATCAATACGCATGGCGTGACGGTGATCCTGGTTGAGCAGAACGTCTATAACGCGCTATCGGTGTCTACGCGCGCTTATGTTTACGAAACAGGCAAAGTGGTTGCTGAGCGGGAAGCGGCGGGTTTGCTGGACGATCCTGAACTACTGAGTGCGTATCTGGGAGCCTGACCCGTTCGGAGTGTCAGGTGCTCCGCAAGCTTATAAATTAATTAATTGGTTATTTAATAAATGATATATGTCTTGGTGCATATGTGATTGAAACTGGAGTGGAATGTATGTCGAAAACTTTGAAAGTAGGAATCATTGGGGGTGGTATCGGAGGCGCCGCGCTGGCACGCGCGCTGCAACTGCGTGGCATAAAAGCCTACGTTTTTGAACGTGCGCCGGCCTTTGGTGAAATTGGCGCCGGCGTGCAGATGACGCCTAATGCCGTCAAAGTACTCAAGGCGTTAGGACTGCAGACGGAACTTGAACGGATCGGCTTTTTGCCCTCGGCCATGGTGGGGCGTAACTGGGATGATGCACGTGAACTTTTCCGTACGCCGTTGCAGCAGGTGTGCCGGGATAATTTCGGCGCTGATTTTCATCATGTCCACCGCGCGGACCTACACGCCATTTTGTGCAAGGATATTCCGGCGGAGCAGGTGACATTCAATACGATTTGCACCGGTATTACGCAAAATGCCGACTCTGCCACGGCACACTTTGAAGACGGCTCGACATTTGAGGCCGATATTATCGTAGGGGCTGATGGTATCCATTCGGTCGTGCGCGATTCACTCTGGGGCGAGGATCAGGCCAGTTTTACCGGCCATATGTGCTGGCGTGCACTGGTGCCGGTAGCGCAGCATCCTTTACCTTTTGTGAGCCCGGACGCATCGTTCTGGTTTGGTCCCAAGGCTCATATCGTTACTTACTACGTCAAGGGTGGCGCGGCGGTCAATATTGTCGCGGTCAACGAAAGTGAAGGATGGGTTGCCGAGTCATGGACTGAGCCGAGTACCCGTGAAGAGCTGCTGGCAGCTTATGACGGTTGGCATCAAAACATTATTGATCTGCTGGAGCAAACCGATCCTGATCAAACCTTCAAATGGGGACTGTTTGACCGGGATCCGATGAAACAGTGGACAAAGGGCAGGGCCACGTTGCTTGGAGATGCGGCGCATCCAATGCTTCCTTTTCTGTCACAGGGAGCAGCGATGGCACTGGAGGATGCTTTTGTGCTGGCCGAGATGATTGCTCATTTTCCGGCAGATCATGAGGCGGCTCTTCGAGGCTATGAAGCCGAGCGGCTGGCCCGTACCGCCCGCGTCCAGCTTGAAGCACGCGAGCGTGGTCGTACGTACCATCTATCGACGCCTGAAGAGCAGCGTGCTCGTGACGAGGCGCTCAGAAAGCAGCAGGCGGAAAACCCCAACGCTGTCGGCATCAAGGCCGAATGGGTCTATGAATATGACGCGACTCGTTGCAAAGAGCGGATCGGCACGATGGAAACGCAAGTATGAAGACACGGCGACATGATGCCAAATGTATTGTTCATTGTGCAGGCAAGTGGGAAGCACAAGCCATGGCGCTATCGCTGCTGAGCCCGCGTCGATTGTGGCAAAACATCAGGAAATGAATTCGATGACAAATACTTATCTTTATGGTGCCCATGTTCGGGCCAATGGCATACGTCAGCACTATCTGCGTTTTGGCGGGCAGGCTGATGGCCGGGCAGCGCGTGATCCGGTACTCGTGATTCCAGGTATTACCAGCCCGGTTGAAACCTGGCGCTTCGTCGCGGAGCGGCTGGGACGGTATTTCGATACTTATGTGCTGGACGCCAGGGGTCGGGGATTGAGCCAGGCCGATGATGCGCTGGATTACAGCCTTGATGCGATGGCAGCCGACGTCATCGCCTTTGCGCAGACGCTGAACCTGGCGGCCTACTCGATCGTCGGGCATTCCATGGGCGGACGAATTGGCATACGCGTGGCGGGGCAGCGGCCGGCCGGACTGAAACGTCTGGTCGCGGTAGACCCGCCTGTATCGGGACCGGGGCGGCGTCCGTATCCGGCTCAGCTGGACTGGTATGTGGATTCGATCAGGCAGGCTCAGCGAGGAATGAACGTTGAACAGATGCGTCACTTCTGCCCGACATGGACCGATGAGCAGTTGCGGCTTCGCGCCCAGTGGCTGCATACCTGCAATGAGCGCGCCATCACGACGAGTTTTCATGCATTTCAGACGGATGACATTCATGCGGATGTGGCCCGGATCCATGTTCCGGTTCTGCTGATGATGGCTGAGCGGGGCGATGTCATTCGTGATACCGAGGCTGAAGAGTTACGGCAGCTATTGCCGTCTATGCAGTGCACGCGGGTAAAGGACGCAGGCCATATGATTCCCTGGGATAACGAAGCAGGGTTTTATCTGGCTTTCGGAGATTTTCTGGGCCATTCACTGGACCATTGATAACGTGCTTTTACAAGGCAGAAACAGGGAGATATTATGGCTGTGCGCGATACAGATCTGATCCAGGCGTGGGTCAATGTACTGAAATTGTCAAAACTGAAAAAAGGGGATGCGGTAACGGTGCTGACCAGTGATCATACTCATCCGCAAACACTGCGCTGCGCCATCACAGCAGCGTCCATGCAGGGCGCGATCGTCAGCCGCCTGGATCTGCCGCCGGTAAATGCAGAGAAATCATTAAGTCGCGATCCGCTGGCTTATCTCGGTACGACGCCGCTTACCGGCAATAAACCGGCGATTGCAGCGTTGAAGGCAAGCGATCTTGTCCTGGATCTGATGACGTTGCTGTTTTCACCGGAACAGCATGACATTTTGCAAGGTGGCGGCAAAATCCTGCTGGCCGTGGAGCCGCCTGAAGTTCTCTTGCGGCTTGAGCCGACACAGCAAGACTATGTGCGGACGCAGGCTGCCGCGGCATTGCTCAAACAGGCTCGGCAGATGCGGATTACCTCTGCAGCGGGAACCGATTTACGCTGCCCACTTGGCCAGTACCCCTGCGTATCTGAATATGGATTTGTCGATGAACCAGGCCGTTGGGATCATTGGCCCAGCGGTTTTACGTTTACGTGGCCAAATGAAGGTGAAACTCAGGGTACCATCGTGCTGTCGAAAGGCGATATTCTGCTGCCCATGAAGTCGTATGTGGGTGAGACCATCACGCTGACGGTCAAGAACGGGTTTGTGACCGACATTGCGGGCGGTGTCGAGGCACAAATGTTGTCGGAGTATATCGAATCGTTTGCTGATCCCGAAGCTTACGCTATTTCCCACATCGGATGGGGTTTGCAAAAGCGTGCGTACTGGTCCACATTGGGCTTGTATGATAGAGAGGCGACCATCGGCATGGATGCACGTGCAGTGAGCGGAAATTTCCTGTTTTCACTGGGCCCGAACAACGAGGCGGGCGGCAGCCGAACCACGGCGTGTCATATTGATGTGCCTATGAGAAGGTGTGATGTTTATCTGGATGATCTGCAGGTGGTTGCCGACGGCAGGGTGGTTGAATCCACATTAGTACAGGCGGAGGGTGTGTAATGAGCATGGACGATCAGGTATTCAAGCGCCAGGGTTTCGGCACAGACGTGGACCTGGTGCCGCCTTTCGGCTTGCTTTTGGTTGACTTTGTCAATGGATTTGCGGACCCTGGGGTGTTTGGTGGCGGCAATATAACAAGTGCCATTGCATCATCACAGCCGCTTTTGGATTATGCAAGACGATGCGGCTGGCCCGTCGCGCATAGCCGGATCGTATTCGCAGATGATGGCGCCGATCACAACATCTTCAGTCGCAAGGTGCCCGGCATGCTCACGCTTCGGGAAGACAGTCATGCCAGTGCGATTGTGCCCGAACTGGCGCCCATCGCCGGAGAGTTGGTCGTACGCAAGACAGTGCCGTCGGCGTTCTTTGGAACGACGCTGGCAGCCTGGCTTACCCAGCGCAGCGTGAGCACGCTGCTGGTGGCAGGCTGCGTGACCAGTGGCTGCGTACGAGCCAGCGTTGTGGATGCCATGTCGCTGGGATTTACGCCTCTTGTCGTGGCCGATTGTGTAGGCGATCGCGCCATTGCACCACATGATGCCAGCCTGTTTGACATGCAGCAGAAATATGCAATGGTGATGGACAGACAGGCTGCGCTTGAACTCTGCGATCAGGCGGCACCGGGCAACTGATATCTGCCGTTTTGGGGGCGACGACGATTTGTGGTCAGCCCACGCAAATCTCTGTCGTGCTTAAGCTGCCTCCAGACCGCCGACCATGAACCGGGTGACCTGGTCGATCAGCTCATCCGTATCATTGACATCGTAAAGCCCTTTGGGTGCCATTTCTTCCATCCTGTGGGTATCGGAAAAGGCATATAAATAGGTACCGATCATGAAGGTGACTCGCCAGCATGCATCCAGTTCGCTCAGTTTGGGCAATGCCTTTCTGAGTACCGCAACGTAGCGTTGGGTCGAACCGCCGTAGGCCTCGGAGCGCAGGGAATAGGAAATCTCCGACGGTTCAGTATGAAGGCGGGCCTGCAACCGAAGAAATGCGCGCCCCTGAAAAGTATCTCGCAACGAGAGTACAGGCTCCAGAAAGGTTCTCACTATATCGCTGACCAGCGGGTTTTTTTGCTGCTCCAGCGCTTCCAGGCGTTCCAGCCGCTCGCGGGAAACCAGTTCGCTTCGGCGCAAAAACACGGCCTGGAAAAGTCCGAACTTTGAACCGAAATAATAGCTGATCAATGCCTGGGTGACATTTGCCTGGTCGGCAATTTCCCGGAGTGCTGTTCCCGCATAACCCTTATCTGAAAAGATGACTTCGGCTGCGTCCAGGATTTCGTCGCGCACAACACTCGCCCCTTCAGGGCGGCCAGGGCCATTGATTTTTCGGGCCCGTCGTACCGAGGTCTTTCTTGCAAGCTGCTCTGTTTTTTTCATAATTGATCGATTAATTAAATATTGGCTCGTACCTGTTCTTTCATGATCGGCTCAACAACAGGCCCTTGCACCATAAAATATCACAAATTGATCGTGTGTGAATACAAATCCGGCTAAAGTGCACCAGCGGCGTGCGTGTACGGTTGCGTTGTCACGACAGCAGGTTGACGATTGCGCGTTCCGGAATGCTGATGTACCGATGGCGTTGGAAACCAGATGATCGCATGATGACGCTCTGTCCGGTCACGCAGGTACCCATCGCATATTTCGTTTATGATTTCCCATAGTCTGCACATCTGTCATTTTAGGCTTGTGCAGAACGACATTAATGTAAACGGTATACGTGGCAAGCATGAAAAGGAAGCAGGAATGAATCTGGAAATAGCGGGCAAGTGGGCCCTGGTGTGTGGCGCCAGCAAAGGGCTGGGATTTGGATGCGCCAAGGCGCTGGTTGATAACGGTGTCAATGTGGTGATTAATGCCAGGCGTGCCGAGGTGCTGCAGGCTGCGGCAAGTGAATTGACCGTTCTGGCTGATGCCGCGGCCAAACGCGATGGGTTCGGTGCGGCAACGGTGATCGCCGTTGCCTGCGATATCACAACTGTGGAAGGGCGCGAGGCGGTTTTCACCGCTGCGGGTGGTCCGGGCAAGGATTTCGATATTGTGGTCACCAATGCGGGAGGACCGCCTCCTGGCGACTTCCGAGAGTGGGAGCGCGATGCCTGGATAAAGGCGATTGACGCCAATATGCTGACGCCGATCGAACTGATCAAGGCAACCATTGATGGCATGGCAGCACGCGGCTTCGGGCGTATCGTGAATATCACCTCAAGCGCGGTGAAGGCACCTATTGATATTCTGGGCTTGTCCAATGGCGCCCGTTCGGGCCTTACCGGTTTTGTGGCCGGCGTGGCGCGTTCCAGCATTGCGGCAAAAGGGGTGACCATCAATAACATCCTGCCGGGAAAATTTGCGACCGATAGACTGGAAGGCACAATGAAAGCGGCAGCCAGCAAATCCGGCAAGGATATGGACGCGATCAGGGAGGCTCAGCAGGCAGTGGTACCAGCCAGGCGGTTTGGCCATCCAGACGAATTCGGTGCCCTGTGCGCCTTTCTGTGCAGCCAGCAGGCCGGGTATATCACGGGCCAGAACATGCTGATTGACGGTGGTATGTATAGCGGCACGTTCTGATCTGACGTTTAACTGGACCGGGCTCTGCCGCCCGGTCTTGCCAGGCAGCAATGTATAGACGGCGAGTGCAAGGCCCGCCAATGTTGAACGTCAGGCATGCCTCCCTTCGTATTTCAATATTCACATCTCCCCCTCGACGCCTTAACCCAAACCGGCATAACACGAAAATGAACAAAGATCCCATAAGTCGATTGCGTAAATCGGCGGACCGGTTTATGATCTACATCCAAATACTATAGGGGGGTAGGGTATGTCCCATTTACATGTCAATAACGACGACTTACTCAAGCGGGTTCGCAGAATTGCCGGGCAGGTGCAGGCCATAGAACGGGCACTGCAGGCAAAGGCCGATTGTGGCAAGACGCTGCATCTGGTCGCGGCAACGCGCGGGGCTTTAAATGGGTTGCTTGAACAGATCATAGAGGAGCATGCGCAATTTCATGTAGCTAACCCGGATCTGAGTGATGAACAACGCCAGCAGGGCGTAAAAGAATTGCTCAAGGCGATTCGCCAATATTCGAAATAAGAGGAAAAGACCATGTCAGCGGAACACAGCGCACATAGCCATTCATTTCTTGGCGCCGCTCATGATGAGAATGCCAGGCGCACCTTATGGGTCGTCATCCTGACGTTTGCCATGATGGTCGTGGAAATTGCAGCCGGTTATATCACCGGCTCCATGGCCCTGCTGGCAGATGGCTTTCACATGGCGACACATGCAGGTGCTCTGGGTATTGCAGCAGGCGCGTATGCCTTTGCGCGGCGCAATGTGAACAATCAGCATTTCAGCTTTGGTACCGGTAAGGTGGGGGATCTTGCCGGGTTTGCCTCGGCGCTGGTGCTTGCCATGGTGGCCCTTGGTATTGCGATCGAATCGGTGGCAAGACTGCTGAATCCGGGCAGTGTCGCCTTCGGAGAAGCCGCACTGGTCGCGATCGTCGGCTTGCTCGTGAATATTGTGAGTGCGCTTATGTTGTCTGGTGGGCATCATCACGGGCATGATCATCACCATCATCATCACCATGCTGCTGAACATGGACACTCGCACGGACATGCCTCAGGTGGCGACAACAATATGCGGGCGGCCTACATTCATGTGCTGGCCGATGCGCTGACTTCAGTTCTGGCCATTGTAGCCCTGCTGGCCGGTCGCTATTTCGGCTGGGTATGGCTGGACCCGCTCATGGGCGTGGTTGGTGCCGTCGTCATCGGCAGGTGGTCTTATTCCCTGATGAAAGCCAGCGCAACGGTGTTGCTGGACGTGACAGATGAACACGTTGCAGAAGAGATCCGCGACATTCTGGCACCGGTAAACGGTATAAGAATCACCGATCTGCATGTGTGGCAGGTCGGGCCACAGGCGCGTGCGGCGATTGTCAGTGTGACTGGTAGCGGGCTGACGGCCCAGCAGATACGCGAGCGGTTGCAGCCAGTGCATGAAATATCACATTTGACAATTGAGTGCCAGGCGGCGTCCTGACCGGGCCCGGAACTGTCTTCCCGGGCCGGGTGGGTTCATGCATGGCAGCTCGCCCGGATGCCGACGTTCGTACACGGGCGGTGTCTGTTTATTGGGCAGGGAAGGCCGGTTCCAGCCCGTTTTGTTTGATCGTTTGAACAGCAGCCGGGGAGGTCAGATACTTGATCAGCTCATTGGCCCCCTGTTGATTGCGCGCATGGGTTGTTATCCCGGCTGAAAAAATGGTGGCTCGTTGCAAGGCTGGTGGCAGTACGCCAACGTAATCGGCGCCTTTGATCGGCAACAATTCACTCACCTGCTGCAAGCCAAGCGCGGCATCGCCGCGTGCGACCACCGCACCGACCCGCTCAGAAACAATACGTTTGCTTTTGGGTTTGACCTGCGCTTGAATACCCAGTTTCTTGATCAATTCCTTTTCATAATAGGTGCCGCTGGCACTGGCTGAATAGGCAATGGAAGGCGCCGCCAGCAAGGCGCGTTTGACGGCTTCGGCGCTGCTGATATCCGGTTTGGGGGCGCCCTTCTGCACGGAAATACCGATGAGAGAACGAACCAGGTCTACCTGGCTGCCTTTGACCACTTGTCCTTTATTGGCGAGTTGGTCCAGCGATTTGCGAGCCAGGATAACCATATCGGCGGGTTCCTGACGATCCAGTCGGGCGGGAATGGAATCAGGCGCGCCACCCATGGAAGAGCCATGGATGATTTCAACGTGATAGCCCGACTGCTTTTCAAATTGCGGCGCCAGCGCTTCGACCGAAGAAGCAAAGCCGCCCGACGAGATAACCGTTATTGTCTTGTCCGGGGACTGTGCCGGCATATGACCGCAAGCGGCCAGTACGGTGGATAGCGCAAGCGTGACAAGCATTGCGCGGCGACGGGGAAGGTTGATGACCATGGATTGTCCTTGGGATAAATGTAAATTGTTGTTGTGGGTGGAATTGTAAATGTACCCGGTCTCCGTTTATATGAATCTGAATAATAACTGAACAAACGACTGTCGATCTGACTGTCGATCTGAGAGACACGCGATTCTGTGTGGTCTATCGGCTTGATTCAGATCAAAAAAGTAATATTCAAGCCATAAATATGACAATCCTTGACAGTTAGCCTGCTTTTTCATCTGAAGGATCGGTGAAAAAGAAATTTATAATCGCACATTAAATTACATGTTGTGTCTGTTAGAAACATCCGCGTTCGTGCAAATGCAGTGAGTAAAGCGATCAAGGCTGTCTGGCATGTGTCTTCCGGCATAGGGGCGGCAGTGTGCGGTGATGCTCTGCGTTAAAACCTTCTCATTCAACATGCGTTGCGACAAGGCTGCCTCTCCATGACGGGCGCCTGTTTGTCGTGTGCCGGTCGGGGTGAAGGGTGCAGAAGGGCGTTAACTCGCCTGACGAACACGGAAGACGTAATGCCGGCGCCAGCGTGCGCCGCTATTGCGGTCCTGCAGTATTTTTTTGTTTTAGTGAACTTTCATCTCATGGAGAGAGTACTTATGTTTCCCGTAAAAAAAGCAGCGCTATCGGTTGTTTTTGCTTTTACATTAGCTGGTTGCCAGAGCGTCAGCACCAACAGCGCGCCGGCGACAGGCGCTACACAGCCGGCAGCGCAAGCGGCTGCCCGCCAGCCTGCCACTGTGGATGTTTATCAGTTCTCCAACGTGGCGATTAAGGGCTATCGCGCTGTGCGTGTCAATGACAAGCAAGTGGTTTATATCAACCCGCAGGCACTGGTAAGTAGAAGTCAGGTTAACCTGATAGACGTGGTAACGGACAAGCAGAACCGCAAGCTGATTAAACTGGGATTGAATCCGCAAGGAGCAGCACAGCTCAAGACCGTACCTAAAAACAGAGGCTACGCCACTGTGATTGGTGGCCAGCTGGTTTCTTTGACCGGCGTGCGTCAGGGGAATGACTTTCTGTTCAGTGTGCCGAACCCGCAGATGATCGGGTCCATTATTGAGGCCGTGGTTCCGCAAGCTGCAGCCACATCCCAAAAATAAGCCAGTGGCTTCGGGGGGCAACAGCGCCCCGCAGATAAGACGAGATGGCGGCCCCAATGGAAGGTTACCCGTGCCCGGGAATATCATTGTGCCGCCTGTCAGGGTTTTATTTAATGTGCCACTCGCTGACTTACACACTGTTCTTCCCGGTTCCGTAAACTGACATCGTTGGGCGGTGCGATCGGAATCGGGGCAAACCAATCTGTAGCGCCGAGCAAGCCAGGTTCCGATTGCGCCAGCCGGTAAAAAGACCAGCGCAGAACAAATGCGTCTCGGGTACAACAGATCAGGTCAATCATAAGGGGCAGTGCTTCTGTCGTGCATGAACAGAAGATTACCATTCGATCACCTTTTGTTCATGATCGATCTGTTTGCCGCTGACCCTCAAGAATATCACAAACGTGATTGCGAGCTGTGACGATCTGATGCACAGGTGCTTCGGATCAGCCGCAACTCGCGTCTTTTCCTGCCTGGTATGCGGCAACGATCCCGCTAGCTGCGAGTATCTGTGACCACTTCGCTCAGTTGCAGTATGGGGCTCAGATCGGTGTAGTTTGGAATGTCACCCAGAATCTCGTCGGCATGCGGACCGAATCCGGCCTGAAAGTCTTCGGCGCTATCACAAAAAATATGGCACATGCCGATATAAGTGGGCGGCGTATCGGGCGTGCCACCGGCGATTCCCCGGTCGATGGTGTAGTAGCGGCAAAAATCGCCCATGCGTTCCTTCAGCAGCGGTAAATGCTTGTCACGGTAGTAGTCGTGGTCAAAGCGCGCGCCTGGGGTATTGGGGTACATCACACTAACTTTAATCATTACAGCGTCTCCTTTGTCGATGAAATAATTAATTTTTTGTGTATCTTAACGCATTATGTCTCATGTGCAGGTCGTTGTTACGTCCAGCCTGCTTTGTTCTTTGCGGCCCATTCTGATAACAGGCCTTCTCTTGTGTTAATGCAGGCCAACAAACTGTTCGGCTGCCTGTTGAGTGAGTTTGTGCAACAGCCTTTCAGCCTGCTGTTCGGTGGCACCCTCGTGTCGCAGGTTCCGGATGAATACCGATAGCGAGGCATCAACCAGCTTGAGGCGTTCATAGGGGTCGGGAGCAAACTCCAGTCCCGACAGATGCTGAATATTGCCGTTATCAAGACGCCGCCATCCGTTGGCTGCAAATTTGGGCAGAGTACTCATGAGCGGCTTCCTTGTTATGTGTGAGGCGACCTCGGTGAGGGCGCATAACGTGTTTCGCTCATTGTACCCAGTTAATGCGTCTTGATCGGTGACAGTGTGCCTATCTGTAACGCAAATTTTCCTGCAAATGCTGCGCGTCTGGTGCCGTTATGGCTCCTCTGCTCATGCACTCATGCGCAGTGACCTGAGGCCGGTGCCCATCGTGTGCTCACGGCAGACAGGCACCGTTTTGGCATTATCACTGGCGTGTCGGGGATCGCGTTTCCGTATCCGGCAACAACGCAGCCACAATCCCCAGCAACGGCAGGTAGGCACACACGCTGTACACATAAGAGATGCTTGTGGCGTCTGCCAGATTCCCCAGTGCCGCAGCGCCAACGCCGCCCATGCCAAACGCAAAGCCGAAGAACAGGCCGGCAATCATGCCGGTTTTGCCGGGCACCAGTTCCTGGGCGTAGACCACAATGGCGGAAAACGCCGATGCCAGAATCAGGCCGATAATGACGACCAGGATACCGGTCCAGAACAGATTCGCGTGTGGCAGCAACAGGGTGAAGGGCGCAACACCCAGAATGGATGCCCAGATGACACGCTTGCGACCAATTCGATCCCCAATCGGACCACCGGCGATGGTGCCAACTGCCACTGCGGCAAGGAAAACGAACAGATACAGTTGTGAGGTGCGTACCGACAGGTCAAATTTTTCCATCAAATAAAACGTCAGATAGCTGCTCATGGACGCCATATAGAAATACTTGGAGAAAACCAGCACGCCCAGTACAACCAGGGCCATAATGATTTTGTTGCGTGGCAGTTCGATTGCATTGGCCGCGCGCTTGGTGCGCAGGGCAAGCAGACCCCTGTTGCGTTCATACCAGCGGCCGATCTGCAGCAGCACGATCATGGCCAGCAGGGCCGCCAGTGAAAACCAGGCAACGCTACCCTGACCATGTGGCAGGATAATCAGCGCGGCACACAGCGGGCCCAGCGCGGAGCCGACATTGCCGCCCACCTGGAACAGCGATTGCGCCAGACCATGCTGCCCGCCGGAAGCCATGCGGGCAATGCGTGATGATTCCGGATGAAATACCGACGAACCGGTGCCCACGAGAACTGCCGCCAGCAGCAGAAACGGAAAGGAGGGCGCCACCGACAGCAGGAGCAGGCCAAGCAGGGTTGAACCCATGCCGATAGTCAGCGAATACGGCTGAGGGTGCTTGTCTGTGTAATGACCGATAAGCGGCTGCAGCAGCGAGGCCGTGATTTGATAGACGAGCGTGATCAGACCAATTTGTGCAAAGCTCAGGCTGAAGTCGTCCTTGAGCATCGGGTAAATGGCCAGCAGAATGGACTGGATCATGTCATTCATCATATGGGCGAGACTGATCGCGCCCAGCACCTTGAAGGCGGTGCTGTTTTCGGGCTGGGTGGGGCGGATGACGGTGGAGTTTATCGACATTGCATTCAACATATATGACGTTTGCGATCAATAAGTGTAGCTGTGCTAGAATTCCTGCAAGTGCCAATTTTCGTCGAGAAAGTGACAGTGATGCAGCCGCAACCCCGAAGCATCAATGCAGAAGACTATCAGAACATTGCGCCTGCTGTGGCCGCCATGTCCAAGGAATATGTGGCCGGTACCGGATCGGCAACGCATTCGCATCGGCGCGGGCAACTGCTTTTTGCTTCGCATGGCGTGATTCGTGTCAGTACCGACAAGGGTTATTGGCTGTTGCCGCCTTTGCGCGCGCTATGGGTGCCACCCAATGTGCCGCACAGTACGATGGCCGTTTCTCATGTGGACATGCGCACGCTGTATATTGATGAAGAGGCAGCTCGCTCGTTGTGGGACGTCTGTCAGGTGATCGAAGTGAGTAATCTGTTGCGCGAGCTGATCCTGAGCCTGACCACCGAGCCTGTCGTATATAAGCAAAATGAACGGGGCGGGCGGATTGCTGCACTGATTCTTTCGGAACTGCCGTCGGCCGAAACCGTGGCCACCCGGATTCCCTGGCCCAGGGATCGACGGCTGATCTCAATCTGTACTGCCCTCATGGGTCAGCCCGGGCTGAACCGACCGCTGGGGGCGTGGGCTGCGGCAGTAGGGGCCAGCGAACGCACGCTGATCCGTTTGTTTCAGTCAGAACTGGGTATGAACTATCGGCAGTGGCTGCAGCAGGTCAGGCTGGCCGATGCGGTATGCCGGTTATCGATGGGCCAGTCCATAGGCACGATTTCACGGGAGCTGGGCTATCGCAGCCCCAGTGCGTTCAGTGCGATGTTTCGACGTGCGCTGGGTATGCCGCCTAATCTATATCTGCAGCCGGCAAAGCAGTGACATGCGCCGGAGAGGCCCGAGACTCAGGATGATGTGGGCTTGCAGCGGGCTTCCAGGTCATCCAGCGACTGCTCACGCATGGTTTGCGGAAAGCTCGCCGTCATGGTTTCCAGTGCGCTGAAAATCCGTGCCCAGCCTTCATCTGTACGAATGGGTATGCCCAGAAACTGGCTCTCGGTCTTGGCGCGCAGCATTAAATAAAGCACGCCGGCAAGCATGATGCTTACCGTTGCGGGCATATCGATTTCCGGGGCCAGGCCATCGACCCGGTCAATGAAGGCCCGGGCTGCCTTCTCGCGTCGCTGGGCCAGCTTCGCCGTAACCTCGTTGAGCTCTACCAGTTCCCAGCGGCGGACCTCACGCAGTGTTTCGTTGCCGGCGAGCGCATCCACCTGAGCGCGCAGCATTGACAGGACCAGTTGCTGGGGCGTTTGCTGGCTGGATTCGTCGTTGCCCAGCATTCCGCGATGGCTGGTCCAGAAATCCTGCTCCTGCATCCAGGCCAGCAGCAGCCCGTCCAGCCCGTTGAAGTATCGATAAATCAGTTCCTTGCTCACGCCTGCGCGACGGGCAATGGCGTTGACGCCAATCCCACCCATTCCGGTTTCGCGAATTTGGGCTTCCAGGGCCTGAAGGATCTGTTGTTCTGTTTGCTGGCGACGGGACATAGAAATTCTGAGTGTATGAAAACTGCATCAGTGTTGCGGATAACCCATTCTACAAGAGAAAAACAGTACCGGCTTAGGGTTTGATTCGGCTATACTAAAAAGTGACTAATCGGTCACATCCACCGTTCACCGCTCGATGACTGCGTAGACCGGGTCGCCACACCCGTTTCATTCGCAGGCAGCGCCGTGATTGATCGGTTTTTTCCATTTGCCAACTGAATAAAAAAGAGTATCCCGTTATGGAACATCATCATTTCGTCCCTACCGACGAAATTCGCACCCGGTTTTCAACCGCCATGTCCAATATGTATGGACAGGAAGTGCCGCTGTATCGCAATCTGCTGGAACTGGTTGCCGACGTGAACGCGCAAACGCTGCAGGAACATCCGCAATTGCAAGCGCAATTGAAGGACTCCGGCGAGATCCAGCGCCTGAACCTGGAACGTCACGGTGCTATCCGCCTGGGAACGGCTGCTGAGTTGTCCGGCATTCGACGTGTATTTGCGGTGATGGGGCTGCAGCCGGTGGGCTATTATGATTTATCGGTGGCCGGGGTGCCGGTCCACGCCACGGCGTTTCGGCCGGTGAGCGATGCATCGCTGGCCGCCAACCCCTTTCGGGTGTTCACTTCCCTGCTGCGGCTGGAATTGATCGATGACGAGGCGCTGCGTGCTAAGGCGGCTGCCATTCTGGAGAAACGGTCGATTTTCAGCGCACGGGTGCTGGAACTGGTAGAAAAATTCGAAACCGAGGGTGGTCTGAGCAGCGCGCATGCCGATGAGTTCGTGGCACAGGCGACCGACATCTTCCGCTGGCACAGCGAGGCAACCGTCAGTATTGACACCTACAATGCGTTGCTCGCCGCCCATCGCCTGATTGCAGATGTAGTTTGTTTTAAAGGCCCGCATATCAACCATTTGACGCCACGTACGCTGGATATTGACGCGGCACAAAAGGAAATGCTCAATCGCACTATTCCTGCCAAGGAATCCATCGAGGGGCCGCCAACCCGGCGCCATCCGATCCTGCTGCGCCAGACCAGTTTCAAGGCACTGGAGGAGAGTGTAACGTTTGACTCCGGCTCCGAAAAAGTGGTGGGCGCGCATACCGCGCGTTTTGGTGAGATTGAACAACGCGGCCTGGCGCTCACCCCTAAGGGGCGCGCCCTGTATGACCAGTTGCTGTTGCGTGCCCGCGAAGCGCGCGCATCGGCCGGCGCCACTTATGCAGAACGCCTGGAGCAGGTATTCACCGAATTTCCGGATGATCTGGGTACCATTCGTAAAAGGGGTCTGGGTTATTTCCGCTACAGCCTGACGCAGCAGGGACGCGACGCGACTGCACGGCAGATCGCTGGAACAGACGATATTGACGCCTTGATTGATGCCGGACTGGTGCATGCAGAGCCGATTATTTACGAAGACTTTCTGCCTGTGAGTGCTGCAGGTATTTTCCAGTCGAATCTGGGCGATGACGATCAGAAAAGCTATCAGGTGAGTGCCGCCAAGGCCGCATTTGAAGAGGCGCTGGGTGCCAAGGTCAATGACGAGTTCGCGTTGTACGAGGCGGCACAGCAGCGCTCCCTTGAGCAACTGACTTTGCAACTGAAACAATAAGACGGGACGTGCCGGTCACGCGATCGTGGCCGGCGTCTGCCCTTGCTATAGACGTGAAGAAGCATGAAAAGTAATAAATAAGAATACATCTTATTAGCAGTTGTGATACAATTTTCTGTTGTCAAATCCATCAATTTGTTACCGTCTAAAGTCGTGATGCTCCGGCCCAGGTGATGCGCGTGCATTGCTGCTGCGCTTGTGGCGCGAACGTATTTCGTGCGCGTATTGCATGTGTATTACCTAGTGTGTACTACCTAGTCTAGTGTGTACTACCCGCCAGGGATGCGCACCTGTGAAGGAGCGATCAAGGGAACAGCGATGTATCTGCGGCCGATCCATGTCGTTGTACGGTCGGGCGGCGGTCTTTACAGTTTGAATCAGAAGCGGAGTCATTTTTCATGCAATTTCGGAAGTCTCAAGTTGGTCGCAGGTTGCTGGCAGGCATCCTGACGGTGGCCGCCAGCATCGCGCTGCCCCTGCCTGCCGTTGCCCTGACCGTTGATCATGCCAGCGGGCAAACCACCATCAACGCCGAACCAAAGAAAACAGTTGTTTTTGATCTGGCCTCGCTGGATACCATGCATGCGCTGGGCGTAGAGGCAACTGCGGTGCCCGAAACCAAATACGTCAATCAACTGGCTGCCTACGCGCAAAAATCCGTCCCGAAAGTGGGTTCACTGTTTGAACCCAATTACGAAGCGATCAACGCGCTCTCGCCCGACCTGATCATCGTGGGCGGCCGTTCGGCGCCCAAGTATACCGATCTGAGCAAGCTGGCGCCGACGATCGATATGACGGTCAATCCTAAAGATCTGTTGGGTAGCGTCAGGCGCAATGCGCTTATCCTGGCCGAGATTTTCAATAAACAGGACAAAGCCAAAGAACAACTGGCCCGTTTGGATCAATCCATTGCAGTGCTGAAGCAAAAGGCTGCGAAGGCTGGCCCTGGGTTGATCATTCTTACTACCGGCGGCAAGATCAGTGCGTATGGTCCGGGTTCCCGCTTCGGCATTATTCATGATTCTTTCGGCATTCCCGCCGCGGCGCCCGATCTGTCTACCTCCAATCACGGACAGGCAGTGTCATTTGAATTCATCTATAAAACCGATCCACAGTGGCTCCTCGTCATTGACCGCGACGGCGCTATTGGGCGCGAGGGCGTCGCCGCCGACAAATTGCTGGATAACGAACTCATCCATAAAACAGCCGCATGGAAAAAGCAGCAGGTTGTCTATCTGAATGCGATGGATTGGTATTTGCTTGGTAGTGCCGGCCTGACCTCCATGCAGCAGAACGTAGATCAGTTGTCCAAAGCGCTGGACGGCAAGCAGTAATCATGAGGCGCTCCCAGGTCCGGTGTCAGGCGTCTTTGACGACTGACGCCTTAGCAGGTCTTTCATGAGTGGTTGTTCCGCAGGGCACAGAAGCAATACGCAGCCGCGGCCGATAATGGTCTGCGTGCTGCTATTGCTTTTGTGCTTTCTGTTTCTGGTCAGTCTGTTTCTGGGCGCAGGCGATATGTCGCTGGCCGGGTTATTGCACATGGATAGCGAAGCCTGGCAATTGCTGTTGATCAGCCGGCTGCCGCGTGCCCTCGCTTTGGTGCTGGCCGGCACTTCCCTGGCGGTTGCAGGGTTAATCATGCAAATGCTGGTGCGCAACCGCTTTGTTGAACCTTCCACGGCCGGGACGGTGGAATCGGCCACCATGGGTATCCTGGCTGTCACCTTATTGGCGCCGGGCATCCCCGTCCTTGGGAAAATGCTGGTTGCCGCCTTGTTTGCTCTGGCCGGCACGGCGCTGTTCCTGCTCATTCTGCGGCGGATTCCGCTGCGTTCTGCCTTTCTGGTGCCGGTGGTTGGACTGGTTCTGGGCGGTGTTATTCAGGCCGTTACGACGTTCTTTGCTTACCAGTACGATTTGCTGCAGGCTCTGCATACGTGGACCATGGGCGATTTCTCAGGGGTACTGCGGGGGCGCTACGAACTGTTGTGGGTGGCGTTTGCTCTGTCCTGCGCGGCTTATTTTGCGGCAGACCGGTTCACGGTGCTGGGTATGGGCGAACAATTTACTACCAACCTCGGGCTTAATCACAAACGTCTTATGCTGATTGGCATGGTCCTGGTGTCTGCCATCAGCGCCGTGGTTGTGGTCACCGCGGGCAGCGTGCCGTTTCTGGGGCTGCTGGTGCCTAATGTGGTCAGCATTATTTTTGGCGATAATATGCGCCGCTCGCTGCCGTGGGTCGCCTTTCTTGGAGCGCTGTTTGTACTGGCCTGCGATATTGTCGGCCGCCTGATCATTTATCCGCATGAAATACCTATCGGTACGGTGGTGGGTGTGGTCGGCAGTGTCTTGTTCCTGTATTTGCTTTTGAATAGGCGGTCTCGTTTTGGCTAAGCTGTCTCCCGCCGTGCGACTCTGTGTGCTGGCTCTTTTTGCGTTGCTGTCTGTGGCGGCGTTCATGACGCTGGGCGCCAACGGGCATTGGGACTTTGTACTGTCGTTTCGCGCGGGCAAGCTCGCCGCGATGGTGCTGGTGGCCTATGCGGTAGCAGTGTCGTCAGTGCTGTTTCAAACCATCACACATAATCGCATTCTGACGCCCTCCATCATGGGGTTTGACGCGCTCTATACCCTGATCCAGGCGGTGGCGATTTTCTGGTTTGGCATGACGGCAGGCGGGCAACTGGAGGTGACGGGCAAGTTCGTACTGGAAGTGAGCCTGATGACCGTTTTCGCCTGCCTGTTATTTCAATGGATTTTTTCCGGTGCATCTCATAGCCTGCATCTGCTGTTGCTGGTGGGGATTGTGTTCGGCTTGTTGTTTCGCAGCCTGTCCGGTCTGATGGTCCGGATGATCGACCCCAACGAATTTTTGTTTTTGCAGGACAAAATGTTTGCCAGCTTCAATGCCATTCGCACCAATCTGCTGCTGGCATCGGTGGTGATGGTTGGGGCTGCGTCGCTGATCGGCTGGCGGCAGCGCCGCGCCTATGATGTGCTATCGCTTGGCCGCGACGTAGCGGTCAACCTGGGCATCCATTACCGCAAGACGCTGTGGCTTACGCTTGTGCTGATTGCAGTGATGGTGTCGGTGTCGACGGCGCTGGTGGGGCCGGTTACGTTTTTTGGTTTGCTGGTGAGTAATCTCGCCTACATGATCATGCAAACCGACAAGCATAAATATACGGTGCCGGCTGCTGTGCTGCTGGGTATTATTGCATTGGTAGGCGGTCAGACGGTACTGGAGCACGGGCTGGCTTTGAATACCACGGTCAGCGTCGTGATCGAGTTTATTGGCGGGCTGATGTTTATCGCACTGATTGTGCGCAAGGGACAACGATGATAAAGGTCAATGGTGTCAGCAAAGAATATGCAAAGCTGCGCGTGGTGGATGACGTTTCAGTTGAGATTCCCCGGGGTGGTGTGACGTCGATTGTCGGCCCGAATGGTGCCGGCAAATCCACATTACTGGGTATGATCAGTCGCCTGCTGCCCATGTCGACAGGATCGGTGGAGGTGGGCGGGCTGGATATCACCCGTACCGATACGGCAGAACTGGCACGGCATTTGTCTATCCTGCGTCAGGACAATCATCTGCCCCTGCGGTTGACGGTACAGGATGTCGTAGCATTTGGCCGGTATCCGCACACACAGGGTCGCCTGACGGTGGAGGATCGCAGTCATATCGAACGCGCTATCGCCTATCTGAATCTCAATGGACTGGAGCAGCGTTTTCTGGATGAACTTTCGGGCGGACAGCGTCAGCGCGCCTTCATCGCCATGGTGCTGTGTCAGGATACGGAATATGTCCTGCTGGATGAGCCGCTGAACAGCCTGGACATGAAAAATGCAGTCGACATCATGAAAGTGATGCGCCGCGCCGCCGACCAGTTGCATAAGACGGTTGTGATGGTGCTGCACGACATCAACTTTGCGTCCTGCTATTCGGATCTTATTATCGGGATGCGCAATGGACGGGTTGTACACCAAGGTACGCCGCAGACGTTCATCCAGCCGCCGGTGCTCAAAGAGCTATATGGACTGGATGTGGTAGTACACGAATGGCAGAATAACCGCATTTGTGTTCATTACACCTGAAATAACACCTGACATAACACCGGAAATAACAGCTGAGATAATACTGCGTGCAAGCGTGCCCTGCGTTGGCCGAAGCGCGATGCGCTTATGAACAGACCTGCTTGCGCCGCAGCCTGTCGTGCCCGGTCAATCGGTGCCGGAGCTCCTGGCGCAAGTTGGTACATCCCCTGGCGCCAGGGACGCGGATGCTTTATCGGGATGTCGAATCAGGGCGCGGGGTGTCGTCCACCTGGCGCTCTCCATCTTCATCAGGCACCCGCTGCTCCAGTTCATTACCCAGAACATCTTCAGAGCCATCACGGCGCGGCGCCAGTTTACGTGGCGTATGTCCGGCTGCTGGTGCCTTGCCTTTGGGCGGTTGCGTGCGGTCGGCCTTGCGTCCCAGGTCCACGCTTGCGGAAGGTGCATTGCCGTCCTTGTCCTGTCCAAAATAAACCACGGTGTGCGGGTAGGGCAGTTCGATATTGGCGGCGTTGAAATGTTTCTTGACCAGACGGTTATAGCCGCGTTGTACGGCCCATTGCATGCCCGGCGTGGTTTTGATCAGTACACGAATCGTGACGCCGCGCTCATTGATGGCCGTCACGCCAGGAATGGTGATCTCTTCCAGAATCTCGGGCGACAGTACTTCGTCCTGCATCAGTTCCGCAAACGCGGCACGCAGATGGTCGATGGCATCGTCTACATTCTCCCGATGGGCAATGGTGTATTCACCCATATGATAGGAAAAATCACGCATGTGGTTGGCGACCACGTCAACCGATGAGAAAGGAATCAGGTGATAGCCGCCGTCCATGGTGCGAATGCCCACCGAGCGGATGGTCATTTTTTCAACGGTGCCGAACACGCCGCCTGCTTCCACAACATCATTCACGTTCATGCCGTTTTCAAGCTGGATGAAAATGCCGGTGATAATATCCTGCACCAGTTTTTGCGCACCAAAACCAATGGCCAGACCCACCACACCGGCACCGGCGATCAGCGGGCCGATATTGATGCCGATCTGCGAGAGCAGAATCAGGATGGTCATGGTGACAATCACAATCAGCGCGGCATTGCGAAACAGCGACAGCAGTGTTTTCTCGCGGGCGCTGGGCGCGCGTTTGCCGGTGCCGCTAAGCCGGCTTTCAATGATGCTGGCAATCACGGTCCATGCCAGTGCTGCAATCAGCAGAATGATGGCCACATGCACCACGGCACTGATGGTGGCGCGACCCGATGTGGACGCAACCCAGGCAGACAGGTCGAATGCATGCCAGGCGTCCAGCACAAACAGCACGACGATGATAAGCGTAAGCAGGCGCAGGCCTTTAAGGGTGGCCGGAACGTATGAGTTGACGCGCGCTTCCAACAGTGGCAGGCGGGTACGAAGGTCATCAGACAGCCGGATTGGGTGGCTCAGAATAGCGGTCAGAATGGCAGAGACCAGCAAACCCAGTGCGATGGCAATCAGGCTTTGTACCGTCGCGCGCGCCATGAATGGCAGAGCATCCACCGGATCAACCTGACTGACAACCAGCAGCACGGTGAAATAGATGATGGCCAGGATATGCCAGATACGGGCCAGCAGACGCAGCATTGTGGCAAAAAAAGCAGTGGAAGCCTGCTCGGCACGTTCGACGATACGGCCTCGGATCAGGGCACGGTTATTCCAGATCACACGCAAAGCATAAAGGTACATGCCAAGCATGATCAGCAGACCGACCAGATTTCCCAGAGCGGCGGTGAACAGGGCAGTAACCAGCGGTACGATGACCAGCATACCGTAGCCGGTAATGCCCACCAGGCTGGATAGCCAGCCGTTCCAGTACACGGCCACTTCGTCGCGCATGGCAAACAGCCGCAATTGTGGGAAGCGTGTTGCAAACACCGTGCGCACCAGTGCTCTGGCCACTTCGACGGCGACAAAGGCATTCACGAAGAGCGATTCGAAGGTACCCACTGTTGCGTTGGGTCCTGCAACGGCCAGTGCCACGCTATAGCCTACAACACCGGCAAGGGCAATGGCGGCAACATCAACAATGAGTGCGCCAATGACAGCTGCAATTTTTTTCAACGTTGCTGGCTGGGCCAGGCGACGTCGGCCCGGGGCCGTGGCGGGCTGGCCGGCCCAGTGATTGATCATGGCGAAAATACGCGCGGCCAGCAGGCGCAACACGACAAAGGCGATGACTGTGGCGGCGATAACCAATGCAACATTGATAAGCGCTGATTTCCAGTCGCGCATGCCAGCGCCGCCCGTCCCTTCACCGCGCGCCATGGAGCCGATTGCAGCCGCTGCATCGCCCATATCATTTAAAAGCTTGGTCAGAAAGAACTGGGTGCTGTCGGCCACCCTGCGTGGCAATGAGTCATCAAAGTTGCTTTGTGTCTGGGTGTTTGCTGTGTTACCGGACGCAGCCTGCTGCGCAGCGGGTGCCTGCGCACGCAATTGCTCTATGAGTTGCTTGCGCGTGTTTTCATTCTCCAGCAAATCGGCCAGCTGCGCGGCGGAGGCGGTAGCGGTTTCGGAGGAAGGGGGAGTCTGGGCGCCTGCAGTGTTCAACTGCAGCAGTGCAGCGAACAGCAGTAAAAACGGGAAAAATAACCGGAGAAAATGGGTGGATAGACGGGCGGAAAAGGGTCTGGCCGTTTGCACGCCCGTTAGTCTGGATGTCTGCGACCCTGTCGCGAATTGTTCAGGCACTACGCTACCTCCTTGTCCAATAGGGTGACCCAGAGGCCGGCAGCTGTGAAGACCTGATGACAATTGAAATGGGGGGCTGTGCTATTTACAGCAACGGCGCGACGACACGCCCGACAGGCATCTCTCACTGGTAGGTGGCACGCTGGCTCCGGATACCATACGGTAACACGATTGTTCCGTTCATTGAAAGCCGCAGGCCGGCTTCCAGGGCGATCCGGTGTCGGGCAGTGCCGGTTGATGCCTAGCGCCCGCCTGCCAGATCAATAAACGAGCCGGTTACGTATGACGCTTCATCGGATAGCAGCCAGGCAATGGCCGAGGCGACCTCTTCCGGCTGGCCGCCGCGCAGCATGGGAATCTGGCTGCTGATGCGATCCACCCGGCCGGGTTCGCCGCCATCGGCATGGATATCGGTATAGATAAATCCCGGTCGAACACAGTTGACCCGGATTCCCTGCGGAGCCAGCTCCAGTGACAGGCCGCGCGTGAATACATCAACGGCACCCTTGGATGCCGCGTAATCCACATATTCGCCGGCAGAGCCGGTACGTGACGCCACCGAGGACACGTTGACGATAGCGCACCCGGGCTGCATGCGTTTGAGCGCTTCCCTGCTGCACAGAAAATAGCTGGTCACATTGGTGGTGAGGGTTTTATTAATGCGTTCCGCATCCATTTCGGTGACTTTCATCTGTTTGAACAGCACGCCGACATTATTCACCAGGTGCGTGACCGGCCCTATCAGCTCGTCCATTTCGGCAAAGAGCCGTACGACCTGCGTCTCGTCAGAAACGTCGGCAGCAATGGCAATGCAGGGAACGGAAAACTGCTCCCGGATGTGCGCAACCAGGGTTTCGGCTGCCTGTTCATTCCGATGATAATTAATACAAATGCCATATCCCCGCGCGGCCAGATATTTGGCAGTTGCCGCGCCAATGCCGCGACTGCCGCCGGTGATCAATGCCGTTTTTTCCATTTTGTTCTCCTGAGTTTAATCCTGTCGCGATGTCAGATCATACAGGCAGGCTTATTCATGAGTAAAGCGGGTCGGCATCCCCGGCGCGTTTCATCAACGGCAATGTAGTGCAGTGGTGGATCAGGCCTGCGTCGCCTGTTCTGCCGGCTGCATGGCAACCATCCATTCCATGCCGTAACGGTCTTTAAGCATACCGAACCAGGGAGAGAAAAAGGTTTCGCCCAGTGCCATGGTGACGGTGCCGCCCTCGGCCAGTGCGTTGAACATCCGTGTGGCCTCTTCCTTGCTTTCCGGAGTAACCGACAGTGAGAATCCGCTAAAGGTACTCGCGCCGCCGCAGCCATCGGATGCCATGAGTATGCTGCTGCCAATGCTAAAGCTCGCGTGCATGATCTTGTTGTCATAGTCGGCGGGAATGGTGCCTGGCGGCGGGGCTTCGGGACTTTCGCCGAAGCGCATCATCATACTGACCCTGGCGCCAACGGCTTCTTTGTAAAAATTGAGGGCTTCTTCGCAGGTGCCGCCGAAAAAGAGATAGGGAGTGACAGATTTCTGGTTCATGATATTTTCCTGATAGGGTTACTGCTGTAAACAGTGAGGCGCCAATAAATAGTACGGGGTTGAAATCGTGTGAGCAAAAATGAATCTATTGAAAGCGGTTGTATAGATTAAATCGTACAGCCCGGATGAACAGGCTTTCGTTGTGTTGATTTACGCCGCATCAGCCGCCTGCTGCAATGCGCCTATGTCCAGTTTCTTCATTGGTAGCAAGGCTTCCATCACGCGCTGCGCACGCGCCGGGTCGGTCAGCAGGGAGGGGAGTATGGCGGGTACGATCTGCCATGACAGGCCGTAACGATCCTTGAGCCAGCCACACTGCTGTGCAGATGGGTCACCACCTTCATTTAAGGCTGCCCAGTATGTGTCCAGTTCTTCCTGAGTCTCACAGTGCACCTGCAGTGAGATGGCTTCGTTGAATTTGAAAATGGGACCGCCATTGAGCGCAGTAAAAGGCAAGCCTGCCAGTTCGAAGGAAACGGTGAGTACACTGCCTTCTGGTCTGCCGCTTACCTCGGTCATTTTTTTGCCCAGATAATAGGTGGTCTGGGTGATTCTGGCGTCAGGAAAAATGCCGGTATAGAACTGTGCCGCAGCTTCGGCCTGATCATCGAACCAGAGGCAGGGTGAAATTTTCGAAGTGATTATCATGTTGGGCTCCTTTTGCATACTGCGATATTTCAAACGTAATAGTGAGAATCGGGAAGGAAATGTTCTCTACCCGATTCGATCGCTTTGTTGCATGTCGTCAGTATGTGCAGGAACCGATTGTCGGTAAATAGGCAGATGCGTCATTCTGCAAGGGGAGATACGGCAGCCTTCAATGGCAGATGAAACGCATGTTAAAAGTACGTTAATAGTGGCGTAACAGCCGGCTAAAACAGCCGCTTAAGTGGCGTGTCGTGGCGCAGCGCAGCACGGCCTTGTAGCCTTGCTGCGACTGCTTAGTGCGCTTGTGAATCGGCCCGGGTGAGTTGCCGGTAGACCGTACTGCGATGCAGGCCCAATTCTCTGGCGGTTTTGCTGACATTGCCCCGGTTTTTGGTGAGCGCCTGTCTGATCCGCAGGGCCTGTAAATCTTTTAAACTGACCTCGGGCAAGGGGCTTTCTGACGCTGGCAATGTGTCGTTCGCTTGCGTTGCGTCGACCTGTTCCTTAGCGCTCGCGGCAGTCTCTTGTGCTGCCTCCCTGTCTGCATGTGTGGTCGTTGATGTTGTGGCGCTGGCAGTTGCGGGCGCGGGTGCGGGCGATGGCTTGAGCAGATGGGTTGGCAATGATTCAGGATGAATAACGCTGCCGGCGGGTAAAAAGGCGATCAGCGTTTTCAGCACGGACCGCAATTGTCGGTAGTTGCCGGGCCAATGATAGGCGCAAAGGGTATCGAGCGCCTCATCGGCGAATATCAGGCTCGGGGTACTTTCATTGCGTCTGAGTTCGGCGCAGATAAAGGTGCGCAGGTCTGCGCGAAAACGTAATGCCGGCAATTGAACCAGATGGTCCTGGATACGGTAGTAAAGGTCCTGGCGGAAATTGTCTTCCTGGCTGAGTGTGTCCGATAGCTGATTGGTGGCGCTAATCAGCCCAAACTGGACGGGCCATGTTTTATCGGATCCCAATGGTTGCACAACGCGTTCCTGCAGCACGCGCAGCAGGCGCGATTGCAGTTGTAATGGCATATCGCCAATCTCATCCAGGAACAACACACCGCCATTGGCTTCGCGCAGGCGACCGCGAGAGCCATTGCGCTGGGCTCCGGTGAAGGCGCCGGGTTCGTAGCCGAACAATTCAGCTTCAATCAGGCTTTCAGGCAGTGCAGCGCAGTTGATTGCCACAAACGGACCATCGCGCCAGCGGCTGTGCGCGTGCAGATGGCGGGCAAAAACTTCTTTACCGGTGCCGGTCTCTCCCAGTAGCAAAACAGCCAGATCGGCATTGATGGCCAGCGCACTCTGGCGCAACTGCTGCTGTAGCACCGGCTCCAGCGATGGCAACGGCGGCAGTGATGCGGCCGGGGTGTTACGGCTTTTCGCGGGTACGGTTTGCTCCGGCGTGGCGCGGTCGTCCGGTGAGGGTTGCACAGGGGCGCGTGTCGTCAGGCCGATGCGTTCAAACTGCAGGGTGGCATACAGTGCAGAACCGTCAGCGCAATAACTGAGCATGGGTTGCGCCTGTAGTTGTTTCCAGGCGGGCAGCCATTTTTCTACCGGCTCGTCCAGCAGGACAGCCAGAGGGACATTCAGCAGTTCGGCTGCGGTTTCATTGGCCCCCACAATCTGCTGATCGGAAATGAGCAGCGTACCGCATTGCGTTGCGTTGATCGCTCCCGCATGACGTTGAAACTGCAGGCGCGCAATGTGCGTACCGGCCAGATCCAGAATATGGTTGCCGATCTGTCTTGCGGTGACACGAACCAGATCGCCGGTGTAGTCCGGCAGTGTGCGGGTGTCGCCGGAAATATCCAGTACCCCAAGGATTTCGCCACGAGGTGAATGGATGGGCGCGGCATGACAACTGAGAATCCGGTTGCAGGGTAAAAAGTGTTCCTGGCCGAGTACACGGGTAAAGCCGTTTTCGATCAGGGCCGTGCCGATGGCATTGGTGCCACGATGGCCTTCGGCCCAGCTGGCGCCGGGTCGCAGAGTGACCTGATCAGCCTTATGCAGAAAGTCGTTATTCCCGGTGGCGTGCAGGATGACGCCGCTGGCATCGGAGAGCAGGAGTATGCCCTGCGCCTGCGCGGCGAGGCTGCTGGCGGTGGCGATATGCGGCGCAGCCGTTTGCAGCAGGCTGGCGTACTGATCCAGACGGGTATCAAGATCGGCCCGACCCAGCAACACCGGTTCGTCTGGCAGCGTATTGGCCTGTTTTTCACAACGTTCCCAGGAACGTTGAATCGGCGCGTTAGGCTGCACCGTGCCGGCAGAGTTCAGCGAATGATGCAACATCGTAGTCTCCTGATGTGTTGCAAAAATCGACAGCTGTTGCTTGTGTTGCCTGTTGCTGTCGTAAATTGCGACATTTTTTGCTCTGTTTTGCGTGCCGCAGGTTGTTTGTGAAAACTATTCTACTCCAAAAAATGGCTTTGCAGCCTGCCGACAATATGGCATGGAATTTGCTCCATGGAAAGAGCAGCACGAGGTCGCAACGGCCCGCGCCATTTTAAAAATGAATATCAGGAGATAAGACATGAACCTTTCCGATTTGAAACAATTTGGCATCGATACTGACTACCCATACAAGACCAAATACGGCAACTATATTGGCGGCAAATGGGTGGAGCCGGTCTCGGGTGAATACTTTCAGAATATTTCACCTGTCAACGGACAGGTGTTTTGCGAGGTGCCAAAATCCGGCGCCGATGATATTGAGCGCGCCGTGGACGCTGCGCACGCTGCACGCCGTGCCTGGGGGCAGACCTCGACAACCGAGAGGGCCAATCTGCTGCTGAAAATGGCTGATCGCATGGAGCAGAATCTGAAAGTGCTGGCGGTGGCCGAAACGATTGATAACGGTAAGCCTTTGCGTGAAACAATGGCAGCCGACCTGCCACTGGCCGTAGACCATCTGCGCTATTTCGCCGGCTGCATCCGGGCGCAGGAAGGTGGTATTTCTGAAATCGACAATACCACCGTGGCCTATCATTTTCATGAGCCGCTGGGTGTGGTTGGACAGATCATTCCATGGAATTTCCCGATTCTGATGGCCATCTGGAAACTGGCTCCATCACTGGCAGCGGGCTGCTGCGTTGTGTTGAAACCGGCAGAGCAAACACCGGCCTCCATTCTGGTATTGATGGAAATCATTGGAGATCTGTTCCCTGCAGGTGTCATCAACGTAGTGAATGGTTTTGGTAAAGAGGCTGGCAATGCACTGGCCACGAACAAGCGGATTGCCAAAATTGCCTTTACCGGCTCTACCGCTACCGGCAAACATATTCTGCACGCAGCGGCCGATAACCTGATTCCATCTACCGTTGAGCTCGGCGGTAAAAGTCCGAACGTATTTTTTGCCGATGTGATGGATCAGCAGGACGATTATTTCGACAAGGCGCTTGAAGGCTTGTCGATGTTCGCGCTTAACCAGGGTGAAGTGTGCACATGCCCATCGCGGATTCTGATTCAGGAGTCTATCTACGAACAGTTTATCGATAGAGCCATTAACCGGGTGCAGAAGATCAAGGCGGGCAACCCGCTGGATATGAGCACCATGGTTGGTGCACAGGCGTCGCAGGCGCAGCTGGACAAGATCCTGGGCTATATTGATATCGGCCGTGGCGAGGGCGCAGAATGCCTGACCGGTGGTGAACGCAATCGTGTGCAGAGTCTGGAAGAAGGCTATTACGTTACGCCAACCATGCTTGCCGGCAAGAACGACATGCGTATCTTCCAGGAGGAAATTTTCGGACCAGTGGCTTCTGTAACCACCTTCAAGGACGAAGATGAAGCATTGGCCATCGCCAACGATACCTATTACGGCCTAGGTGCAGGCGTATGGACCCGGGATGGTTCCCGTGCCTATCGCATGGGACGTGGAATTGAAGCTGGCCGCGTGTGGACCAATTGCTATCATCTGTATCCGGCACATGCTGCTTTCGGCGGATATAAACAGTCTGGCATTGGTCGTGAAAATCACAAAATGGCGCTGTCCAACTACCAGCAGACAAAATGCCTGCTGGTGAGCTATAGCCCCAAAGCGCTGGGCTTTTTCTGATCGCCGTCTGAAGCGGACCGCTTTTTGCGGTCCATTCTGTCTGACCGGTGCAGGTTTGCATAGTTGCAGGCTGCACCGGTTTTCTTTTGTACTTCATGTGTACCGCGATGCCAAAGCTGGCTGCGCATGGTTATCTGCCTATATGGTCAGGCATGATAACCATGCGCTGGCGTAAGTTGTTATGACATATGTGCTATCGCGAAATTGCTCACATCCTTGATAAGATTGTTATACTGAATACAGTAATGCGAGTTCGGATAGCCTGCATCGTGCATGATCGTTCGCCAATGATGGGGCTTTACGATGACACATTTTGTTTGAACGAATGCAAAGGAAGGCTGCAATGATTACACTTGAAATTAACGGCTCGAAGCATGAGGTAGACCTGCCGGAAGATACGCCCATTCTCTGGGCACTGCGCGATCACCTCGGATTTACCGGAACAAAATTCGGCTGCGGTATGTCGCTATGCGGCGCCTGTACGGTGCATCTTGACGGTGCGCCGATCCGGTCCTGTGTCACACCGATTACTGCGGCTGCAGGCAAGAAAATCGTCACGATTGAAGCTGTGGAAAACGACGAGACCGGCAAGGCCGTACAGAAAGCCTGGGTCGAAATGGGCGTGCCGCAATGCGGATTCTGTCAGGCGGGACAAATCATGTCAGCCACGGCTCTGCTCAAAAAGACTCCTGCGCCGACCGATGCCGAAATCGATGCTGCCATGAGTGGTAATTTGTGTCGTTGCGGCACCTATACGCGCATTCGCAGCGCCATCAAGAACGTCGCACAGGCCGGAGGTGCAAAATGAATGTACGTGTAAACGCTTCCGCCATCGCAACGGCCGACGTGCAGATCAGCAATATCAGCCGGCGCAGGATGCTCAAGAGCTTTGCCCTGGGTGGCCTGGTTCTGGCCGTTGGCACACCGCTACGCGTGTTTGCTGAAGGTGAAGAGCAGAAGGGTCCCCCAAAATATGGGGCCGATGGCATGCCGCATGGTACGGTGGACAATCCGCTGGTATTCGTGGCGATTGCCGCTGACGGCGCAGTTACGATTTTGTGTCATCGGGCCGAAATGGGTCAGGGCGTCAGGACCAGCCTGCCCATGGTTGTTGCCGATGAAATGGATGCCGACTGGGGCCGCGTGACGGTCAAGCAGGCCTGGGCGGACGAAGCGCGTTTCGGCAATCAGGACACGGATGGTTCGCGCAGTACACGGCATTTCTTCATGCCGCTGCGACGTGTGGGTGCCGCTGCGCGCGCCATGCTTATTTCGGCCGCCGCCAGCCAGTGGAATGTACCCGAATCCGAAGTGCAGGCAAAAAATCACGAACTGATTCATACGCCAAGCGGAAAAAAACTCGGCTTTGGCGATGTCGCACAGAAAGCGGCGCAGCTTGAGGTGCCCGCTGCCGACGCGCTGAAACTGAAAACGGCAGATGCCTTTCGCTATATCGGCAAAGGCCAGACGCATATTGCAGATGGCATGGATATCGTCACGGGGCGTGCAAAATACGGCCAGGATATCCGGTTCGACGACATGCTGTATGCCGTTGTGGCGCGTCCACCGGTGTTTGGCGGCAAATTGATCAAGGTGGATGATACCGACGCTCTTAAAGTGCCGGGTGTGGTCAAAGTGGTGACGCTGGCCGGCTCGCCACCACCGGCCATGTTCAATCCTCTGGGCGGCGTGGCCGTGATCGCTACCAATACCTGGGCCGCCATCGCCGGGCGCAGGGCTTTGAAAATTGAATGGGATGGAGGACCTCACGCCTCTTATGATTCGGCACAATACCGTAAGCAGCTGGAAGCGTCGGTAAGCAAGCCGACAGAAAAAGCCGCGCGCAACGACGGCGATACGATGGCTGCCCTGGGCAGCGCCGCCAAACGGATTCAGGCTGAGTATTACGTTCCGCATCTGGCGCAGGCGCCCATGGAAACACCGGTAGCGACAGTCAGAATTGTTGATGGCAAATGTGAAGCCTGGGCCAGTGTGCAGGCACCGCAGGCAACCCATGACATGCTGGTCAAATGGCTTGAACTGTCACCGGAGAACGTCAAGGTGAATCAGACGCTGCTGGGCGGCGGTTTCGGCCGCAAGTCCAAGCCGGATTTTGTGGTTGAAGCCGGACTGTTGTCCAAGGCCATGGATGGTAAGCCGGTGAAGGTCACCTGGACCCGTGAAGATGACATTCAGCATTCCTATTATCACACTGTGTCGGTGGAGCACCTGGAAGCGGGATTGGACGCGCAGGGTAAGGTGACGGCATGGTTGCATCGCTCAGCGGCGCCATCCATTAGTTCCACCTTTGCGGACTCTACGAAGCAGTCTGCCAGCGAGCTGGGTATGGGTGCAGCCAATGTACCCTTTGCCATCCCTAATGTTCGGGTAGAAAACCCCGAGGCTGTAGCGCATACCCGTATCGGTTGGTTCCGATCTGTGTCGAATATTCCCCGCGCGTTTGCCGTTCAGTCCTTTGTGGCAGAAATGGCCGCTGATCAGGGCAAAGACCACCGAGACTTTCTGCTGGATCTGATCGGTCCGGCCCGGCGTATCGATCCGGCCGCGCTGTCGGACGGATGGAATCACGGCGAGTCACCTGAACTGTACCCCGTGGATACGGGCCGCTTGCGCAATGTGATTGAAACGGTCACCCGCGAAGCGGGCTGGGGCAAGTCTGCTGAAAAAGGTCAGGCCATGGGACTGGCGGCGCATTATAGTTTTGTGACCTATGTGGCGACCGTCGTGCATGTGCACGTGTCCGAAAACGGCGATCTGTCGATTCCGCGCGTTGATGTGGCAGTCGATTGCGGACCGCAGGTCAACCCTGAACGCATTCGTGCCCAGATTGAAGGCGCAACGGTTATGGGCGTGAGCCTGGCGACGCTGGGCGAAATCAGTTTCAAGGATGGTGCGGCCGTGCAAAGCAATTTCCACGACTATCGTATCACCTCCATGATGAGTGCGCCGCGTGAGATTCATGTTCATCTGGTTGCGGCCAGCGATTATGATGCGCCACTGGGTGGCGTCGGTGAACCGGGTACGCCGCCCGTATCTGCCGCGCTGTGCAATGCAATTTTTGCGGCGACGGGCAAGCGGATTCGCAGTCTGCCGATTGCCAATCAGTTGCAGCAGAAAACTTAGGGGCAGCAGGCCAACGGCGAGCAGACCCGGGTTCGGTTGATCCCGGGTCTGCGGTGCTGGCATTGAATGCGGTTGGCGCATTTCTCTTTAACGATATTTCTCGTTAACGATTTGTGGGCAGGCGGCACAGCTTTTGGCTATTTTACAAGTAAGTGGGGCGTTTGATACGCTCCATTTTTTATGCTGGAGTGAGCGGGTCGCCGGCCTTGCCGAGCTGCAGTAATTGTTCATGGGTATCAATATCGAGCAGGCAGCCCGGATCATTGACGGGGATAAGCGTTAAGGCATCGGGGTGACGGGTGACGACCGCGCGTGCCCCTTCGTCCCCCGTCACTTGCAATAGTTCGTTTCTGAATTCACTGGCAAAGGCCACGGGATGGCCTGGCCTGTTCGCATAGTGAGGACGTACAATGCGGCCTCCCTGGCGCAGGTGTTCGGTCACGGTCTGCACCGTGCTCGCGTTGATGCATGGCATGTCGGCAAGGGCGATGATCCAGCCAAGGCGTGCCGGGCTGTGGCGGATACCGAAACGCAGCGAGGCGCTCATGCCTGTCTCGGCATCGGCGCAATGAATCAGATTGACCGGCAGCTCACCCAGCGCATCGCGCACCGCCTTCTGCTGCGGGCCGCAGACCACCGTGACTGCATCAATATGTTGCAGCAGGCGATGACAAACGGCATAGACCATAGGGGTGCCATCGGCCAGTGGCTGTACCGGCTTATAACGCGTACCGGATGCATCAAAGCGTGAACCCTGGCCTGCCGCCAGAACTACAGCAACGATATCGGGTACGGCAGGTACGGGCTGGTGGCAATCAGATACAGGCATGCTGTCTATCAGGCGGCGTATTCAGACGGGTTGGCCTTGGCATGAGAGACATCGAAGTTCTCCGGCAGCAGCAGGCCGTTCTTCACCGCAATCACTTCTGCCATCACGCTCACGGCAATCTCTGCGGGTGATTTGCTGCCGATATAGATACCGATAGGGCCGCGCAGGCGGGCAAGCTGCTGTGCGGTAATGCCAAAATGCGTCTGCAGCCGCTCACGACGACTGTGATTATTTCGACGCGAGCCGATGGCACCCACGTAGAACGCGTCTGAGAGCAGCGCCTCCATAAGGGCCAGATCATCCAGCTTGGGGTCGTGCGTCAGGGCAATAATGCAACTGCGCCGATCCGGTCGAAAAGCGGTGACTACATCGTCGGGCATATCAGAGAGCACCGTCACGCCCGGCACCGACCAGCCATTGCGGTATTCGATGCGGGGATCACAGACGGTCACGGCAAAGCCGTTGAACAGGGCCATGGTCGCCACATACTCGGTCAATTGGCCGGCACCGATCAGCAGCATGCGAAATTCCGGACCGAAGGTGTTTTGCAGCGTCTTGTCATCAATACCAAGAGGCAAGGGCTGCGCTATTGCTTGTTGATGGACGTTGCCATTATCCAATTGCACGGTGCGTTGCATCAGTTGGCCCTGTTCCAGGGCCGCCACCAGTTCATTCAACAGCTGCGCGTCGGGATTGAATTCCAGCAGGATTTCCAGGGTGCCGCCGCAAGGCAGACCGAAGCGATAGGCTTCTTCAGCCGTCACGCCATAGCGGGCCAGACAGGGGGGGCCGCCATTGACCAGTGCGGCCTTGTCGCTGCCGCCGGTGTAGCGATAGATCAAATCGTCTTCAATACAGCCGCCGGAAACCGAGCCGACTACCGCACCGTCTTCGCACAGGGCCATGACCGACCCCAGCGGTCGCGGCGAAGACCCCCAGGTTCGAATGACGGTAGCCAGCAGGGCTTTTTTCCCTTCCTGGCGCCACGCGCAAAGTTTGCGCAGTACGAGAACATCAAGATTTTCCATTACCAAAACCGCCTGTTTCTGTGTAGCGGGCTGTGAGCAGCCCTGTTGATGACAGTCGTCATGCCATTTCAATTGTAATGCAATCGCTGCCCGCGGGCAGTGTTGTGCCTGCTGTGAGCATCGGAGTATCCGCGCTATGCTCTGTTTGTTGCTGAACAGCGCACAAATGCTACAGACCGGCCACACTGCTTTTGAGGTTGCTCAAAGGGAATGAGGCATGCGCGTTGTGTCGGGTTACCAACGTTTTATCCGGGTGGTTGTAGGTGAATGTGCGCTAAGTCCTTGATGTTCAGCTCCAATTAAGCCAAATAGCGCAGTAACGGTTGTTTCGTGTGAGATAAAAGCATATCATTTGATCTATATCATTGACTAGTCAACCAAACCATGGTTCTGGCAATGATCAATTCGAACTCTTCCCAACACGAGAAAAGCAATGAAATTTAAACTGACACACACTGCCGCAGCAGTCGCGTGTGCGGCTGCATTGGGCTTTGGCAGTCTGGCAAATGCGAACACGGCAGCGCCCACTTCCGCAACCCTGATTGCCAAAGGCTCCAGCGGCACCATGACGCCCTTTCTTGTCGACGCACAAGGGCGCACGCTATATACACTGAGCAAAGAGAACAAAGCGGCCTGTGATGAGGCGTGTATGAAACACTGGGAGCCGGTGGTTTCCGAGAGCCGTCCGCTGGGCCGCGACATTTTGCCGGGTCTGCTCAAGGCAGAAAAAAACGAGCAGGGCGTGTCCCAGGTTAGTTATGGCGGCCTTCCCCTGTATCGCTTTGATGGCGACAAACAGCCAGGCGATATGAATGGCCAGGGTTTTGCTGATGTTGGCGTGATGGTCTCTGTACTCGGTACGGCCGATAAGCCTGAAGTGGCAGGCGAAAAAGTAGAAGCGACACCGGAGCTGATGGCTGCCGGTGCCAAAGTATTCAGCAGCACGTGTGCTGCCTGCCATGGTGCAGAAGGCCAGGGCGCGTTCGGCACGAAGCTGGAAGGATTCGACAGGCTGGCTAATGCTCCGGCTCTGCTTAGCACGATTATCCACGGCCTGAACAGTATGCCGGCGCTGGGTGGTCAGTTCAATGACGAGCAGGTTGCCGCCGTTGCCACGTACGTTCGTAACAGCTGGGGTAATAAGTTCGGCGGCGTTTCGGCCGAACAGGCCAAGGCTGCACGCTGATAGGCGCATTTGAACAACGTTGCGATGTTCCTCTGGTGAGCCGCGACGTGTAATGAATATTGAAGAATAGGACACAAAATGAAAATCCATAGCCTTTTGGCTGTCTCAGCTGCCGTGATGTTTGCTTGCGCGGCTCAGGCACAAGTGAAAATCGACGACTACAAACCCATTTCCAACGAACAGATTTTGAAACCGGCCGACGGCGACTGGCCGAGCTGGCGCCGTACCATTGACAATCAGGGCTACAGCCCCCTGGATCAGGTCAATAAAAAGAACGTGAAACAGCTGGATCTGGCCTGGGCCTGGTCTATGCCGGTAGGTGGTCTGCAGGAAACAGCACCGCTGGTTCACGACGGTATCATGTTCCTGGGCATGAACCGCAGCCACGTGCAGGCGCTGGACGCGACGACAGGCGACCTGATCTGGGAATACACCCAGCCATTGCCGAAATTTACCGGTGGCTATCATGATGCACAGGCCAATCGTCAGCGCAACTCGCTGGCACTGTACGAAGACAAGGTTTATCTGACCACACCGGATGCCAAACTGGTTGCGCTTGAAGCGAAAACCGGCAAGAAGCTGTGGGAAGTTCAGGTCAATGAATGGGAAAAAGGCTATAGCTTTACTGCCGGCCCGCTGGTCGTTGACGGCAAAGTGTTTACCGGCACATCTGGCTGCAGTATTACAGGCACAGCAGGTGGTTGCTATATCACGGCACATGATGCGGCAACCGGCAAGGAGTTGTGGCGTCTGAACACCATTGGTGACCCGGCGGTAGACGATAGCTGGGGTGGTCTGGCCAAGGAAAACCGCTGGGGCGGCTCTCCCTGGATTACGGGTTCTTATGATCCGAAACGCAAAATGCTGTTCTGGGGCGTAGGTATGCCGATTCCTTATCCATCCGTTTTGCGCGGCAGCGGCGATGGCGATGCGCTGTACACCAGCTCCACACTGGCGATTGATGCGGAAACCGGTAAAGTCAAATGGCATTATCAGCATATGCCGAATGACGACTGGGATCTGGACAGCCCGTTTGAACGCGTGCTGGTAGAAAGCCAGATTGCACCGTCCAAGGGCGAAGTAGCCTACATGAGCAAGGACGTAGAGCCAGGCAAGAAATATGATGTGATTGCATCTGTTCCCGGTAAATACGGTACCGCCTTTGTGCTGGATCGTGATACCGGCAAGCTGCTGTGGGCACGTGATACCGTTTATCAAAACGTGATCAAGGGTTTCACCGAAGACGGTAAAGTCATTACCAATACCGATCTGAAAGCCAAAAGCATTGACGAAACAGTCAAGGTATGTGGCGGCCGTGACCTGGGTAAACTGTGGATGGCATCTGCATACAGCCCGCTGACAAACGCGCTGTACGTTCCTGTCAGCTCTTCATGCAAGGAGCTCACGCCCAAGCCGATAGAACTGCGCACAGGTGAGTCTGTGGGTGCACAGGCATCTGGTGCAGTATCGTTTGCGCCAGGAGAAGATAGCGTGGGTCGCGTTTATGCGGTTGATGTGAAAACCGGTAAATTCCTGTGGGTTCAAAAGCAGAAACCGATTTTCAGCTCTGGTGTGTTGACAACGGGCGGCGGCCTGGTCTTTACCGGCGACAGCATGCGTGAGTTTGCTGCATATGACCAGAACAACGGCGATAAGCTGTGGTCTATCCGTCTGAATACATCCATTGGTGGCTTCCCAATGACATACAGCGTCAATGGCAAGCAGTACATTGCCGTTGTGACAGGCCCGAATGCGCAGACACCGCCTGCCGCGATTCTGAGCCCGGAACTGAAAAACGTGGTTGACTCCGGTCATTCCGTATTCGTTTTTGCACTGGATGATGTCAAGGCCGGTAACGGCAAGAAGTAAGTTGTGAACCAAGCTGCGTGACGGTGTTCAGCCGTCATGCGGGTTCGATTAAGCAGAGGTAAGCAGCGTTTTTCGCTGAATGAAGTTGTAAAAAAAGGATGATCCTGATAAGGACATCCTTTTTTTTGGACTTGATTTATTGGACGCTGTCGCAGCATGTCGCCGTTTTGAATCGGCGACGGCATAACCGTCAAAGGCTTGCGGACAATTTCCTCAGGAAATTTTCGCAGTCGTTCAATTGCGAGAAGTCTACGAATTCATCGGGTTTGTGCGCCTGTTCGATCAGCCCTGGGCCGCAAACAATGGTGGGGATGCCCAGTTGCTGGAACAGGCCGGCCTCAGTCCCATACGCGACCTTGCGGGTTTCGTGATCCTGGGTGAGTGCCCGTACCAGTTCGGTAATCGCTGCCTGCTCAGAGGCTTCAAGCGCAGGCGCGCTGGCGTTGGCCGTGATGTCGATGCGTGCATCCGGATATTCTTTTTGCATGCGTGGCAGCAGCTCGTTATTTACATACTCCTGAATTTTTGCCTGGATTTGTTCGCCGGGCATGCCGGGCAGATTGCGGAACTCGTAGTTGAACTGGCACTCGCCGGGAATCGTGTTGACGGCAATGCCGCCCGCGATCTTATTCGTGGTAATGGTGGAGTATGCCACGTCATAGTGATTGTCATAAGGGCCGGTATCACGGTAGTGATCGGCAAGATCACGGATGTGGCAGATCAGTCGGGCCGCGTGTTCAATCGCATTGCAGCCGAAGGGCGTGAGCGAAGAGTGTGCTGCCTTGCCGTGAACCCGGCAGGTAAACAGATTAATTCCCTTGTGTGCAACCACAACCCGCATCCCGGTCGGCTCGCCGACGACACAACCATCTATTTTCTGATTGCGTTTTTGCAGTTCTTTGAGCATGAATGGTGCACCGGCACAACCGACTTCTTCATCATAAGAGAAGGCAAGGTGTATTGGCTTGCTGCGCTTTTGCTGCAGGAATTCCGGCACCAGGGCCATTGCAGTTGCAATAAATCCTTTCATGTCGCAGGTGCCGCGACCATAGAAACGATCCTGTGCGGGCGACAGTACAAACGGATCGGTAGCCCAGTCCTGTCCGTCTACCGGTACGACATCGGTATGGCCCGATAGCGCTACGCCGCCCTGAGTCTGCCCGTCCGAGGCGGGCAGCGTGGCAAACAGATTGGCCTTGGCTCCCTTGTCATCGGTGGTGAGCCAGCTGTCTACGCCCTGGGCAGACAGTGCGTCGCGAATTGTTTCGATCAAGCCCATGTTGGAGTTGCGACTGGTTGTGTCCATGCCGACCAGAGTGGCGAGCCATTCTTCTTTGGTGATATTGCTAGTCATGCGAAATTGTCCTTGATGCGGGCTAAGGTGTATGTAAAAACCACAGAATCAGGTGTTTTTACACGTTAACCATTCTTGCGTACTTGTGTTGCCTGTCATTACAAAGTATTTTAATTTCTTATTCTAACCGGTAAAGGACATTTACATGCAATCGACCAAGGTTTCGGTGCGCAACCTGGCTGCCGCAGTGATCGGCAATGCGCTGGAGTGGTACGACTTTCTGGTCTTCGCCTTCATGACGCCGATTATCGCCAGGCTCTTCTTTCCTGTGGACCCGTCTGCAGCAAGTGGCGATCTGAACGCTATTCTTATGACCACCGCAATATTTGGCGTGGGCTTTTTCATGCGGCCGGTGGGTGGCATCATCCTGGGCATGTATGGAGACAAAAAAGGGCGCAAGGCAGCCTTGGTGCTGGTCACATCGCTGATGGCCGTCTCCATGGCGATTATCACGTTTTCACCCACCTATCTGACAGCCGGCATGCTGGCGCCGGTCCTGATTCTGATCGCCCGACTTATCCAGGGTTTCTCGGCGGGCGGCGAATTCGGCACGGCAACGGCCCTGCTGATTGAAATGGCGCCGCCGGGCAAACGCGGATTCTACGGTTCATGGCAAATGACCGGACAGATGATTGGTCTGTTAATTGGTGCCGCAGCCGGCACCCTGATGACGGTGTATTTTACACAGGAAGAAATCGAAGCCTGGGCCTGGCGGATTCCGTTCTTTGTCGGGCTGGTCATCATTCCCGTTGCCGTTTATATTCGACAACAGCTGGATGAAACCGAGGTGTTTCGTAACGCCAAAAAGCAGGAGGCCGCAGAAGGTCACCGTATTACAATTGGCGAACTGCTGGTCAATGCTTGGCGGGAAACCGTTCTGGGTATCGGGCTGGTGGCAGCGGCGACCGTGACCGTGTACATTACCTTCACGTACCTGGTGACGTTTGCGACAAAGATACTGAAGCTGCCTTTGCAGGAAACATTTGAAGTGCAGATGCTGGGCGCGTTTTGGGTAGTGGTTCTGACCCCGCTGATGGGCATGCTGGCAGACCGGATTGGTCGCAGCAAACTGCTGATTGGCTCACTGGGTCTTTATTTTGTGATTCTGTTCCCGATCTACTCCTGGCTGACGGCAGAACCGAGCATCTTCAGGCTGATCGTGGTGCAATTGGCTACCGGCCTGTGCGCAGCGGGTTTCTTTGCTGTTTTCAGTACCGTGATGGCAGTGTTATTCCCAACGCGCGTACGTTCGCTGGGACTGTCTATTTCCTATAACATCGCGGTGATGCTGATCGGCGGCTTTGCCCAGTTCATCGTGACCTGGCTGATTCAGCAAACCGGCTCGCCCATGGCGCCAACGTATTATGTGATGTTCGGTGTGGGGCTGGGTCTGGTTGCCGCCATTCTGCTGGGCAAACGTGCGGATAGCGAAGTGACGCACTGATTGCCCTTGCTGGTTTGTTGCTGATAAGGCAGCAGCGAAGGTCATATGGCGATTGTCATGTGGCCTTTGCTTTTTCAAAAAGGGCTTTCAGAAAGCGGGGCGTGTTAACGCAGTGGTTTCTGGGGATTGCTTGCGCAGACCTGCGTGATTACGTTGTCGCGAGCCGGATATCCGGTTCAACTTCTATCGGAAAGTTAACCGAACTGGCTATAAAGCACTTTTTGTGGGCCTCGTGATGCAGTTGACGGGCCTTGTCGATATCCTGCTCCCGGCTAATGGTAATGGCCGGCCGCAGCAGTACTTTGCTGAAGGCACCGCCATTGGCGTGGCTCACCATGACGCCATGGGCGTGATCGATATAGCTCATCACCTCAATGCCGGCATCCGAACATAAATGCAGATACCACAGCTTATGGCAGGCCGATAGCGAAGCCACCAGAAGGTCTTCGGGATTCCAGCGTTGCGCATCGCCGGCAAAGGCGGCATCCGACGAGCCGGCGATGTCGGGTTTGCCGCTGACACGGATGATGTGGTCGCGGTCATAGCTTTTATAGTCTCGCGTGCCGGCACCGCGATTGCCGGTCCACTCAACCGTAACGTCGTAGTTATGAGTCACTGCCAAGGTCTGCTCCTGATGGAATCATGATAAAGCGGCGGTATGGGCGATGACGGTGCCATATTCCGTTGCACGCGCATCATCCTTTCAGATGAAAAATAATAACGTAAGTCCTTTCTGTCAGGTGATTCACAGGCGAAACAGGTTTACGGCGATTTGTATTTTTGTGTAAATGAGGTCTTGATGTGGACAGCGGGCTCATGCGATATTCCTTTTATTTCGCGGATCGACGGCCATTGCCGCGCCATTGCAGCTTGCCACGCATGAAGGCGTGCTGTCCCTGTTGACTGCGATCATTACCTTTGGCCCCCCTGGACGTTGCGCTTTCGGAGCGGGTGCTGGAAATATTCCTGCCGGCCAATGCCGGTTCTGCAGCGATCCTGCAGAGCTTGGGCACACCAGCGGAGCAGATGGTTTGACCTGAATATAGGTTGAGGTTTTACACTGCAATCGTCATTTATTCTTTTATCCGGAGTGTTTTGATGAAGACCCCGCCCACAGATTACAAAGTCGATCTGAACGCGTATTTTGCCAAACTCGGTTATACAGGATCCAGGGACCCCTCACTGGAGACGCTTGCGGCACTGCAGTTGCTGCATCAGAAGACGATCTCATTTGAAAATCTGGATCCCTTTCTGAATCGACCTGTGGCGATCGATCTGCCCAGTCTTGAGCACAAACTGATATTCAGCGAGCGTGGCGGGTACTGCTACGAACAGAATTTGCTGTTTGCTCATGTCTTGCACCGCCTGGGTTTTACTGTGTCGAATCTGCTCGCACGCGTACTTTGGGGAGCAGACGATAACGCCATTACGCCTCGCTCTCATATGTTGCTGCATGTTCGGCTGGAGCACCGTCCTTATATTGTTGATGTGGGGTTTGGCGGCAATTGCATTCCGGCGCCCATGGTGATGAACCGGGAAACGGTACAGCAAACCAGCCATGGAGCGTATCGCTGTCTGCTGATTGATGGTGAATACTGGCTGCAGGTGTATACCGGCTCGGTCTGGCGCAATATGTATCGATTTGATCTGACCCGACAGCAGCCGGTAGACTATATCGCGCCCAACTATTACACCGCTACGCATGACGATTCTCATTTTCGGCATTCGGTTGTGGCGGCAAGGATTTTTCAGAATGGCCGACATACCTTGCGCAACCAGTTGCTGACCACGCGTTACGAAGATGGACAAACGGATCAGACTATTCTGCAAAGTGCAGAAGCCGCCCAGGCCGCCTTACATGACGTGTTTGGTATTCGTGTTCCGGATAGGGCGGCGTTCGCGGACAAATGGCAACGCTTAGCCCGGGGGTGGGAAATGGGCGCCCGGCCCGCTGTCAGAGAGCCGGTCCAGGTGGTTGCGCAAGGGGCATGAAGCAATGGACAGGCAGCCGCATCCAATGCATTCGGTCAGATGATCGCGCAAGCAGCTTAGCGTTCGGATGCGGTTGTTCAGATCGTCATGCCAGATCCGGGACAGACGTTCCCAGTCTGCTGCGCTTGGGGTTCGGCCACTGGGCAAGGTAGCAAATGCTTCGGCAATGTCTGTTAATGGGATCCCTACCCGCTGCGCCACTTTGATAATGGCGACTCTGCGCAGCACTTCGCGCTTATAGCGACGCTGGTTGCCACTGTTTCTGATGCTGGAAATTAAGCCCTTGCGCTCATAAAAGTGCAGTGCAGATACGGCCACACCGCTGCGTTGAGCTATCTCGCCAACCGACAGCAGTTTTCCATGTTCCTCGGGTTTGATCTCCGGCATGAACCCTTCCCCTGTGCCTGAACTTAAGTTCAGATATTATATCTGTGATCGTTCGGTAGGTGATTACATCTGCAATTCCCCTGTGGTTAGCAGGGTCTATATATGAGCAAAATATGATGCACATCAAGAAACGACCTTAATACCGCTGGCGGCGATCTGTGGTGTGCCGCACAATAGCAGTTGTAATCAAGAGAAGAGTTAAGAAAGATATGAGCGATCCGGTGATCAGGCAATTTGCGCAACTCATCAGCAATATGGCAATTGAAAATGTGCCGATTGCGGCCACAGAACAGATTCGCTGGCGCGTACTCAATGCATTTGCAACCATGCTGTCTACGGATATTAACCAGGCGCAGCGGGAAACTGTGCTGCAAGCCGTCGCTATCGGCAACAACGGAAACCATGCCGGCAATAGCGTGTCGGGTATGGCCAATGCAAGACAAGCGTTGCCGAAGCCGTCGGCGTTATTAGCCTTGCTTTATGGCGCCACGCTTGATGTTGCACAGCCTGATGCAGATAGGGCATCTGCGGTGCGGGCCGTTGATGCGGCCATCATTCCTGCTGCGTGGGCGCTTGTTCAGGCTCGTCAGGGGAGCGGACATTTGTTCATGAGCGCGCTGGCCGCCGGTTATAGCGCAACAGCGATACTGACCGGGCTGTGTGGCACGGATCAAAGCCGTGCCTGGCAGGCCGCAGCGGATAACGGAGCGGTTGGTGCAGCAGCGGCGGCAGCCAGAGCCAACCAGCTGGCTGCCAGCGTTACCCTGGACGCAATGGGATTGGCTGCTGCGCAGGCCGCGCAACTGGCAGAAAACGCCGCGCTACTGGGTCAGGCCGGTGCGTACGATGCTGTCGGCGGTGTGGATCAGGGCCAGTGTGATCTTCCCGGCCCCGGTCGGGCCGCCACGGATGGCGTGCTCTCGGCCCAGATGGCGGCGCTGGGCGGGCATTGTTTGCCCGTCACGATTGATCAACTGCAACAGGCCATGGGCTCGTTGAATCTGAACCGGGCATTATCTGAAGCCTGGACTGCACTAGCACTTCATCAGCCCATTGCCTGTGATCAGGCCGCTCGGAGTTTTCGGCAGCGGGTTGCGCCTGTCATTGGCGCTGACGAGACCGAAACGATTATTCAGCTGATGCTGCGCCTGGAACATACTGCATCAGGTGAGTTGGCTGCTTGTATGGATGAGTGCATTGGCTTTCGTCTGAATTCGCAAGCGGGGTCATAGGCATGACTATCGTGATATACTGAACGTATACGTTTCGTATAATATCTTCAATGGAATGATGTTGTGCGCTGGCGTGGCCTTGTTGCCGCGCCATTTTTTTTACCAAAACCGGACAAATAATGGGTATTGTAAAAATCTCCGACCAGATGCATGAGAATTTGCGTCTGGCCAGTACGGCGTTAAGTCGTTCCATCAACGCACAGGCCGAGCACTGGATGCGTATTGGCATGCTGGCTGAAATGTATCCCGACCTTGATCATAGCGATCTGTGCCGTTTGCTGGTTCAGGCCGGGCAGGGTGGCTCGCTGGATCTGGGTGCCATCTCCACCATGGGCACAGCGGCCATCCGCGCGGGTGCATCGGCAGGAGCGCGTCAATGAACCAGCGGGTTTCCATCAAGAGTGCCGAGGACATTGCCAAGGCACGCATCGCCGGCCGACTCGCGGCCGATGTGCTGCATATGATCGCGCCGCACGTGAAGGCTGGCGTGACCACCGATGAGCTGGATAGGCTGTGCAACGACTATATCGTCAATGTACAGAATACCATTCCCGCTAATGTCGGCTATCACGGTTTTCCCAAAACGGTGTGCACCTCGGTCAACCATGTCATCTGTCATGGCATTCCATCCGACAAGGTGCTGCGCAATGGCGATATCATCAATATCGATGTGGCCATCATCAAGGACGGCTGGTTCGGTGATACCAGCCGTATGTACTTTGTGGGCGAGCCCGGGCCGCTGGCTAAGCGTCTGGTGCATACAACCTATGAAGCCATGCTGGCCGGTATCCGGCAGGTGCGTCCCGGTGCCACGCTGGGCGATGTAGGCTACGCCATACAGAACGTTGCCCACCGCGAAGGATTCAGTATCGTACGCGAGTATTGCGGTCATGGTATCGGCCAGGTCTACCATGACGATCCGCAAGTGCTGCACTACGGGCGTCCCGGTGAAGGACTGCGGCTGCAGGAAGGCATGATGTTCACCATTGAGCCCATGATCAACGCCGGTAAACGCCACTCGCGACAACTGGCCGATGGCTGGACGGTGGTTACCAAAGACCATTCCCTGTCGGCGCAGTGGGAGCATATGGTCGTGGTGACGGCCGATGGGTTCGAAGTGCTGACCCCCTGGCCGGAAGATCAGGAAGGCTACGAGCCCATCCGGTAACGGCCGCGCGGGCAATGAGCCCGGTGTGAGCGCCAGTGATTCACTGCCCAGGTACTCCGTCAATCATGAGGCTTATGATTCTGGGGTACCATGTCGGTCGACGCATCTGGAACGCGTGAAGAACGCGACATTGCGGCCCGCAGTATCCCGGCGCGTTGCGCGCGCAGGAAGATGCGGGCTCTTTTTCTATTATCCATTTTGTTCGGAATGACCTAGCATGAGTTTTGATCCCGTTGACCACAATCTTGAACGCGGCCTGAAGAACCGTCGTCGTATCCTGGGCGATGCCTGGGTAGAGCGCTCTCTGAATGGCGCCAATGATTTCAATGCCGAGTTCCAGCAATTGATTTCCCGCTTTGCATGGCATGAAATCTGGAGCCGGCCGGGTCTGGATCACAAGACGCGCCGTATTATTGTTTTGTCTATCACGATTGCGATGGGCCGGTGGGAAGAGTTTGAACTGCATGTGCGTGCTGCGCTTACGAGCGAAGAGCCATCGCGCATGACGCCGGATGAACTCAAGGAAGTGCTGATGCAGGCGGCCATTTATGCCGGTGTGCCTGCTGCCAACACTGCTTTCAGTCATGCCATGGCGATTCTGAAGGAAGTCGGGCCGCAGATCGGTTACGCACCGCAAGCCTTTTCTCCTTTGGATGTCTCTCATTCCGGAACTGGGCAGGAAGGCCGTACAGCCAGTAAGCCGGCGTTGCACTACACGCTACGCAGAGCCCGCAATGGCAAGGCAAAAAATACAGTTGTGTTAAGTCATGCACTGGGTTGCGACCTCACCATGTGGGATCGTCTGGCCAGCGAGCTGGCGGCCGATCATGACGTGATTGCCTACGATCATCGTGGTCATGGCAGTTCCGACGCACCTGAAGGGCTTTACCAAATGGCTGAACTGGCCGAGGACGCTGCACGACTGCTGCGCGAACTGGACTGCGGCCCGGTGATCTGGATCGGCCTGTCGATGGGCGCCATGGTGGGTCAGGAACTGGCCTTGCGTCACCCTGAGTTACTGGTTGCACTTGTGATTGCCAATTCCACATCAGGTTACCCGCAAGCTGCGCGGGACAACTGGCGCCAGCGTATTGCCACAGTGCGAGAGCAGGGTGTTGAAGCCATTGCCGATGCCGTGATGCAGCGCTATTTTCACGATACTTTCCGCAGCGAACATGCCGGTGAAGTGGCGGCGTATCGCCGTCGTCTGCTCACAACCGATATCGAGGGATATATTGGCTGCTGCAACGCTGTGGGCACCGTCGATACCACCGACAGACTCAAAAACCTGTCTCTGCCTGTCCTGGTGATCGCCGGGCGACTGGATCAGGGAGCACCGCTGGAAATGTCGGAAATCATGACTCGCGAGATTGCCGGCGCGCAACTGGTGGTGCTGGAAGATGCGTCACACATTGCGGTTGTGGAGCAGCCCGAGACGTTTGCTGCGGCGGTAAAGCAGTTTGTGAATAAACAGCGCCAATAAAAGTACGATAAGGGCTGCGACTGGATCAATGCCAGATGCAGTTAGAGGTTCAAACATAGTGACGCTCATGACGGGTATCGCTACTTGAGACGTTTCAGATGTACGGTGAGACAGGAGATCGACAATGAAAAAAGATCAGATCCAGACGAAGCGTGTATATGATGAACCTGCGGACAGTGACGGTTACCGGGTGCTGGTGGACCGTTTATGGCCGCGCGGGATTAAAAAAGAAGCGCTTAAGCACGATCTCTGGCTCAAAGAAATCACCCCCAGCAGTGCATTGCGTAAATGGTTTCATGAGAACGCTGAGCAATGGGCTGAGTTCAGGCAACGCTATTATGCAGAACTGGATGACCAGCCGGCAGCGGTGCAGCAACTGATCGATCAATCACAACAGCAGCGTGTAACCCTGTTGTATGCGGCAAAAGACGAACAGCACAATAACGCCAATGTATTGCGGGATTATCTGCGGGCGCATGCGAAATAAGCCCGGCATCGTAGTCCACATCAGTACAAAAAAGCCCCGATGGCATCTGTCATAGACAGGCGTTATCGGGGCGGTTTTTTTTGGGGCGTTGTAGCAGGCAGGACCGCCTTGCAGACGCCATACCCGCCACGTTATTTCATCTGCTATTGTCCCTTGTTGGCATCATCAGGCAGCGCATAGGCAATGATGTAGTCACCGCGATCGGGAGACTGTCTGGCGCCGCCTGCGTTGATCAGAATGTACTGTTTCCCGGTCCTGGGAGAAATGTACGACATGGGGCCGGACTGGCTGCCTACAGGCAGACGTGATTTCCAGATTTCCTTGCCGGTGGATGAATCATAGGCGCGCAGATAAAAGTCCTGAGTACCTGCGAAAAACAGCAGACCGGCCTGGGTTGCCAGCGATGGTCCCAAAGTGGGCATGCCGATAGGTATGGGCATACCCATGCGAATACCCAGCGGACCCGTATCCTGGACGGTACCCACCGGAACCTGCCAGACGATCTTGCGGGTTTTCAGATCAATGGCGGTCATGGTACCAAATGGCGGTTTCTGGCAGGGGATGCCTAACTGCGACAGGAAGCGCTCGCGCATGGCGCCATACGGCGTTCCGTCCTGGGGTACAACGCCCATTTCAATGCCGCTGGCACCCGCACCCACTTTATCGCGGGGGATCATGTAATTAGCCAGGCCCAGCCGCATGTCATTAACAAACATGTAGTTGGTGGTCGGATCTACCGAGACGCCACCCCAGTTCATACCGCCGAGTGAGCCGGGAAACTGCAGGGCACGGTCTTCTCCCGGTGGCGTATATACACCCTCGTGACGCATGCCCTTGAACTGAATCCGGCACAGTAACTGGTCGAAGGCGGTCGCACCCCACATATCGGATTCTTTTAAGGTCTGGTTGCCGATGGACGGCATGCCCACAGAAAACGGTTGAGTGGCAGAGTAGCGTTCGCCCTTCACGTTGCCCTGAGGTACCTGTTTTTCCTGAACCTGCGCCAGCGGCTCGCCGGTAATGCGGTCCAGCATGAAGATTTCCCCCTGTTTGGTCACTTGTACCAGGGCGAAATGGGTACCGCCTTTGCCATCAGGGATGTCATAAAGCAATGGCTGTGCAGGCAGATCAAAGTCCCACAGGTCGTGGTGGGTGGTTTGGAAGTGCCAGCGTACTTTGCCGGATTTAACATCCAGTGCAACGATGGATGAACTGTATTTGTCGTCCAGTTCAGTGCGCTGGCCGGCATAAAAGTCTGGTGTCGCATTGCCGGTAGGCAAATAGACCAGGCCGAGCTTGGCGTCGTAGGACATGGCAGACCATACGTTCGGTGTGCCACGGGTGTATGTCTGGCCTTCCGCAGGCGTGCCGGTCATGTCCGGATTGCCCGGGTCCCACGCCCATTCCAGGTTGCCGGAAATAACATTGAAGGCACGGACCACGCCTGGCGGTTCGTCTACTGAAAAGTTGTCAGCAACACGACCGCCGACAATCACCACATGACCCGCAACCAGTGGTGTCGACGTTTGCTGGTAGTAGCCGTCTTTGACCTCACCCATGCCCACTTTCAGGTTGACGGTACCCATATTACCGAACTCGGAGCAGGGTTGGCCGTTGTCGGCATTAATGGCGATCAGGCGGGCATCGGTGGTGGGCAGAAACAGGCGCCGTGGGCAGGTGACTGCGTTGGCCGGCTGGCTGGATGGCATGGTGTCTGCAGGTATTGTGCCTTCGGCTATCGCGTTATTCTGTTCGCCTGTGGCCTGGGCGCCTTCGGCGCTGGCCAGGGCTACGGTATGGGCACTGGCGGTTGCATCGAAATACCCCAGACCGCGGCAGCGTTGCCAGTTGGGAGCTGTGGCCTGAGCATCGTAACGCCATTTTTCCTTGCCGGTGTCGACGTCCAGTGCCAGCACTTTGCTATAGGGTGTGCACACATAGAGTGTGTCGCCGATTTGCAAAGGTGTATTCTGGTCTTCGGCGCCCGATCCCGTACTCTCCGGAATATCGCCGGTGCGGGCAGTCCAGGCCACTTGCAGTTTGCCGATATTGCTCTTGTTGATCTGGTCCATGGCCACAAAGCGCGTTCCGCTTGTAGTGTTGCCCCAATGTTCCCAGTTGGTCGGCGCATCGTTGCGGTCTACTTTGGTGACGGGTGCAATATGCTCTGCCTCAAGGACCGATTTCGGGAAAAAGAAGAGGGTGAACGTACCGACAAGGCCGATGGCAAGGACTGCCGAGGCCCAGCGCGTGATGCGGCAGGGCGCTTTGCCCCGGGCGCGGCGCAAGGCAGGAACCGCCAGCGTAACCAGAAAAGCCAGAACGGCAAAGGCAAAGACGCGCGCGACCAATGGCCAGAATTCCCAGCCTGCTTCCCATACCGCCCAGACAAGCGTGGCAATAAACGCCAGGGCATACAGCCACGCACCCAGCAGACTCTGTTTCCAGAGCAGGTAGCCTGACAGCAGCAGCGCCAGACCCATCAATACATAATAAATACTCCCACCCAGCACGGCCAGCCAGGCACCGGCGCCGGTCATGAACAGGCCGATCAGAATAAGGAGCACTGCCAGCACCTTAAGGCCGGCGGCAGCGATGCCGGAAATGGGTCTGCGTTCGTCCATTGTATTCCCCTCCTGAAACAGACAACTTAACTACGATGATTACTTTGGGCTTTGTGGCAGCGTGAGGCGCAATGCCGCGCCAGCAGGCGGCGCTGACAGCGCCAGCTTGTGCCGCCGATCAGGTCAGGTGCGCGCCGGGCAAAAGATAAAGCTATTCTAACGCTAAAAACGGTAACTGACCGTCATGCCCGCGGTCCAGTTTCTGCCGGGTGCAGGTTCATAATAACGTTTATTGGCATCGTTAATGATGACTGATCCCGCATAACGGGCATTGAACACGTTGTCCAGGCGCCCGAAGGCATTGACCGTCCACTGATCGCGTTTCCACGTGTAGCCCGTGTGCAGACCGGTAACCACTGCCGAAGGAGCCGATTCGCTATTTTGGTCGCTCACGTAAACTTTACCCAAATAATCAACATCGACACCGCCGTTCCAGCCTTGTTCCGGTTCCCATGCCAATGATGCGGTCGCCGTATTGCGGGCGATGCCGGGGATCAGGTTGCCGGCAGGCACCTCTGGGTTGCTGCCAGCGCAGGTGCCGGAGCAAAAGCTGTCGCGATAGCGGGCGTGCAGATAAGTATATGAAAGACGGGCATGCAGATGGCGGTAAAACCGTGCATCCCAGGCCAGTTCGACACCATCGCGCAGGGTACGGCCTGCATTCTGATAAGTGGTGCGCCCACCGGAAGCCCCTGCGCTTACGATTTCATCCTTGGTGTAGGTGCGAAACACGGCCGCTGTTAGTTGTCCGTTCAGGACATTGTTGGCCTTAAGCCCCGCTTCCAGCGTTGTATTGACCGACGGTTTCAGACCAAAGTTCAGGCCCGGTTCGTTATCGTTACGGTATGACAGTTCGTTGAAGGTGGGGGTTTCAAAGCCGCGGCCCGCCGTGACGTAGAGCGACAGATCGGGTGTCGCCTGGTAATTCAGGGCGATGACGGGCAGCAGTTTGCTGTAGTTGGCCGTGCCGCTGTCGTCAGCATTGCCATTTGTGATGTAGCGGTCAGAGGACTTGAAATGGACGTTGCTGTAGCGCAGGCCGGCATCCAGTGTCCAGCGCTCGGCGAAGTTCCACGATGCCTGTACGTAAGGATCCAGGTTCCAGACGTTGTTGATTTCATCGCGCCGCAGGTTACCCTGCACGCCAAGCTGGTCGCCGATAAAATTCTCATAACCTTTACGTGCTTCGCGCATCGTGTCCCAGGCCACGCCGGCGACCAGAGTGAGCGGCCGGTCGGCCAGCGAGACATGCGAGGTGAGGCGGACATCTGCCCCCCCGTATTGCCGTTTGAGCCAGATCACACCGCCCGAATGGGATGGCGCACGTTGCGGGCCGATAGGAATGGATAGAAACTGCTTCGTTTCGCGTTCGCCGTAGTAGCCCATGATGCGCAGATCAGTCCGGTCGGACAAGGGCTGGTCATAGACCAGCCCCCCTTGAGTCTGCTTGGTGGTTTTGCGTACGTTGTAGGTTTGCGCATTGGGAGACGACGACCGTGGATCGTTTTCGAATTCGTCCCGTGTCAGCCCCTGTGGGTCATCGGCCGATAGATCGACGTGATTGAGCAGCAGGCTCAGGTGGCCGTCCTGGCCCACATTCAGGCCGAGTTTGGCATTGACCTGGTTTTTCTCGGCCTTGCTATGTTCGCGGTAACCGTCAGTACGGAAATGGTTTGTGCTCAGCAGATAGTCTATCGCGCCGGGGCCATCGCCACGAGAACCTGACGCCTTCATGCCATAACGCAACTGACCGTAGCTGCCGGCGGCAAACGACGGTGTCAGGGTGAGCGGCCCTTCGCCGGTTTCAGTTTCGGTTAGCAGCACGCCGCCCGAAGAGTTGCCGTAAAGCGTGGAAAACGGCCCGCGCAGGACTTCGGCCGAATCAATTGACGACAAGTCGATATTGGACGTTTGACCCTGCCCGTCTGGCATGGTAGCCGGAATGCCGTCCACATACAGGCGGATGCCGCGTACGCCAAAGGCGGAGCGGGCGCCGAAGCCGCGAATGCCTACCTGCAGATCCTGTGCATAGTTCTCCCGGTTGCGTACGGATAGCCCCGGGATGCCGCGCAAGCCTTCGGACAGATTGACCTGCATTTCGTTCGCACGGATTTGCGCGCCGTCGATGACGCTGATCGATGCCGGTATTTCACTGGCAGGGCGATCCATGCGGGTGCTGGTGGCCACAATGGGCGACAGCTCGGTAACGGGGGCGTCTGGCGTGGCAGCGGCAGGGACCGCTTCCTGCGTGGCTGTGACCGCTGGAACTGTTGTTACCGGCTGGGCGCCTGCTGTGCAGGTAAATAGCGAGAATAGGCAGCCGGCCACAACCGTGGGCTTCAAAGTAGGCGAACTCATGGACAACTCATACAAATTAGTGGGGCAGAAAGCAGGCCTGACGACACGTCTCATCCGGGCTACGGCTACATCCGCCGGGTTGAACGAGATATGTCTGTTAAAGGCCCTGTTATGTCCGTTTTGTAACGAACTTAACTCTTGTTACGTTCTATGATAACCCGCCAGGCTACCTGCAGGACCAAACATGAATCAAATACTTATTCTCGCAGATGTATGGCGATCGTTTTGTCTTCGCCGCTATGGCGATAAACGCCTGACAGTCTGATGGGTTACGTCATTCAACGATGATTGCCGGGGTTTGTACTGAGCAGTGTTGCGAAACAGCCACTTGCCATGGGTGTGATATGGGTTTGTTCGATATGTCTGGCCGATATTTGATATCGCATCACGAGTGCGCTAATAGCGCGGATATTCGTTCAATCCACTATAAAATACCCTCAACAAATCAAGAGGTGGATTGTGCCAAGAAAAGCGTCAACATTATCGGTCGCTGACGAGAACCCGGCCGCAGGCGGCGTTGCTGCGGTGGACCGTGCCCTGTCGCTGCTGACCGTGTTTCGCAAGAACGATGGATATCTTTCGCTGGTGGAGCTGGCGGATCGTACGCGCATGTACAAGAGCACGATCCTGCGGCTGCTGGCTTCGCTGGAGCATTACGGCATGGTGCATAAGTCCGATGACGGACGCTACGGCCTGGGTGAAGGCGTTGTGCGGCTATATGGAGTCTACAATTCGGCGTTTTCCCAGGCGGATGTCATCATGCCGGTGCTGCGCGCGCTGGTAGAAAAGACTCAGGAAAGCGCGTCGTATCACGTGATGAGTGGTAACAGCCGGCTGTGCCTGCATCGGGTGAACTCGCCGTTGCCGATCAGCTATCGGACCAGTGAAGGGGATGTATTGCCGCTGGATAAAGGCTCTGGTGCGCGCGTGCTGCAGGCTTTCACCGGTGTTAAAGGAAAATTGTATGACCAGATCCGCCGCGATGGTGTGGTTGTGCTGGACGGCGATCGCATGCCCGATCTGGCGGGCGTATCTGCGGCGGTATTCAATGCACATCATGAATTTGTGGGGGCGCTGACGCTGACCATGCCTTCGTCCCGTCTGCAGCCCGGTTTTAAAGACGAAGTGCTGCAGGCCGCCCTGGCTCTCAGTAAAAAATTTGGCTATACCCAGGACTGATTTTTCAGGACCATCCTCTGGCGCTGCCAGGCGCATCAACGCTACGCTAATCCGTTAAGCAAAACGGCAAAACGGCAAAACGGCAAAACAAAATCGGCCCATCGTGGCCGATTTTGTTTTGTCTGCCATTTCCATTTCCCATGTGATTTTGTACCGGGTGCTGATACCGCAGCCCAATCACAAGTGCCATTGCATGTTGACGCTTTCTGTATTTCTGATTTAATATTCTATTTAACAGAATATTATTCTATAAGATAGAACAAAGGAGATAACATGAACCAGACGGCGACCGAGCAGGTGCTGATCAGTGAAGTGGGGATGCGCGATGGCTTGCAGAGCATCAAAAGCATCATGCCGACCGAATACAAATTCAAGTTGATTGATGCGCTTTATGAGGCTGGCGTTCGCGAAATCGAAGTTTGTTCGTTTGTGCCCGCAACGTTGCTGCCACAAATGGCGGATGCGCCAGAGGTTGTTCGCTACGCACTGCGTTACCCCGATTTGACCGTTATGGCGCTGGTGCCGAACTTGCGGGGTGCGCGTAATGCCCTGCAGGCGGGCGCGCATAAGCTGACGCTGCCGGTGTCCGCCAGCGAAGCGCATTCCCTGGCCAACGTGAGAAAAACACGGGAGCAAATGGTGCAGGAAGTGCGCCAGATCGTGGCATTGCGCAACGAGATTGCGCCTGGCGTAAAAATAGAGGCCGGCATATCCACTGCATTTGGCTGCACGATTCAGGGAATGGTGAGCGAAGACGATGTGGTCCGGCTGGCGTCGCAATTGGTGGCCGCCGGTGCGGATGAAACCGGGCTATCCGATACCACAGGATATGCGAATCCGGCTCAGGTGCGGCGGCTTTTCAGGCGTGTCTTCGCGGAAATCGGCGACAAATGCGGTGCCGCACATATGCACAACACGCGCGGGCTGGGCATGGCCAATAATCTGGCTGCCTATGATGTGGGCGTACGCACATTTGATGCGTCACTGGGTGGCCTTGGGGGCTGTCCCTATGCGCCGGGTGCATCCGGCAATGTGGTAACCGAAGATCTGGTCTTCATGTTTGAGGCCATGGGTATCGACACCGGCATCAATATCGATAAATTGATTGGTGCACGAGTACCGCTGCAAGCCGGTGTTCCGGAAGAAGCCGTGTATGGCATGGTGGCCGAAGCCGGCGTACCTTTAACCTTTCAACAACAAGTGTGATATGACAGAGCAAACATTACCCTATGCCGGGTTGAAGGTGATTGAATTTACGCACATGGTGATGGGCCCCACTTGTGGCCTGATTCTGGCAGACCTGGGCGCTGATGTGATCAAGATTGAACCGTTAAAGGGAGATAATACCCGTCATCTGCTGGGGTCGGGCGCCGGCTTCTTCTCCGCGTTCAATCGCAATAAAAAAAGTCTGGCAGTGGATCTGAAGTCCGAGCAGGGATTGGCATTAGTGAAGGACCTGATCAGCTCGGCAGATGTGGTCAGCGAAAATTTCAAACCCGGCACCATGAAAAAACTGGGGCTGGATTATGAATCCCTGTCCGAACGAAACCCGGGGCTGGTATACGTGAGCCATAAGGGGTTTCTTCCCGGCCCGTATGAGCATCGTACCGCGCTGGATGAAGTGGTGCAGATGATGGGCGGCCTGGCTTACATGACCGGCAGAAAGGGTGATCCGGTACGTGCAGGTACCAGTGTCAATGACATTATGGGAGGCATGTTCGGTGCCATCGGTGTGATGGCTGCGCTTAAGGCGCGTGAACAGACGGGCAGGGGACAGCAGGTGCAAAGTGCCCTGTTCGAAAATAATATTTTCCTGGTTGCCCAGCACATGATGCAGTACGTGGTTACCGGCAAGGCGCCCGACCCGATGCCCAGCCGCATTTCTGCATGGGCGATTTACGACGTGTTCAATGTCAAGGACGGTGAACAGATCTTCCTTGCTGTGGTGAGTGATACGCAATGGCGGATTTTCTGCGACGCCTTTGGCTTGCCTGAGTTACTGAACAACCCGGCACTGGAAACCAATAACCAGCGTGTACTGGCACGTTCGTGGCTGCTGCCTATGCTGCAGAAACGCCTGGCGGTGTATTCCAAAGCAGAGCTGGCCGAGGTGTTTGAAGCCAACGGTCTGCCGTTCGCACCCATTGCACGGCCCGAGGAACTACTGCAGGACGAACACCTTCTGGAGACCGGCGGGCTCGCGCCGATGCAGATGCCCGATGGCCGGGAAACCAACGTGCCGTTGCTGCCTATTTGCATGGATGGCCAGCGGCTGGGCGTGCGCCTGAATCCACCACGCCTGGGCGAACATACGCTGAGCATTTTGCAGAACGCGGGCCTGAGCGATGCGCAAATCAATACCTTGCTGGAAAACAATGTCATTGCCACGCAATAGGAAGGCAATCGTACAAAGGGAGGCAATCATGAAGAAAATAGTTGCTGCAAGTGCAATAGCAGTGTTAACACATTTGACATGGAACGCTGTGGCGCAGGCACAAGAGGATTATCCGCAACGTGCCGTGACCATAACGGTTCCGTACTCACCGGGTGGCACCACCGATTATGTCGCCCGTATGCTGGCCAGGCAGATGTCTGAAGTTTCGAAGCAGTCATTTGTTGTCGAAAACAAGCCGGGAGCCAGTGGCACTATCGCTACTGCTGCAGTGATGCGGGCCAAGCCGGATGGCTATTCCCTGCTGATGAATGACACGACCTACGCCATGCTGCCGGCGGTCTTCAAGAAACTGTCCTGGGATCCGGTCAGGGATATTGCGCCTGTCTCCAATGTTGCCTCTACGCCTGTCATTTTGATCGTGCCGGCCAATTCGCCGTTCAACTCTCTGGCCGAGCTGGTTGACGCAGCCAGGAAAAAACCTGAATCGCTTACCTTTGGGTCCGGAGGCAAGGGCAGTTCAACGCATCTGGCCGGGGAAGTATTCCAGCATCAGGCAAACATCAAGTTGCTGCACGTTCCCTATAAGGGCGCGGGTGAAGCCTTGCTGGCCCTGGTTGGCGGGACCGTCGATGTGGAGATTAGCGCAACGCCCACGGCTATTCCGCAAATAAACAGTGGCAAGGTTAAGGCCCTGGCCATCAGCAGCCCGCAGCGGCTGCCGCAGTTACCTGATGTACCGACCTTTGCACAGGCTGGCCTGCCGGACTATCAGGTGCAAAACTGGTTTGGACTGGTTGCACGTGCGGGCACGCCACCAGAGATTATCACTAAGCTGAATCATCTGGTGAAGGAAGCGGTCGCTGACCCATCCATACGATCGTCATTTGAAAAACTGGGCGCGCAGGCGGTTGGCAATAGCTCTCAGGAGTTCTCTCAGCAGATTGCAAGTGAAATTGACAGCTGGGGACGTACTGCCGAGCGTGCCGGCCTTGAAAAGCAATAGGAGCGCACCATGTTCTTCCTGAACCAGGAGCCGCAACGTAGTGATGCGCAGGTATGGACCACTATGCCTGATCACCTGCGCTTACGTGATACAGATTCTGACTGGGCCAAAGCCAATAAAGGCGGCGAGCACTTGCATTCCTTTATCGAAGGACCGGTCATGGATGGCAAGGGCAATCTTTATGTGACTGATATTCCATATGGACGTATTTTCAGGATCTCGGCCCAAAAGGATTGGGAGCTGGTCATCCAGTATGACGGCGAACCCAATGGGCTCAAAATTCTGAGCGATGGCTCTTTGCTTATCGCCGATTATCGCCGTGGCCTGCTGCGTTGCGATCCCGTTGCAAGAGTCGTCGAGCCATTACTGGCGCGGCGCAATGCCCAGTCATTCAAGGGATTGAATGACTTGTATGTCACTCGTGATGAATCGCAAGTGTATTTCACTGACCAGGGACAAACCGGTCTGCATGACCCTACTGGTGCCGTGTATCGCTATGAACTGAAAACGGGACGACTCGATTGCCTGATGAACAACGTACCCAGCCCAAACGGGATTGTGATCGATGAAGAAAGATCGGTGCTGTTTGTTGCCGCCACCCGGGACAACGCGGTCTGGCGTGCGCCTTTGTTGGCAGACGGAACGGTGTCGAAAACCGGTAGATTCTGCTCGCTATTTGGCACCAGTGGCCCCGATGGTATTGCGCTGGATCAACAGGGCAGGCTGTATGTAGCACATGCGTCGCTCGGACGCGTGTTTGTGTTCGAGTCCAATGGCGAGTGTAGTCGCATACTGCGTTCGGTCGCCGGCAGTACGGTCACTAATCTATGTTTCACTAATGCCCGTTGCGACACCTTGCTGATTACCGAATCGGCCACGGGCACCGTGCTGTATGCAGCAGTTGACGCAGCATCAGATCATTTTCAACAACCCTGAAAATAAGGGAACGGAGACAAAGATGTTCAACAAGAAAACGATGACCGGACTGACCGGAGGTATGTTGCTGGTCGCAACGTTGATTAACGGCGTTGCACATGCACAGGACTGGCCGCAGCGCCCGGTGCGGATGGTCGTGCCATACACCCCGGGTGGAGGGACCGATAGCATCACCCGGATTATTGCCGACAAAATCAGCCAGACGGACAAGGGTATCCAGTTTGTGATTGAGAACAAACCAGGTGCCGGTGGCAATATCGGTATGACTCAGGTAGCCCGCGCCAAACCGGACGGATTGATGCTGGGTATGGGTCAGACTTCGAATCTGGCGATCAATCCGGTGATCATGCCGGACATGAAGTTCGATGCAAGCAAAGACTTTACGCCGATTGCCGTGGTCGCGGAGTTGCCGACCGTGCTGGTGGTTCGGGCCGATTCTCCCTATCAGTCGCTGGCCGATGTGATTGCCGCGGCCAAGGCCAAACCCGGGCAGCTTAAACAGGCTCTGGCCACCGTGGGAACCGTGGGTCATCTGGCCGGTGAAATGCTGTCCCACAAGGCGGGTATCAAGGTGCTGAATGTGCCTTACAAGGGGGCGTCGCCGGCGCTGACCGAGCTGATTGGTGGGCAGACCGATTACATGTTTGCAACGCCCGTATCGGTTATTAATCTGATTGCTGACAAGGATCTGCGTGCGCTGGCGGTGACCTCCAGCAAGCGTATTGCTGCCATGCCGGATGTGCCGACCGTTGCAGAGCAAGGCTACGAAGGATTCAACGCGGTTGACTGGAAGATGATTGTCGGGCCGGCGGGCGTGCCGAAAGAGGCCGTTGATCGAATCAGCAAGGCGTTCATGGCGGTGAGCAAAGATCCGGAGTTTATCAAGCGCATGGAAGCCGATGGTAATACCGTTGTAGGCGGCTCTGCAGCTGGCGCCCAGGCCTATCTGACTAAAGAACAGGTTGAATGGCGTACATTGCTCGAGGCAATAAAATTTCAATTGAAATAACGTTTTTGAGTGGTGACGCAATGGGCATTGCCCAGGCAGAACCGGGCATATATGTGTATTTTTGCGAATTATCCTGAGCGCATATGCATAGTGTTCTGCTGTAGTCACTGCCATGGTGGTGGATATGGAATGCGTGCCGTGCTCGCAAATGCTTGCGTGGGCTGACACACCTTGTGTTCTCCCAGCCAGGCTGCCGCACGCCCTCTCTTTCCTCTTCGTGGCCGTATTCTGTTTCAGCAGATGACAGAAAGGTAGGATGCCTGTAGATGGGTGTCAAACTGTCAATACTGCAATCGAGTGGCTTCTTCAGACGTTAGTGTTCCCTGCTCGGACGCACCCTGGAACTGCTATAACGCTATGAAGTACTCACGAAATTTTCAGATCGATTTTTTTCACCCCCGCTATTGGCTCACCTGGTTTGGCCTGGGCTTGCTATTTCTGCTGGTTCAATTGCCCTATCCATTATTGCATCGGCTTGGTACCTGGATGGGGCGCTGTTCCATGCGCTTTCTCAAGCGACGGGTTGGTATTACACGGCGGAATCTGGAGTTATGCTTTCCTAATATGGATCAGGCAACACGCGAGCAAAAAGTGCGGGCCAACTTCGAGTCGCTGGGTATGGGCATGATGGAGACCGGGATGGCGTGGTTTTGGTCTGATGAACGAGTAAAGCGCTGCTTTGACGTGTCCGGGCTGGAGCATCTGAAGCTGGCGCAACAGAATGGACGCGGTGCGCTGATGATAGGCGTGCACCTGTTGCCGCTGGAGCTGGGTGGTCGCGCAATGGGGCTGTGTCAGCCAATGATGGCAACTTATCGACCGCATAATAACAAGGCGATGGAATGGGCGCAGACCAAGGGTCGGATGCGCTCCAACAAGGCAATGCTCGATCGGAAGGATTTGCGTGGCCTGGTGCGCGCACTCAAAGTAGGCGAGGCTGTATGGCTGGCGCCAGATCAGGATTATGGCCGTAGCGGCAGTGTTTTTGCACCACTGTTTGCGGTCGAGCAGGTGGCAACGACCAGTGCACCCTATATGCTGGCGCGGCTTGCCAAACCGGCACTGGTGCCAGTGGTGTTGATCCGCCGCCCGCATGCGGGCGGCTATGATTTGCTGATTCAGCCTGAACTCAAAAACTATCCCATAGACGATGAGATTGCTGCCGCAACTTATATGAATAAAGTCGTGGAAAAAGAAATCATGCGTGCTCCTGATCAATATATGTGGTTGCATCGTCGCTTCAAAACGCGCCCGGTTGGGGCCGCTTCTCTGTATTGATTTGTGGCTTCAGGCTGCGTTTAAATTGATGCATAATAGCGACTTAGTTGATACGGTATGTCATTACTAGTGATGAGAGTAGCGCATGTGGATTCAGAAAGAATTTCAATTGAAAGCACGTCCCCGAGGGTTTCATCTGGTGACTGATGAGATAGTGCGTCAGGTGCCGGATCTATCCAATATGCGTGTTGGCATTATGAACGTGTTTCTTAAGCATACCTCGGCGTCGCTGACAATCAATGAAAATGCCGATGCATCGGTACGGGCTGATTTTGAGCAGTATTTCAATCGGCTGGTGCCCGAGGATGAGCCGTATTACACCCATACCTATGAAGGTAGTGATGATTTGCCGGCGCATTTTAAAAGCAGCATACTGGGATGCACGCTGACGGTACCCATCACCAATGGTCGCCTTAATCTTGGCACATGGCAGGGTATTTATTTATGCGAGCATCGGAACCATGGCGGAGCACGCACGGTTGTGGTGACGATGCAGGGCCAGACGGGAGAGTGATCTTGTATAAAACGGCTGCGTGTTAATGACGCAGCCGTTTTATAGGTTTATACCCGTTAAAACCTAATCTAATTCGCTTTCAGATTCAGCTTATTCACCAGCTCTGCATAGCGGCTTGTGTCATCGGCAATGCGCATGCCCATTTGTGCAGGGGTATCGCCAATGGTTTCAGCACCGATATTGGCCATGTCTTTTTTGAAGCCGTCCGATTGAATGATTTGTACCAGGTTCTGGTTCAGGTACGACACCGTTTGTTCCGGTGTGCCTTTGGGGGCGAGAATACCGAACCAGGTACCAGCATCAAAGCCTTTGAGGCCCGCTTCATCAAGTGTAGGCACATCGGGCAATGCAGGAGAGCGGGTGCCGGTGGTGACGGCAAGCGCGGTGAGTTTGTTTTCCTTGATGTACGGCAATACAGTTGTGATGGTGTCAAAGGACATGTCCACTTGTCCGCCCAGCAGATCTGTGGTGAGGGGGCCGCTGCCCTTGTACGGTACGTGCAGCAGTTTGACGCCTGACATGAGCTGAACGCGCTCACCAATCAGATGCTGGCCGGTACCGACACCGTTGGAGCCGAAACTGAGTTTGCCTGGTTCACGCTTGGCCAGTGCAATCAGATCTGCCACTGATTTTACGCCGACCTTATTGTTAACCACCAGTACATTGGGCACCATGGCCACCGTTGTGACTGGCGCAAAGTCTTTCTGGAAATCATAACGCAGAGAAGAATAGAAGGTGGTGGCGATGGTGTGATGCACAGCCCCCATCAGCAAGGTGTAGCCATCCGGCTTGGATCGGGCGACATACTCTGCACCAATGGTGGCGCCCGCACCGGGTTTGTTTTCGATAATAACCGGTTGACCGATTTTTTCTGCCAGTTGCTGACCCAGTGCGCGCGCCAGTACATCTGTCGTACCTCCCGCAGGAAACGGCACCACCAGCTTTACCGGCTGCTCCGGATAAGCCTGTGCCATGGCCGTACCATGCATGGTCATCAGGGGGATGCCGGTCAGTAGCGTGAACGCCAGCAGGCGGGCTGTGCGCATTGATGTTAAGTTGCGCGGTTGTTTGATTGTTTGTGTCAATAGCATGTCTTCCTCCACCGACGGCTTTAAGCCGCTTTTTGTGCGTTTCCAAGGCTGCGGATGTGGTTGCATACCGCGTCCGTGACCTGTGCTGTTGTTGCCGTGCCGCCCAGATCGCCCGTATGCAGCGAGGTATCGGCGGTGACTTTTTCAATTGCCTGCATCAGTAGGCTGGCGGCATGATCTTCTCCCAGATGGGAAAGCAGCATGACTGCACACCAGAAGGTGCCTATCGGATTAGCCAGTCCTTTGCCCATGATGTCGAAGGCGGAGCCGTGTATCGGTTCGAACATGGAAGGGTAGCGGCGTTCCGGGTCTATGTTGCCGGTAGGTGCAATGCCCAGACTGCCGGCCAGCGCGGCAGCCAGGTCGCTCAGGATATCGGCATGCAGGTTGGTCGCCACAATGGTGTCGAGCGTTGCTGGCTTGTTGACCATTCTGGCCGTGGCGGCATCCACCAGTTCCTTGTCCCAGGTGACATCGGGGAATTCTTTGGCTATTTCAACTGCAATTTCGTCCCACATCACCATGGCGTGGCGCTGTGCATTGGATTTGGTGATCACGGTCAGCAGCTTGCGGGGGCGCGATTGTGCCAGAGCAAAGGCAAAGCGCATGATCCGTTCCACGCCCGCACGGGTCATCATGGATACATCGGTTGCGGCTTCCAGCGGATGGCCCTGATGAACCCGGCCGCCGACACCGGAATATTCACCTTCACTGTTTTCGCGCACAATGACCCAATCCAGGTCTTTGGGTTGACAGCGCTTGAGCGGCGCATCAATGCCCGGCAGAATGCGGGTAGGGCGCACGTTGGCGTACTGGTCGAGGCCCTGGCATATTTTCAGGCGCAGGCCCCACAGGGTGATATGGTCGGCAATATCCGGATCGCCTGCGGAACCGAACAGAATCGCGTCCTTGTCATAGAGGGCATTCAGGCCATCTTCGGGCATCATGACGCCGTGCTGCCTATAGTAATCGCCGCCCCAGTCAAATGCCGAGAACTCGAATGAAAACTGCTTGAGCGTGTCTGCCAGTGCCTGCAGCACGGTCTGACCCGCGGGAATCACTTCTTTGCCGATACCGTCGCCGGGAATACATGCGATTTTGTACGATTTCATCTTTCTTATCCTGATATAGAGAACCTGGGTTTATTCTAAAAATAATCGAGAGTGCTAAAATGCGACGAAATTCACAGGATTTGTGCCTGAAAGTTGAAAATCAATGAAAAAAGATCCAAGGCATTCCGCTGATCTGTATTTTTTCGATGCGCTGATGTCCGCCGGCAGCCTGTCGGCCGTGGCGTTGCGCCTGGGCGTGACGCCGTCGGCCGCGAGCAAGCGGCTGATTCAACTGGAAAAGCGCCTGGGTATGACACTTGTCAATCGCAGCACGCGCCGCATGAGTCCGACTGCAGAAGGCCTGGTTTATCTGGAACATGCCAGAAGTATTCTGGCGCAGATCGAATCGCTGGACCGCGAGATGTTCAGGTTCAAGTCCGAACCCGAGGGGCTGATCCGGCTGAATGCGACGCTGGGATTTGGCAGAAGTTATATACAGCCACTGGTGTCGCGCTTTGTTAAAAAATATCCGTCCATCACAATACAGCTGTTTTTGACAGCCTTTCCGCCCGCGTTGAGCGACGATGCCTTTGATCTGTCGATTCAGTTCGGCAAGCCGCCACACCAGAAGCTCAAAACCCGCCTGCTCGCACAAAACCGGCGCCTGTTGGTTGCCTCTGCCGCTTATTTAAAGCGGGCCGGCCGGCCGGTACTGCCCCATGATTTGCTCAAACACAACTGTATTGTGATCAAGCAGGATGAACTGCCCTATTCAGAGTGGATATTGAGCAATGGACAAAGCACGGAAAAAGTGCCGGTAAGCGGCAACCTGGTTACCAATGACGGTTATGTGGGGGTGCAGTGGGCGCTGGACGGTCATGGTATTGTGATGCGCGCCGAATGGGACGTGGCCCGTTATATGCGCAGCGGGCGCCTGGTGCAGGTGCTGGCCGACTACAACACGCCTAATGCCGATATTTATGCCGTCTATCGGGAGCAGCCGCACACCACGGCCCGTATGAATCTGCTGCTGGACTATCTGTCACGCAGCTTTGATAATCTGAACCCCGGTTCCAATATCACGGTCAGTTCTGGCTGGTAGAGGCGGCAGACAAACACGATATACACCGCATGGCCATCGTTTTTCGTTAAAACCGACAGCGGCTGGTCACTTTTCCATGGTGAAGATAAGTGGTTGAATTTAGCAGGTCTTATCCATTAAAGTATTGACACGCGCCGGTCGGCAGGCCGACTCAACGGCGAACTGCGGTTACCATAGCGTATGCATGGCCAGCGTTTTGCTGCAGGCTGATTGTCGGGCAGACTGTCTGGCAGGATGGTGCCAATCTCATCTTTTGCTTAACCACAAGGGCATAGACCATGACTCTACTCTTTGCGTTTCTGCATCATGTTCTGGCGTTCACGCTGGTTGCCACGCTGGCCATTGAGCTGGTACTGGTTAAAGACCGTATCAGTATTGAACGTGCCCGGCGCATTTTGCGTGCCGACGCCATTTATGGCGCATCGGCCATGTTGCTGCTGGTCGTGGGCTTTTTGCGCGTGATTTTTTTTGAAAAGGGCGCAGCCTATTATTTCCACAGCATCCCGTTTATTGCAAAACTACTGCTGTTTGTCGCGGTTGGCGTGCTGTCCATTTATCCGACCATGACGTTTCTGTCGTGGCGTAAAAGTCTGAATCGAGGTCGGGAACCTGTGCTGGATCCGGCAGTCATCAAGCGGATTCGCAAGCTGATTCATTACGAACTGGTCTGTCTGGTGCTGATTGTGCTGGCGGCCGCCATGATGGCGCGTGGTATCGGTTATTGGGGTTAGGAGCAGGGAGCATGTCAGATTCAGCGTCAGGCGTGATGTCGCTATTTGTGTACGGAACGCTGAAAACCGGCTGTTGTAATCACGATCGTCATTGTTCCATCGCTATACACACGGAAAAAGCCTGGTTATGGGGCCGGATTTATCATCTGGACCGCGATGAGGGCTATCCTATGGTGGAAATCCCTGAGCAAGCCGTTCTGGCGCGGGGCACAGACAGACCCGGGATGGACGCCTTGCTGGCATATGCGCCAGGTTCAACGACCAGGCCCGCTGGCGATTGGGACTTGATTGAAGGCGAGCTGATGCAGTTTGATCATCCCGCACGCGACCTGCCGCTCATCGATCTGCTGGAGGACTTCAGTGCCGACGGCCAGGGTTTGTATAGCCGTGTCCTGACGACGATAAGCACGCAGACCGGCCCTCAGACCGGATGGACGTACATCCGGGAGCGCGAGCACGATGGCCGTCGCCTGCATCCGGATGCCAGCGGAACCGTGTGCTGGCGCCCTGCAGACTTTATTTCCTGAAGACCGCGTAGCTCCAGGAGATGTCGTTACGGCCCAGGGTGTCGTTTTTATAGCTTTTCTGATACAGCAACTGTAGCCCGCAGGTGTGGGCAAGCGCGATGGTCTCTTCGTCCGGAATGTCAAACATGTGGCGCTCTGCCGGTACCGGGCCGTGACGCAGCGACATGGACATAATGCCATTGCGTGCCAGCAGCCCGGCGCAATGTTGCATGGCCGGCAGCCGCTCCTGCTCCAGTAGATGCATCCATACGGCAGTGAGCAGGATCAGATCGTATTGTTTCCCGGTGGCACGCACCAGGGCCAGCTCGGGCAGGCTGTCAGCAATCCAGTTGATAGTGGTATTGGTATGGTGCAGGTCGCCCTGTTCCCGCATGGCAGCCGTGGGTTCAACGGCATCGACCTGATAGCCGAGTGCGGCCATTGCGGCAGCGTCCCTGCCGGTGCCGGCGCCGATATCCAGCACTTTTGCCGGCGCACCGGGGTAAAAGCCACGCACCGGGTTATGCACTTTTTCGAAGGTGACGCTTTCGTAGTCGGCGGCAAACCGTTGCGCCTTTTCTGCATAGCCCTTACTGCCAGCGACGTTGACCATGTTCTTATGCCCATTCATATATTGTGGATTAAGATAAGTGTATCGGATTGGGAAATTAAAATAGGGTTTTGTTTCATTTGGCCATATTTTTGCTCCTCACTTCTTTTGCAGCAATTTGTTTTTTCCGGCCCGGAATTCTTTATACTTGTGCTGCACACATATTAAATTTTGCATATTTCAAATAGGTTATTGCGTGAATAACTCTCACAACAGTCGTGATGGTGACGATATCGTCGTTTCCATCCAGGGGGTGGGTAAAACCTACAAAAGCGGTTTTACGGCCCTCAAGCGTGTCAATCTGGATATCCGCCGAGGTGAAATTCTGGCCCTGCTGGGCCCCAATGGCGCAGGCAAAACAACCCTGATCGGCATTGTGACCGGCCTGGTTAATGCCTCTGAAGGCACCATTCTGGTAGACGGCGATGACGTACAGCGCGATTATCGGCGCGTCCGCCCAAAAATCGGCCTGGTGCCGCAGGAACTGTTTACCGACTCGTTCGAAACGGTCTGGGACACGGTGACGTTCAGTCGTGGCCTGTTCGGCAAGCCGGCAGACCCGGCGCATATCGAACGGGTGCTCAGAGCGCTGTCGCTGTGGAACAAGAAGGATAACAAGATCCTCAGTCTGTCCGGCGGGATGAAGCGTCGCGTGCTGATCGCCAAGGCGTTATCGCATGAGCCCTCTATTTTGTTTCTGGACGAACCTACTGCCGGCGTGGATGTTGAGTTGCGCCACGATATGTGGAATCTGGTGCGCGAGCTGCGCGAGCAGGGCGTAACGGTGATTCTGACCACGCACTATATCGAAGAGGCCGAAGATATGGCGGACCGGATTGCCGTGATCAATAACGGCGAAATCATTCTGGTTCAGGATAAGGCGCAATTGATGGGGCAACTGGGCAAGAAAGAGCTGCACCTGCAACTGACGCAGCCGCTGCAGGCACTGCCACCGGCCATGTCTGCCTATCCGCTGACACTGTCAGCAGACGGGCGTACACTGGTCTACACCTATAACAAAGAGTCGGAAGACAACACGGGTAAAAGCCTGTCGGAAATGTTGCGACAGCTGGGCGACGTTGGCATTGAGCTTAAGGACCTGCAATCGCGTGAAAGCTCACTGGAAGATATTTTCGTGAGCCTGGTAAGGAAAGATTCATGAATCTGTATGGCGTAAAAGCAATTTACAAGTTTGAGATGGCGCGGGCGTTTCGCACGCTGATGCAAAGCATCGCATCGCCGGTGCTGTCTACGGCGCTGTATTTCATCGTCTTCGGTGCGGCGATTGGTTCGCGCATGGGCGAGATTGACGGCGTATCCTATGGCGCGTTCATTGTGCCCGGGCTGCTGATGATGGCGCTGCTGGGGCAGAGTGTGTCGAATGCGTCCTTTGGTATTTATATGCCCAAGTGGTCCGGTACCATCTATGAAATCATGTCGGCCCCGGTATCCTATTTCGAAGTGATTCTGGGCTATGTGGGCGCGGCGGCCACCAAAACACTGATCCTGTCGGTATTGATCCTGATCACCGCCCGTTTCTTTGTTGAATACCAGATCCAGCATCCGTTCTGGATGGTGTTGTTTCTGGTGCTGACCGCCATTACCTTCAGTATGTTCGGTTTCATTATCGGACTATGGGCCGATGGTTTTGAGAAACTGCAGATTATTCCGCTGATGGTCATTACGCCGCTGACCTTTCTGGGGGGCGCGTTCTATTCGATTCATATGCTGCCCGGCTTCTGGTCAAAAGTGGCGCTCTTTAATCCGGTGGTGTATCTGATCAGCGGTTTTCGCTGGAGTTTCTACGGTGTGGCCGATGTGAACCATTACGTCAGCCTGTTCACCATTCTGTTCATTCTGCTGCTGTGCGCTCTGGTGGTGTCGTGGATGTTCCGTACCGGTTATAAGCTGCGGCCTTAGTCTCGACGCCCGGACGCGCGTGAACGTGTGTCCGGTTTTTCGGGGCGGGGTCGTGGCTGGCCACCAGCACTGATGATGGTGATATAGCCGTTTTTCGGCCCTGGGGCTGCCGGCCTCAGGCCTGAATCACGCTGGGGGTTTCTTCCTTATCGGGTTCGTCTGTCTGGGCCGGCAGGTTGTCTTCTCTTTCTGTCGTTGTGCGGGCAACAGGTTCAGCCGCCGGCATGTCGACGACAGAGGGTGTTGTTGCGGCGCCCCGCAGGCGGCTGCGTTTCGGTTTCTTTTCACGCACCACGATCGGTGGCGTCCAGGTCACAATATGCAGTGAACCGTCTCCATGTTCTACCAGTGCGGTCATGCTTTCGACCCAGTCACCATCATTGCAGTACAGGATACCGTCCACTTCGCGGATTTCCGCCTTATGGATGTGACCGCAAACCACGCCATCATAATTATTCTTGCGTGCTTCCTGCACGACGGCGTCTTCGAACGCGGAGATGTAGCTCACCGCGTTTTTGACTTTCTGCTTCAGGTATTGTGACAGCGACCAGTAGCCCATGCCCATGCGGGCCCGGGCGTTGTTGAGCCACATATTGAAGGTGAGGGCAACGGTGTACAGGTGATCGCCTACGTAGGCGAGCCAGGGGGCAAACTGCACAACACCGTCGAAGCGATCACCGTGCAGAATCCACAGGCGCTTGCCATCGGCAGTCGTGTGTTCCGTTTCCTCGACCACTTCAATACCGCCGAAGTTCTGCTGCACATAATGCCGGGCAAAGGAGTCATGGTTGCCGGGTACGAAAACAACCCGGGTGCCTTGCCGGCATTTGCGCAGTAATTTCTGGATGACATCGTTATGCGACTGCGGCCAGAACCACTTGCCTTTGAGCTGCCAGCCATCGATAATGTCACCGACCAGATACAGGGTATCGGATTCTGTGTGCTTAAGGAAATCCAGTAACGCAGTTGCCTGGCAACCTTTAGTGCCCAGGTGGACATCGGAAATCCAGATCGTGCGATAGTGGGTAGTAGGATTTTCAGACAAAATAATGTCAGGCCATAAGTACAGGTCGGGAATGACTCTTATTACACCAATCCGTTGTGACGCATGTGTGACAATACCCGGTATCTTATCTGTCACCCGTTTGTCATCTGTGCGACTGCTTCCTTTTTAACACATGAGCAGTTGTATTCCAAATTGAGTCGTTGTTGAATGAATGCGTATCTTGCTGGTCTGTTTTTAAGCGGTTCCCTGATTTTGGCTATCGGGTCGCAAAATGCCTTTGTCCTGAAACAGGGGTTGCGCAAAAGCCACGTCTTCTGGGTCTGCCTGGTTTGCAGCCTGTCCGATGCGGCGCTGATTCTGGCCGGCGTCCTGGGCTTTTCGGTGGTGACCCGCTATGCGGCGAACGTGGTGCCGTTGATCAAATACGCAGGCGCGCTATTTCTGTTCATTTATGGATTGCTGCATTTTCATGCGGCAATCACCAAAAACGCCAGCATGGGCGACAGCCAGATCGAGGCACCCTCGCTGAAGCGCACGTTGCTGGTATGTCTGGCGCTCACCTGGCTCAATCCTCATGTTTATCTTGATACGTTGTTGCTGATCGGTTCGGTGTCGACCCGTTTTCCGGAGCAGCACTGGTTGTTTGCGGCCGGTGGCATTACCGCCTCGGTGGGCTTTTTCTTCGCGCTTGGCTACGGTGCGCGGCTGTTACTGCCCCTGTTCAAAAAGCCCGTGGCGTGGAAAATACTGGATCTGATTGTGGGGGTCACCATGTGGGTGATTGCCTGGCAACTGGTCTGGGGTGAATCGCTGGGGTAGTAAGGAACCCGGCAGCCAGTCCGGGCAAATCCGGATGTGTTCGGTTGCACGGGCGGGGAGCGCAAGGACGGGCCCGGAAGGTATTCGATGAGTCAGACATAAGAAAACGTCCGGACACGAGCTGTGTCCGGACGCGGGTGTCGCCTTAGGCGCCATCACAGGCAATGCCTTGCGAGCACCCACCTTACAGGCGGGCACGCCGGCAAGTGCCGTTTTTAGTGCGTATGGCCGGGCGCTTTTTCCGGCTTGTTTTTCAATGACTCGTCCAGTTCAATCGCACCTTCCGGAGGTTCGGGAGCATCTTCCCGTTCTGCCGGTGCGCTGGCCGGTGTTGCAGGGGTTGCGGGCGTTTGTGCTGCAGGCGCTTCTGCCGGCGTTGCCCCCTGAGCCTTGCCGTTCGCTTCGCTGTTGTCTGCGCGGTTATTGTCACCATTGCTGCCGTCGATAGCAGGGCTGACCAGTTCAACGACCTTGGCGCGTGACATCAGGCCAACAAATTCATCGTTGTCGCCGGTAACGACGACGGGCGCAGTCGATTGCAGCATATGCGTGAGCACTTCGTCCAGATTGGTATCTGCCGATACAGTGCGCGCTTCTTCCACTTTCGAGGAAATGTCCCGTAAGCCGGACCGAACCGCTTCTTCGGCTGCAGACAGGCGCAGCAGGCCGGCAAAGGCCTTGCCGTCAAGTACAGGAGCGTACTTGTAGTCGTACTGTTTCATGCGCTCGATGGCGTGGGCGGGACGTGCGCGCATGGTCAGAGTCAGGCGGGGCGCATTGACCGCGTGGCTGGCGTTCAGCGCCTTGCCCCGGTTTACATCCTGCAGGAACGCGGCCACGTATTCATTGTCTGGCGACAGCAGAATATCTTCAGCCGTGCCTTCCTGGATTAATTCGCCGTCCTTCAGAATGGCAATGCGGTTGCCCAGGCGCAGGGCTTCGTCCAGGTCGTGGGTAATGAACACGATGGTTTTGTTGAGTTTGGCCTGCAATTCCAGCAACTGGTTCTGCATTTCGCGGCGAATCAGCGGATCCAGGGCTGAAAAGGCCTCGTCCATCAGCAAGATATCGGCGTCGGTTGCCAGCGCACGCGCCAGGCCCACACGCTGCTGCATGCCGCCCGATAACTGATGCGGGTACTGGTTCTCGAAACCGGCCAGACCTACCTGATCCAGCCAGTAGCGGGCCTTGTCGTGGGCGTCGGTTTTGCTGATGCCCTGAATGGACAGGCCGTAGGCGGCATTGTCCAGCACGGTTTTGTGCGGCAGCAGGCCAAAGCGCTGAAATACCATGCTCATGGTTTTCTGCCGGAATTTTTCCAGATCCCTGCTGCCCAGTGTGACCACATCGGTGTCATCAACCAGGATATGGCCGGCAGTGGGTTCGATCAGCCGGTTAAAGTGGCGGATCAGCGTTGATTTGCCTGAGCCGGACAGGCCCATGATGACATGGATGCTGCCTTCTTCGATACTCAGGCTGATATCTTTCAGGCCCAGGGTATGGCCGCTTTGGGCCAGCAGTTCTTCTTTGCTGATGCCCTGTTTAACGGCATCAATCCATTTTTCCGGCTCTTTGCCGAAAATTTTGTAGATGTTTTTGACTTCAATTTTACTCATCGTGCACCGCCTGTATTTTTTCGTTTTCCGTAAGACTGGGTGATGCGGTCAAACAGCACCGCAAGAATCACAATGCCCAGCCCGGCCAGCAGGCCGCGACCCACTTCAAGGCGGTTAATGCCCAGCAGCACTTCGTAACCCAGACCGCGCGCACCAATCATGGAGGCAATCACCACCATGGACAGCGCCATCATCGTGGTCTGGTTGATGCCGGCCATGATATTGGGTAGCGCCAGGGGAAGCTGTACGCCGAACAGTTGCTGTGCAGAAGAGGCACCGAAAGCACGTGAGGCTTCCAGCACTTCGCGATCAACCAGCCGGATGCCCAGATCGGTTAGCCGGATCAGAGGGGGCACGGCGTAAATCACGGTTGCGATGATGGCCGGGATTTTGCCAAGACCGAACAGCATGACGACCGGAATAAGGTACACAAAGCTGGGCAGCGTCTGCATGACATCCAGAATGGGCAGCATGATGGATCGTACCGCGTTGGATTTGGCGGTGATCACGCCTAGCGGGATACCGATAATGATGGAAATGGCCGTTGCCATAATCATGAGGGACAGGGTTTGCATGCCTGCATCCCAGAGTCCCAGCACACCCAGCATGGCCAGCAACACACCCATCATCAGTGAGAACACCACACGACGGCTGGCGGCAAAGGCAAGCAGGACGGCAACAATAATGACGCTCCACCAGGGCGCGCCGCGCAGGACTTTTTCGAGCCAGACCAGTACATGCAGGAAAGGCTCTGACATTGCATTGAGCGCATCGGCGTAGTTGGTGACCAGATGGTCTACGAACCCGTCAATGCTTTTGCGCACATCGCGCGCAGAGATAATTTCAGGAAACATAATTGTATTTATTCATCAAAATAGAGGGATAGGCAGGGCCGGGCCAGGGCCGCAGGACACGAATGTGCCCGGCAGACGGCGCGGTTGCCTGGTTTGGACAGCAGCAGGAATCAGAGCGACGCCTTGACACGATCAGCCACCTCGGCGGAAACCCATTTGGACCAGATGTCCTGCTGGTTTTTCAGAAACCATTGTGCGACTTCGCCGGTTTCGGCGCCGGACTCTTCCATATAGGCCAGGGTCTTGTTAACGACATCAAACGGCACCGTCACCTTGCTGAAAAAAGCAGTCAGGGTGGGCGCATCTTGCGTGAACTTGGTATTGAGCGCAGTAAAGACCGGATTGTCCGGGTAACTCACTGCCTGCGGGTCGGCACAATCTTCCCGCGTCAGGCACAATTGTTTTTCTTTGTCGTAAGGGGGCATATCCAGCCTGACCAGATCCAGCGAACTGACCAGGGGCGTGGGCTCCCAATAGTAGAAGACAATGTCCTTTTTACGCTTGTACGCCGACATCAGCGCCGCTTTCTGGGCAGCGCCGGTACCCGGTGCGTACACTTCGAAGTCCTTGTCCAGTTTCAGCCCTTTGGCCAGATTGGTGGCAACCAGCTGGCAATTCCAGCCTGCCGGGCAACCGTAAATCCGGCCCTTATCGGGATTTTCCGGATCGGCAAACGCGTCCTTGTGCTTGATCAGATCGGCGGCTGATTTCAGATCGGGAAACTTGCTGGCGGTATATTTGGGGATATACCAGGCTTCCCTGCCGGTATACAGTTCGCCGACCCGCTTGACTTTGCCGCTTTTCTCCGCCTGAACCCAGGCGTCGCTGACGCTGTTGAGCCAGATTTCAGTATTCACTTGCAGATCGCCGCGTTCCAGTGCCGCCAGGGCAGTGAGCGTCTCGGTCGGGACCACCTCGGTCTGGCAGCCATACCCCTTTTCAAGGATATAGCGTTCGACGTCGGCCAGAATCAGGTTTGATTCCCAGTTCATGCCACCGAACTTGACGGTATCACTGATTTCGCAGGCTGGGGCATCGGCCGCGGCTGCGGAGCGGGCAAGCCCGAACGTGGCCGAAGCAATGAATACAGCAGATAGAACTTTAGTCTTTATCATGGCAATGGTGCCTCTTATGGCTAAAAGTTAAGCTACACGCTAGGATTGGCATCGGCCCGTCCGAAAACGGGCGTTTCACTTGTTGGGCAAGCGATTAGAGCGACTCCTTCACTTTGGCGGCCACTTCGGGAGAAACCCATTTCTCCCAGACTTCGCCCTGGTTTTTCAGGAACCAGTCGGCAACATCACGCGAGTCGTCTCCGGTTTCTTCCATGTGGGCCAGTGTCTGGTCCATGACCGGCAGGGGCACGGCAACTTTGGAGAAGAATTCGGTCAGTTTCGGCGCCTGTTTGGAAAACTCGGTGTTCAGCGCGGTAAAGACCGGGTTATCCGGGTAGGCGCTGGGTTGTGGGTCGGCACAATTCGGATCGGTCAGGCACTTCTGTTTTTCCGCATCGTAAGGTGGCAGTTCCAGTTTGACCAGGTCCAGCGAGCCTACCAGAGGGGTTGGGTACCAATAGTAGAAGACGATATTCTGCTTGCGTTTGTAAGCCGAGGTCAGGGCGGCTTTCTGGGCAGCACCGGTGCCGGGTGAGTACAGCGTGAAATCCTTGTCCAGCTTCAGGGCCTTGTACAGATTGGAGCTCACCACTTCGCATCCCCAGCCAGCCGGGCAGCCGTAGAAGCGGCCCTTGCTTGGATCTTCAGGATCGGCAAATTCTTCTTTGTATTTGGGCAGATCGGCTGCGGATTTGAGGTCTGGGAATTTTTCAGCGACGTACTTCGGAATGAACCAGGCTTCGCCGCCTGTGTACAGGTCGGCTACGCGTTTTACTTTACCGGTTTTCTCGGCTTTGGCCCAGGGTTCGCCTACGCTATTGAGCCAGATTTCCGTGTTGATATCCAGATCACCGCGTTCCAGTGCTGCCAGAGCAGGTAGGGTTTCGGTGGGCAGTGTTTCGGTTTTGCAGCCGTAGCCTTTTTCCAGAATGGTGCGCTGAACGTCAACCAGCACCAGATTGGATTCCCAGTTCATGCCGCCAAAATTGACGGTGCGATCCACCTCGCACTGGGCGTCGGCGGCTTGGGCGGTGGCTGACAGGCCCAGGCCGAATGCGGCGAGCAGCGTCGAGCAGAGAATTTTGTGTTTTAAAAACATGGCCGTAGCCTCCTTAAGTCTTACAGGGTTATAAAAATAACTGTGTATGCCAAAGAGTATGCGGAAAACGACGTAGCGCCGTCGATACAGACAAAATTTGATGGGCGGCGAGCGCCCGATTGACAGGTAAAGCACTTTTGCGGGAAAGGAGCAAAAGGTGTACACAATTGAAACGATTAAGTTTTAATACCGGGCCATTGTAACAAATCGGGACGAGCCGGGCAAACCAGCCCCTTGGTGGTATCCCTAGCAGTATTTTTTATTCATGTATGAGAAAATAAATTCACACTTAAGAAATTAAAGGGTGATTGCTCACCCTATAGGATACCGGCAATGGCAGACAGTACTGATCAAAACACAAGCAACCCGCGCGGCGCCTGTTCCTGGATCGTCCGGGAAGCGGATGTCCCGGGCTATAGCCCCGCCAACCACCATGGCACGGTCAATCGGCGGCTGATCGGCCCCGATACCGTTGGCGCACGTCATCTGGAAGTGCTGGTCGGTACAATTGAACAGAATCGCGGCGCCTTGCCGCATGCCCATCCTGGTATTGAACAGGTGGTGTATTTACTGTCCGGCACGGCCGATGTGGAAATGGATGGCGAGAGGGGTTCCATGCAGGCTGGAGACTGCTGTTTTTTTCCTGCAGACAAAAAGCATATCTTTACCGTTACCAGTCCCGAACCGGCGCGTCTGCTGGTTATTTATTCGCCTCCCTATGAAGAAAATCCGGCCAGAGTGATACGGGACTGATTGGCGGATAACACGATTCAGTCGCATCCCTCGCGTGCCCGAAAGGTTGGGCAACGTCGCTCAAAGAAGCATCGCCCTTTACTGGAGACAAAATGAATATCAAACCTCTACGTTGTTGGTTGGCCGCCGCCGCCCTTGTCGCAGCGGGCACCGCTGCAGCGGCATGGCCGGAAAAACCCATTACCATGGTCGTGCCCTTTCCGGCCGGCTCGGGTACCGATTCTGTCGGACGCATCTTTGCCCGTGAAATGACCAGCCGTCTTGGCCAGCAGGTCATTGTGGAAAACAAGCCTGGCGGTAACGGTACGATTGCTGCCCAGCAGGTGGCGCGTTCCAAACCCGATGGCTACACCATCCTGATTTCCACCAATACGCCTCTGTCGGCTGCGCCATGGCTGCAAAAAAGCGTGCCTTACGATGTGCTCAAGGATTTCACCCCCATCGCGCGCGGCGGTAACCTGCCCTTCATTCTGGTCGCCAATATGAAGCAACCCTTCAATTCGGTGCAGGAACTGGTTAAGCAGGCCAAGGCCAACCCCGGCAAGCTTACCTATGCCTCTGGCAACAGTACCGGTATTGTTGCTGGCGCTACGCTGTCACATGCTGCCGGTATCGAGACCCTGCACGTGCCGTACAAAGGCACGCCACAGGCATTGACCGATTTGATCGGCGGGCAGGTGGACTATATGTTTACTGACCTGACTTCCGGCATGCCCTTTGTTCAATCGAAAAAAATCAAGGCGCTGGCCGTGTCTACGGCCAAGCCCAGTTCCCTGCTGCCCGAGCTGCCTTCGATGGAAGCAGCCGGTGTTGATCATTTCGATATCAATTCATGGAATGGCTTTCTGGGCCCGGCAGACATGTCCGAAGAGGCGGTGACAGCATTGAACAAGGCCATCAATGAGATCGTGAGCGATGCCAAGGTCAAGCAGGAGCTGGCGCGCCTGGGGTTCGATGCATTCAGCGGCACACAGCAGGAGTTTGCGGAGTTTGTGCGGGAGCAGTACGAATTATGGGGCAAGCTCATCAAGGACGCCGGGATTCAGGTTCAATAGCAATGACAGACAGTAAGCGAAGCGGGCCGCTGGCCGGAGTACGGGTTCTGGATCTGACGTCTATTATTCTGGGGCCGTTTGCCACACAGATGATGGCCGATCTGGGCGCCGATGTAATTAAAGTGGAATCACCGGTAGGCGACACCATTCGGCAGGTCGGGCCCATGCGCAATCCCGGCATGGGTGCGATTTATCTGCATCTGAATCGCAACAAGCGTTCAGTGGTGCTGGACCTGAAAACCGAAGAAGGCAGGGAAGCCTGCCTGCATCTGGTGCGCGAGGTGGATGTGCTGCTCTACAACGTCAGGCCACAGTCCATGGCGCGCATGGGCCTGTCCTACGAAGCGGTCAGCGCGGTCAATCCGAAGATCGTCTATGTGGGCGCCTATGGCTTTGGTAATGAAGGACCGTACGCCGGCAAGCCGGCTTATGATGATTTGATTCAGGGCATGACCGGTGTCGCCCGGCTATACGAACGCAGCAGCGGACATGAACCGCGTTATGCGCCGCTGACGCTGGCTGATCGTACCATCGGGCTGCAGGCCGCCATTGCCTGCCTGGCGGGGGTCATCCACAGCCGCGCAACAGGTACGGGCCAGTCTATTGAGGTACCGATGTTTGAAGGGATGGCGCAAATGATTCTGGGTGATCACCTGGGACAGCGTACTTTCGATGAAGATGCGCCGGCAGACGGCATGGGCTATCCCCGCCTGCTGTCCGAACATCGCAAGCCCTATCAGACGCAGGATGGTTATGTGAGCGCACTGATCTATAACGACCGGCACTGGCAGCAGTTTATGGCAGCGATTGATCGCGCCGATCTGATGACTGATTCGATTTTCTCCACGCATTCGCGCCGGGCTGAGAACATTGGCGACGTATACCGGTTCGTGGACGAGGTGCTCCGGACCCGCAGCACGGCTGAGTGGCTGGCGCTGTTTGATGCGAACGACATCCCCTGCGCGCCGCTGTATGCCATCGAAGATCTGCCCACCGACCCGCATCTGAAAGCGACGGGCCATTTGATCAAAACCGATCATCCCAGCGAAGGCGACGTTCACACCATCGCACCGCTGGGACGATATTCGGCTACGCCGCTAGGTGTGTATCGCCATGCGCCGACATTGGGCGAGCATACCGAAGAACTGGTAGATAGTTTGCCCATGGACAGCGAGAAAAAACAGGTCGTACTGAACGCGGCCAGGCGTGCTGTGGGTGGCCGCAAGTGATACAACACATCTAAACGACGGAGTAAGAATGGATTTCTCGTTTTCTCAGGATCAGCAAATGCTGGTCGCTGCCATTGAGCAGTTGTGCAGTGATTTTGACGATGAATACTGGCTCACCTGCGACAGAACCGGCGACTATCCTGAAGCGTTTTATCAGCGGCTGGCTCAGGCCGGCTGGCTGGGCGTGGCGATGCCACAGGAATATGGCGGCGCTGGCCTGGGTATTACCGAGGCCGCGTTGATGATGAAAACCATCTCGCGTTCAGGGGCCGGCTTTACCGGCGCCTCGGCCGTGCATATGAATATCTTCGGGCTGAATCCCGTGGTTCGTTTCGGTTCTGATGAACTCAAGCAGCGTGCCCTGCCGCCGCTGATTGAAGGCAGGGATAAAGCCTGCTTTGCCGTTACCGAGCCCGATGCCGGACTGGATACAACGCAATTGACAACGCGTGCGCAAAAGCAGGGCGACCACTATCGGGTATCCGGACGAAAAATCTGGATATCCACTGCGCAGGTGGCCAGCAAAATGCTGCTGTTGGCCCGTACCACACCGAAAGATCAGGTGAGCAGAGCCACCGAGGGCCTGAGCCTGTTCTACACCGATCTGGATCGCAGCCAGGTGGAAGTGCGCGAAATCGAAAAGCTGGGACGCAAGGCGGTGGATTCCAATATGCTGTTTTTCGATGGCTACGAGATTCCTGAATGCGATCGCGTGGGCGAAGAGGGCAAGGGTTTCGAATACATTCTGCATGGCCTGAATCCCGAGCGCATTCTGATTGCAGCAGAAGCTGTGGGTCTGGGTCAGGTCGCGCTGGATAAGGCGGTGCAATACGCGAAGGAGCGCACGGTATTTAATCGGCCGATAGGCCAGAACCAGGGTATCCAGCACCCGCTGGCGCAATGCTGGATGCAACTGGAAGCGGCTGATTTGATGGTGTCGCGTGCGGCGGCGGCTTATGACGCCAATGAGCCGGCCGGCGCTTACGCCAATACGGCCAAATACCTGGCCGCAGAAGCCGCGTTTACCGCGTGCCAGACGGCGATCCAGACGCTGGGCGGAATGGGTTACGCCAGGGAATATCACGTAGAACGCTATTTGCGCGAAAGCTTTATTCCACGTATTGCACCCGTTAGCCCGCAACTGATTATGTGCTTCATCGCGGAAAAAGTATTGGGCCTGCCCAAATCATACTGACGGTGCGCCACCCGCAATGCTGGCCCGGACCGCAGCCGGCTTGCGCTGGTGGCTGTGGCGATCAGGATGGCCGCTTTGTGTTGCCGGTTGTGGCGGCGATATGGACGGCCGCAGGTTGTGTACTGGTTGAGACGGCGATCCGGGTTGCGACCGTTTTGCGCTGGTCGGCGCGGCGATTGCTTTGTGCAGCCTGTATCGGTAATGGCCCGGCATGCTTAATGCTGTTCGATGAAGGTACACATCACCCGCAGCTTCTGTGCATGATTCTGCAGATTGGCTTCGATCCGGTATAACGGTCCTGCGATGGAAATCGCAAAATGGCCGCCCGAAACGGTTACCGGCCAGGCAAGGGCGCCGACATCAACCATGGATTCGCCCAGATTGGTGAACAGTCCTTTTTCCTTACCGGCCTGGATGTTTGAGAGAAATTGCTGGCGCGTGACCAGGGTGCGGTCATTGCGTTTGGTAAATGTCATCTTGTCCAGCAATGCCTGTTGCGCCGGTTCATCCAGGGCCGAGAACAGCGCCTTGCCCAGTGAGTTGGCATGAATCTGTTTTTGTTCGCCTGCCACGGCGACATAATGAATGGGGTTTTCTGATGGAAGCACGTCCAGGTACAGCACGGTATTGAGTGAAGTGAGTTTACCCAGCACCACGGTTTCGCCTGTGATGGCGCACAATTCCCGCAAACTGGGATAGAGCCGCTCAAGTATCGGATCAGCCTTGGTAATGCGCTGGGCCATGGCCAGCAGTCGCCCGGTTGGGTAATAGCCCTGGCGGCGTGAGGTTTCGTACAAATAACCCAGGCTCAATAGCGTGCGCACCAGCGCCAGGCAACTGGAAGCCGGGGCATTCAGTTCGCGGGCCAGTTCCGAGAGTGCCAGCGGCTTTTGTTCGCGGGAAAAAATCTCGATGATCTCGATGACCCTGAGTGCGGTTTTGACACGATGATTTTCTGTGCCGGGGACAGTGGTGTTCATGAATAGGAAAACAGGGAGTGACAGGAGTACAGTTTAACCGATGCCATAATTTCTTACACAGTTTTGTTTGATTGCCGCGGGTACTCGTGCCATTCTCTGAGCAAACAAGACGGACCGTTTCAAGCCGCGATTTAGTTCATGTTTAAAATAATTAATTAACACAATTGAAATACAAGGAGAAGATATGAAACGCGCATTCATGGCTGTTGCCGTCGCTGCTGTTTTTACCGGCACTTCGTTCACGCCTGCCAGTGCCCGTACGGCAGAGCCTGCTGCTGCCGATACGTTTGAGGTAAGCGGCCTGGAGCAGCCGGGTACAATTTCAATCGATAAATGGGGCATTCCCCATATCTACGCACAGACGCTTTACGACGTCTTTTTTCTGCAGGGATTTAATGCTGCGCGTGATCGGCTGTTTCAGATCGATTTATGGCGCAAGCGTGGTCTGGGTGAAATGGCCAGGGATTTCGGCCCCGATTATGTTGAGGGCGATCGCATGGCGCGTGCGGTGTTGTTTCGCGGAGATATGTATCGCGAGTGGCTGGCTTACGGCTCAGATTCCAAACGTGTGGCGCAGGCATTTACGGCCGGCATCAACGAATACGTAAAAATGACGAAGGCCAATCCGGACCTGCTGCCTGAAGAGTTCAAAAAACTGGGCTACGAGCCGTCCCTGTGGCAGGCCGAAGATGTGGTGCGCATCCGTCACCATGGCCTGACGTTGAACGCCAAAAACGAACTGGATCGTGCGCAGGTGTTCTGCAAGGTGAAGGATGATCCGGTAAAGGCAGACTGGCTGCGGCGCGAGTTGAGCCCGACCATTGATCCTAAACTGGTCGAGGGTCTGGATCCTTGCTCAATACCGGTGAAAGAAATCAAGGACGCTTATGATCTGGCAACGGCCACACCGAAATTGACCAAATTACCGCCAGGCGCAGAGCAGGCCAAGCCAGCCGGCGGACAGCCGAAAAAGCAAGCGGAGAAGACATCGGCGGTAAACGACAAAGGGCTGTTGCCGGTATCGGCGCTATATGACGTTGTCAGGAACGACAGTGATACCGAGAGAGGCCTTGGGTCGAATAACTGGGTGATTGGCGGCGCACGGACAACGACCGGCAGACCCATTCTGGCCAATGATCCGCATCGTTCCCATGGAGCGCCCAGCCTGCGCTACATCAGTCACCTGAATGCACCGGGATTGTCTGTTATTGGTGCCGGTGAACCGTTTCTGCCGGGCATTTCAATTGGTCATAACGATCAGATCGGTTTTGGCCTGACCCGTTTCTATATGGATCAGGAAGATATGTACCAATATGAAATCAATCCCGACAACAAGAACGAGTACAAATACAAGGGACGCTGGGAGCCCATGGAAACGGTCGAGGAAAACATCGAAGTTAAGGGCGAACCGGCACGGAAAGTGACACTGCGCTTTACCCGCCATGGCCCTGTTCTGTACCAGGATGATGGCAGCCACACCGCCTGGGCCTTGCGTGCCGCCTGGCTGGACCTGGGCATGGCGCCTTACTTCGGTTCCATGGATTATATGCGGGCGACCAACTGGGATGAATTCAAGGCCGCGATGAATCGCTGGGGCGCACCGGGCGAGAATCAGGTTTTTGCTGATACCGGCGGCAATATTGCATGGATGCCGGGCGGGCTTACCGTTAAACGGGACTGGGACGGGCTCACCCCCGTGCCGGGCGATGGTCGCTACGAATGGGGTGGCTATCGGGACATGGATGAGTTGCCCAGTTTGTACAACCCCAAAGCGGGTTATATCGTGACGGCCAATGAAAACAATATCCCGCCCGATCATCCGGCCTTCAAAAAAGGAGTGGGCTATGAATGGAGCAGCGATTTTCGCGCCAAACGACTCAAGCGCGTTATCGGCGCCAGCGATAAATCATCGGTGGCCGATTCCGAAGCCTGGCAGAACGATAAAACCTCGTTGCCTGCCATCCGCACAGTTACTGTTCTGCAGGAAGTTAGCACCGACGACGAGAAACTCAAACCGGTGGTGGAGATGCTCAAAAAATGGGATGGTAAAGTGACGGCAGATAGTGCACCAGCGGCTGTTTTTGAAGTCTGGTTCAGCCGCTATTTGCGCAAGGCCGTGGTGGATCGCGCGTTTGACCCGGACATTGCAAAAATGATCGGCCTGGCTGACCCGGAACGAGTGCTGGATGTGATCGAGAACCCCGATGGCTGGTTTAGCGAAGCTGAACGTAATCAGATTATGCTGGACTCTCTGGGCCAGGCCGTTGCCGAAGTCCGGGAAAAGCTGGGCGACGATCCGCAAGCCTGGAAATGGGGCACGCTGCACCAGGCCGTATTCCTGCATCCCATGAATGCGCTGCTGTCGGATGAAGAGAAAAAGACGTTTAATGTGAATGCGGGTCCGATAGGCGGTTCCGGCTATACACCCATGGCGACCAGCTACGGTGAAAAAAGCTATAACCTCACGGCGGGTGCTTCTTTTCGTATGGTGCTTGATGTCGGGCAGTGGGATGATTCCCGTGTCATCAATACCCCGGGACAATCGGGCGATCCACGCCAGCCCGGATACCGTGATCTGGCGCCCATCTGGGCGAAGGGCGAGTATATTCCGCTAGCCTTCAGCAAGGAAAAGGTCACGGAAAATACGGTTAAAGTCCTGAACTTCAAACCGCAGCAACAGCAATAGCGTCAGCGTTCTGCTGACATGGCCGCCACCGTCCTGGACAATGAAGAGAACTTAAGGCGGTGGCCGCTGTCCAATCTGCATCTTGCGCGGGAACTTTCCGCGTAAAATAAAACCATCCCGCCAGCGTCCATTTACCCTGTTGCCTGGTCGGGTGTTTTTTGCAAGTCAGATTTTCGGGTGCGGTCATGAATGCGAAAGCGCGCATTTTCTTTTTCGGTGATACGCATGGCGGTTTTGAGCACTGTCGTGAGATTGTCGTTGCCGGTAAACCCGATGCGGTTATCTTTCTGGGCGATATTCAGGCCAGCCGGCCGCTGCATGAGATTCTGGGCGACATCCATCAAATGACCGATGTTTGGTGGATTCCCGGCAACCATGATACGGATAGTGCGGCGTTCTACCACAACCTGTTCGATTCCGATTTGGCCGACCGTAACTTGCATGGCAGAGTTGTGGACATCCATGGCGTTCGCGTTGCCGGCCTGGGCGGCGTGTTTCGGGGCACCATCTGGAATCCGGCCAGACCTTACTGGCGATTCTATAGTCCCCGAGATTACGAAGCGCACAGCCTGGTGAAATCGGGCAAAAGCGGTCAGGGCGACCGTTTGCGTCATCGCAGCTCGATCTTTCCCTGCGATTACGAAGCGCTGATGCAAGAGCAGGCGGATATTCTGGTGCTGCACGAAGCGCCGTCCTGCAACCGCTACGGTTTTACCGTACTGGACCGTCTGGCGCTGCAACTGGGCGCCTCCCATGTCTTTCATGGGCATCATCATGACCGCTATGACTACTCGGCGCATTTTGAACGCATGGGATTTGTTGCACACGCGGTGGGACTGCGTGGCGTGCTTGACAGCAACGGCGTCGTTATTCGTGCCGGTGATCTGGACGGCAGCGGTGAAAACCGGGTTGCTGCGTTGCAGGAAACCTCGCCACAACCGGTTCGATGAACTGGGCTATGATATGACTTGAGTCCGGATGGCGGATTGTTAACAGCAGGAGAGCGTAATGAGTACAAACGTGATTAAGGCCCGGGTAGAGGGCATGACGTGCGACAAATGTGTTGCGCATGTGACCCACGCGCTGGAGTCGGTGCCCGGGGTGGTTTCGGCACAGGTGAGCCTGGCGGGGGCATCGGCCGATATTGTTGCCAGCGATAGCGTTACCGCGCAGCAACTGGCCGATACAGTCAAAAGTGCCGGTTACGTTCTGACTGTCTGATCGCAGGCGGTCTCGTACCGGGATTGCGATCGCAATAAATCAGCCGGACAATATAAAAGTTAAAAGCCGCTGCACGTCCGTGATGGTGTGTAGCGGCTTTGTTTCAAGTGCCGGGCTATGCTGCCTGACAGGCAGGCCATCCGATATTAATCGTCCCAGCCGCGGCGGCCATGGCGATGATAATGGCGATCACGACGACGATCATCGCGATAGTAGCGGCGACCACGGTCATAACGGTCATCGCTGTCCCTGAATACCTGGTTACCAACCAAACCACCCAGAGCGGCGCCACCCAGAGTAGCCAGCGGGCTACCATCAGAAAGTGCATAACCGGCACCGCCGCCTAATGCTGCACCGCCAACGGTACCCAGGTCACGATTTGGGTGACGGGTTGAACAGCCTGCGAGAACGGCACCCATCAGTGCCACAATCAAGACTTTTTTTATCATTTGCGAGGTCATAGTAAACTCTCCTTTTGGATTAACTATGGAGCCATCATAATCGCTTCATTTGTACTGATGGCAAGCAAATGTATCGAAAAATAGCTGGCAAGCCGGTTTGGAAACGGATTGAAAATTTAGGCATTTGGCTGTTGTCGCCACGTTGCCACAATCTGCCTGATTTTACCGTCTGATGGTTGCCTGTTCGGCTCATTATTGCAGTTGAAATTCTCTCATTTACCACTGTATATCAAAGGAAATACGATGATCCGCCTATACGAACTCTGTGCCAGTGATCCCGACTTGGTTTTTTCCCCTTATTGTTGGCGGGTTCGGCTTGCGCTTGCACACAAACGGCTACCTTTCGAAGGTCTTCCTGTTGGTTTTATGGATAAGGACAAAATCGCCTTTGCCGATTCGCGGCTGGTGCCTGTGCTCACAGATGGGGATATCGTGGTAAAGGAAAGCCTGGACATCCTCGAGTATCTGGATCGCACCTATCCGCAAGCCCCGTTAGGGCTCGATAGCGAGGCCGGACGAGCCCGGGTCCGGTTTATTTCCGAACTGATTCTGCGTCATATTACGCCGGTCACTTTCAAGCCTTCTTTATTGGCGATCTATGAGGCACAACCGGAATCGGCCAGGGGGTATTTCCGGGAAAGCCGGGAAAAGCGCTTTGGTTGTACGCTCGAACAACTGCATGCGACCGCCAGTGCCGGCGATGCGCACACCGCTCTGGCGGCATTGGAAGCACAGTTAAAAAACATGCCGTATCTTGACGGAAATCAGCCCGGGGCAACTGATTTTGTTGTTGTCGCCCATCTGATCTTCAGTTGGGTATTCGGGTTTCAATACTGGAAAGATGATTCAGCCGTGGGGCAGTGGTTCACGAGAGTACTGGATGCGTATAGTGAAGTGGCCGGCCCGGTTAAACGCCTGATTCACCCGGCAGCAGCCCAATTCCGTGCGGCCTGATTTTTCCTGCCTTATGGATTGTCTATCGGGCATTGCATGAAAATCGCGTGCCCGGACTGCGGCCCCAGTGTATAGGGCGCAAAGCCCTGGCTGGTATACAGCGCCTTGCCCGGCGCATTGCCGTCCAGCACTTCAAGCGTGACTTTGCAGCAGCCCAGATTGCGCGCCAGCTGTTTGACGCGTGCCAGCAATTGTTTGCCGACGCCCTGGCCGCGATACTGCGCCAGCACGGCAAAATCGTGGATATTGAGCAGCGGTTTGCAGGCGAAAGTGGAAAAACCTTCAAAGCACAGGGCAATACCGATTGGCTCCTGGCCGTCAAAGGCCAGGATGGTGTACATATTGCTGCGTTTTTTAAGTGACGCGATCAGGTTTTTCTGGGTGTAGGCCGAGAGCGGCTCGCCGCCGCCCATCGGATCGCTGGCGTAGGCATTAAGCACAGTCAGAACGGCGCTGGCGTGTTCCGGATTATCAAGGTCCGCCGTCACAACGTCATACATGGAATCCCTCGTTTGCTTTTATTGAATATCCGCTGTTTTCAGGTCGATATAACCCACCGGATGTCGCAGAATGCCAGTGACCCCGGTTTTTTGCATGAAGCCTTGATTGTAGAAGAACAATGGGAAAATAGGCATGTCAGCGAACAACACTTGTTGGGATTTTTGCAACAATTCCCATCGCCTGGCCGCGTCGGTTTCATTTTGTGCGGTTTTAATCAGCGTGTCATATTCTGCATTGGACCAGCCGGTGCGATTCATGCTGGAGTTGCTCACAAAACTCTCCAATGCGTTGTATGGATCGGCATAGTCATTGGTGAATGAGCTGCGTGAAAATTGCAATTTGCCGCCGCGTTGCTGGGTATAAAACACCTTGCTCTCAATGGCCTGCAGGGTAACATCCACGCCCAGGTTTTCCTTGAACATGGCTTGCAGGGCCTGCGCAATCTTACGGTCATCAGGATTATTGATATGGCTGAGCGTGACCGGTGGCAGTGTCGTATATTTTTCGGCTTCCATGCCTTTTTTCAGCAATGCCCTGGCCTGGGTGGCATCCGTTTTGACAAAGCCATTGCTGGTTTGGTAGAAATCTTTGCCATCGGGTCCGGTAAAGCCGGGGCTGACGAAGGCATCGGCGGCCTTGCGGCCCTGCTTGACCACATAGTCGACGATGTCCTGACGGTTAACGGCCAGGGCGAAGGCACGGCGGATATCGGCGTTCTGGAAGGGGGGCATTTGGGTGTTGAAGCGATAGAAATACACCCCGGCCTGAGGGACGGTCATGAATTCCTTGCTGTCTTTGACTTTATCGTAAAGAGCGGCGGGTAGCGGAGACGGTGTGGCGTCCAGCTCTCCGGTGCGAAACATCTGATAACTGGTGTTCAGATCGTTGATCATGACCCAATCGACCGCATCCAGTTTGACGGCGTCCTTGTCCCAGTAGTTGGGGTTTTTTTCAAACCGCATACTGCTGGCATGCTCCCAGTCCTTAAGCATGAACGGACCGTTGCTGACATAGCTGTCCGCCTCTGTGTACCATTTGGGATTGGCCTGCGCTACTTTCTGGTTGACCGGCGCAAAACCCGGATTGGTGAGAATGTTCAGGAACGACAGGCTGGGGGCATTTAGCGTGACCTGCAGGGTGTGTTCATCCAGGGCCTTGAAGCCGAGCGCCTCCGCCTGGGCTTTGCCCGCGTTAAAGTCCTGTGCGCCCACAATATCGTAGAGCAGGAAGGCCGCCGGCGAGGCCGTCGCCGGGGTCAGCAACTGTGTCCAGCCGTAGACAAAGTCACCCGCGGTGACCGGCGAGCCGTCAGACCACTTGGCGTTCTGACGCAGGTGAAAGGTATAGGTTTTGCCGTCGGCCGAGACTTCCCATTTTTCTGCCGTGGCAGGGGCTGCAATATGTTTTGCGTCCAGGCGCACCAGCCCTTCCATCAAATTGTTCAGTGGCTCCCAGGAAATCAGATTCAGGCCAAGCGCCGGGTTCAGCGAGGAGGGTTCCTCCACGTTATTTAAACGCAGCACTTTTTCGGCGTGGGACAGGGTGGGCAGGGCAAGGCCCAGCGTGGCAGTAAGCAAGGTGGCAGACAGCAGATTTTTCATGGCAATTTCCAGACAGGCGATTCGTTCACGGAATCCGATGTATGCAAACATACCTGAAAATGCGTGCGTCGTGGGCGCAAATGGACTTGCAGGAACAAGCCGGCCTGGTTTTTTACATACGCCGGGCAGCCTGCGGCGCACGGGCATCGTGCAGCCAGCAGCGTACTGAGCCGTCGTCAGGCAGGGCGGTTGCCGGCGGGGTGATCTGATGGCAGATGCGCATGGCGTGCCGGCAACGCGCGGCGAAGGCACAGCCGTCGGGCGGGGCAAACAGGTCGGGCGGCTGGCCGGCAATCGCCTTCAGGCTGGCCGCCGGCATATCCAGGCGCGGTACCGATGCCAGCAGCGCGCGGGTGTACGGATGGGCCGGTTGGGCAAACAGCGCATGGACCTCTGCCGTTTCAACGCATTGGCCGGCATACATGACCGTGACCCTGTCTGCAACGCCGGCGACAACCCCCAGGTCATGGGTGATCAGGATGATGGCAACGCCGGTGCGCGCCTGAATCTGCCTGAACAGTGCCAGAATCT